>JASFVN010000079.1:0-15478 GCA_050049805.1 Gemmatimonadota bacterium
GGAACGGACCGAAGAGGCTTTCCAGAAACTCACGGAAGCCGTGGAGATCAAGGACCGCCACCTCCTCGCCCTCTGGACCGATCCAGCCTGGGATTCGGTTCGCTCCGACCCCAGGTTCATCGAGGTCTTATCGAAAGCCCGTCGGGAGAATCTGCCGAAGCCCAGATAGGGCACCCCCGGACTTCCTTTCAGCCAGGCACCGAGCCACCAGCAGCGAGCCACCCGCGGCTCGTCCTTGGCCGTTCCCTTTGCGCCAGGGTCCAGCTGTCTCCATTCTGCAGTCCAGATCTCTGCACCCAAATCCAGATTGGGGTTGTCGACCATGACGCACCTGACTCAGCACCGGTCTCGAGTTCTATGGCTGGTCCTCTTTCTGTTCCTGCCCTCTTTCCTACTCCCTTCGGCGGCCTCCTCCCAGGTTCCCGTGGAGTTCGAGTCCACGTGGGACCGGGTGTCCATGGAACTCCGGGATTCCCTTGATGCCACAGGCATGGTGGGAAGCTCCTGGGCGTTCCTCCAGGACGGCCGGATCCTTGCTTGGGAGACCTACGGGTTCGCCGATCTGGAAACCGGTCGCAGGGTAGACGAATCCACGATCTACCATTGGGGCTCCATCACCAAGACTCTGACAGGTATCGCCATCTTCCAACTCCGGGACCGGGGCCTCATCGTCCTGGACGACCCGATCCTTCACTATGTCCCGGAGCTGAAGGCCGTTCACAACCCCTTCGGTCCCATGGAGGGCATCACCCTCCACCACCTTCTGACCCACAGCAGCGGGTTCAGAAGCCCCACATGGCCCTGGGGTGGAGGGGAAGAGTGGCATCCCCACGAGCCGACGGAATGGGCACAGGTAGTGGCAATGCTTCCCTACACCGAGATTCTCTTCCCGCCCGGCAGCAGGTGGTCCTACTCCAACCCGGGCGTCATCTTC
The DNA here is from genome assembly GCA_050049805.1 of Gemmatimonadota bacterium. Lineage (GTDB taxonomy): Bacteria > Gemmatimonadota > Gemmatimonadetes > Longimicrobiales > Gaopeijiaceae > JABDNZ01. Next base: position 935 of record JASFVN010000079.1, read on the forward strand.
CTGGGTCGGGTCATCGAAGCCGTGAGCGGTGAAGAGTGGGAAGTCTACGTAGAAAAGAACATTCTCCGGCCCCTGAAGATGTACCGCTCCTATTTCGACTTCACTCCCTATCACCTTCTCCCCTACCGCTCCAACAATTACTCCATCGTGGACGGCTCACCCCAGGCGAACGGACTGGACTTCAACACAGGGATCACCGTTTCCAATGGCGGTCTGAATTCTCCAATCGGTGACATGGCTCGATACCTGGCTTTTCTGACGGACTCCGGGACGGACGAGGACCGGAGGGCCTACAGGAGTGTGCTGGCCAGGGAGTCACTGGAAGAGATGTGGACGGAGGAAATACCCATCCAGGAGACAGGCGGCCTCAGGGAGTCCATGGCACTGAGCTTCTTTCTGGAAGAGTTCAGGGGTGTCAGGTACGTGGGGCATACCGGAAGCCAGAAAGCGTTCTTCTCATTCATCTACATTCATCCGGAATCCAGGACGGCCGCCATCGCTGCCTTCAACTCGAATGGAGTAGGAGGAGAGGAGCCGGCCAGGCCCGATACCCGGAGTGTTTTGAATCGCCTCAGGGAGATGCTCTTTTCGGATGTGTTCCCCCTGTTTCACTGAGGGACGTTTTGGGGGGTGAGGGCGGTGGGAATGGCCGGCGGAGAGGATGCCTGAAGAAGGGGATGCCCGGCAGGGCAGAGAACCATCTTCACGGCGAAACGTCACGCCCACCGCCTGAGCTGGCGGCTCGGCGGACAGCGTCGCTTCGCCCAAGGACTCGCGACCACAGGAGGTACAGGGAAAAATGTCGGATTTGGCTTCGTTACCAGCTTACGGCGGACCAGGATGGAAGGCCCGGTCCAGTGACTCCCGGCTGGAGCTTGGTTCACTCTGGGCTTCCTGCGGTTTGGACTCAGAGTGGCGTCCCTTGAAGTCCGTGCTGCTCCATCGTCCCGGCGGGGAATTGGAGGGGGTGTCCGATGACCCCACGGGAGCACTCATGCGAACGGAGATCGACCCGCCCGCCATCTCCCTGCAACACGATGCCCTCGCCCAGCTCTACCGCTCCAGAGGCATCGATGTGTTCTACGTCGAGCCGCCGGTCACTCCCCCTCCCAACCAGCTCTTCGCTGCGGACACCTTCGTCATGACGCCGGGGGGCGCGATTGTCGCCCGCCCAGCCTCCGCTGTCCGAGCTGGCGAGGAGCGGTGGGTGGCACGAGCCCTCGCAAAGCTCGGGATTCCCATCGTCCGCTCCGTTGGCGGTGGGGGGACCTTCGAGGGAGCCGATTTGATGTGGCTCGCACCTGACGCTGCACTGGTCGCTGAGGGTTTGAGAACCAATGCCGAAGGAGCGAATCAGGTAGCGGGAGCTCTGGGGGACCTGGGGGTCAAAACCTTCAGGACTCATCTCCCCCCCGGCACCATGCACCTCATGGGGCAACTCCGGATTCTGGACCGGGAGCTGGCGCTGGGCTGGCCGGGCCGCTTACCGGAGGATGCCGTTCAGGCCCTCGAAGCCTCCGAATTCGAAGTCGTCTTTCTCCCCGACGACACCGAAGCGCAACACAGCTTTGCCTTCAATTTCGTGGTCCTGGGTCCCCGGGAGATCGTGATGCCTTCGGGGAATCCACAAACCCAGGGGTTTTACGAGGATCTGGGCATTTCCTGCCACACCGTCGATGTGGAGGAGATCGGAAAGGCCGCCGGGAGCATAGGATGTCTCACCGGGATTCTGGAGCGAGAACAGAGCCTGCATGGGTGACGACTGCCCAGACCGGGGGATGGAGCCTGGATGGGTTTGCCTCCGCCCGGAATGGAGACAGAGCCTCGATGGGCTTGCGTCCGCCCGGAATGGAGATAGAGCCTCGATGGGTTTGCGTCCGCCCGGAATAGGGTCGGAGCCTGGATTGCTGACCCCCTTGGAGAAAAGCACCTCAGATGACTGACTCCGGGCGGCAAGATCCTGCGACTTCAGACGGAGCCACGTCCTCCCTTCCCCGTCGTCTCTCGGTATGGAGCACAGCAGCCGTCCTCATCGGCTCCACCATCGGCTCCGGGATCTTTCGAGTGCCCTCCGTGGCCGCCGCCGAGGGGGGTACGTTGGGTGCGGTGGCTCTCCTCTGGGTGGCCGGTGCTGCCCTTACCCTCTTTGGCGCCCTCACCGTGGCAGAGTTGGCGGTAATGTTCCCTCGTCCAGGGGGGATCTACGTCTACATCCACGAGGCCTTCGGACCCCTCCCGGCCTTCCTCTTCGGGTGGACTCGGCTTTGGGTGATACATCCCGCCCTGCTGGGTGGCATCGCTCTGATCTTCGCATCGTACGCAGCCGCTTTTGTACCCCTCACTGATCTTCAGGTGAGGGGGTTGGCCATCATGACGATCCTCGTGGTCGGTGCGGCCAACTATCGGTCCATGGCATTGGGGGCCACCATTCAGAACCTCTCTACTCTTGCGAAGGTCCTGGCCCTGGTGGGGCTGGCTCTCGTGGTCTTTGCCCTGGGAAATCCAGCCGACGGGTCCTTCGCGGAGGTAGGGGCGGCCGCCTCCCTTCTCCCCACCAGTTGGTCGGGCTTCGGTGTTGCCCTCATCGCCGTGCTTTGGGCCTATGATGGGTGGGCCGATGCCACCTATATCGCTGGTGAGGTCAGGGACCCCGAGCGGGCCCTGCCTCGAGCCCTCATCGGAGGCTTCGGAGTCATCGTGGCAGTCTACCTCTTGCTGAATGGGGCCTATCTCTTCGTGCTGCCTTTATCAGTGATGGCCGAGTCGGAACTGGTTGCGGCGGATGCGGCTTCGGCAGCCTTGGGAGGAATCGGGGCCTCAGTGGTGGGAGCCCTTGTCCTCCTATCCACCTTCGGTGCCCTGAACGGCACCATGATGAGCGGTCCCAGGGTCTTCTTCGCCATGGGGAAAGACCGTCTCTTCTTCCGACAACTCGGAGCGGTTCATCCGAAGGGAAAGACCCCCCACATCGCCATCCTCACGGCCACAATCCTGGGAGTATGTTTCGTCTCGGTGCGAACCTTTGAACAGCTGGCGGAGGCCTTCATTCTGGGACTCTGGCCCTTCTTCATGCTGGCAGTGCTGGCAGTCTTTCGGCTGCGGCGAAGGCGGCCCGATGCCCCTCGAGCCTATCGGACCTGGGGATATCCGGTGGTACCGGCGCTCTTTCTGGTGGTATCCGCAGCCATGCTCGCGAATGCCCTTTTGGCTCAACCCCTTTCGACCCTCTTCAGCTTCGGCGTCATTGCCTCTGGCGCCCCGGTTTACTGGGTGTGGGTTCGGGAGCGGACCGGAGAGTAATGTGGGGGATCTCATCTGCCTTGGAACGGGGATGGACCGCGAGTCCGGTCGCTGAAATTTCCCGATCCGGTCGCTGAAGTCGCCGCTGGCCCCGAATTCCAGTCGGGGAGCGTTTCTGCGGAAACGTCCGGTAGGAACCCGAGTGGGAGGAGGCCGGGAGCGGAGCCTTCCACACGGTAGAAAATCTGGGGGGGGAGCCCTCCATACCGCAGAAGGGCCGGGGCGGAGCCTTCACGGTAGAAAATCTGGGGCGGAGCCTTCCATACCGCAGAAGGGCCGGGGATAAAACCTCCGGCCGGCATCCCCGGAGGGAAGGAGGGGTGCCAGAGCAGCGCCCAAAACACCCCTCATTTCGCCCACAAGAAGCTTGACAGATTCTGTTTTCGCACCTCCCTGGGAGTCCGGGACCCCCTCGGTTTTCGGACGTCAAAGACCCTCTTTCCCCGCCTGACGCCTCCGGGCCCTCAACCTCGAATGCCGGAGTCTCCCGGTCTCTCCTCACTCGTTCCAGGCCCCTTCAAACGAGCGAAAAATCCGGTGTTATCTTGATGGTAGAATCTTCGGTTTCTATTCGGTTTTCCTGCACTGGAGGTCGCTCATGGTCTACTTCTCCGCTCACTTCGACGACAGCAAACCTCTGGAGGAACTGGAGGAAGAGATTACCAGCTTGGCCGCACACATTCACGCCGCAACCCACCGACTCCTGACTCTCATCGCCGCGTTCGACCGGCGTCAGGGCTGGAAAGCCGGGGGCCATCGAAGTTGCGCACACTGGCTGTCCTTCCGCACCGGCATCGATCTCGGCGCCTGCCGGGAGAAGGTTCGTGCGGCCAGGGCCCTGACAGGCCTTCCGGAAATCAGCGCCTCTATGGCCCAAGGCCAAATCTCCTTCTCCAAGGTCCGGGCCCTGACTCGGGTAGCAAACGATGCCAATGAAGGAAAACTCCTCGATATGGCTAAAGAGTGTACCGCAGCCCAGTTGGAAAAAGTGGTCATGGGAGTCCGCCGGGGAGGCCGTCGGGACGAGGCAGCGCTCGAGCAGGAGAGGTATCAGAGCCGGTGCCTGTCGGTGTTCCCCGATAGCGAGGGAATGTACGTGGTAAGGGGTCGCCTGCCGGCAGAGATCGGAGTACTTCTGATGCGAGCGGTGGAGGCGGCCAGCGATGCCTTATATCGAGAGAAAGGGGTGCAAGGAGATTCCGACGAGGACAGAGTCCCAGGTCGGACCGCCGCCCAGCGAAGGGCCGATGCTATGGGCCTTCTCGCTGAGCGGGCCCTGGGCGCAGGCCTCGGAGGCAGGAGCTCGGGGACCGATCCCAAACTCGCGGGCCACATTACTGACGAGGACAGCGAGAGCCTCCAAAACCAAACCGGACCTCAGGCCAGAGAGGACCCCGCCTCGACGCCGGTGCCCGTCAGCGGCAGCCGCGCGGAGCGTTACCAGGTTGTGCTCTATGTGGAACCGGAAACCCTCAGGTCCGACGGAGAGGGGGGCCTTTCGGAGATGGAGGACGGCACCCGCGTTTCCGCGGAAACGTCTCAAAGGATCTCGTGCGATGCCGGCCTGGTGCGTATTGCGAGGAATCAGAAAGGGAAGATCCTGGATGTCGGGCGCAGGACCAGGACGATCCCGCCAGCCATCCGAAGAGCCCTGGATGCCCGAGACGGCGGATGCCGGTTCCCGGGATGTGGATCGCGCTTCGCCGAAGGGCATCACATCCACCATTGGGCCGAAGGCGGTGAAACCAGGCTCGATAACCTCGTGTTGCTAAGCCGATATCATCATCGACTGTTGCACGAAGGAGGATGGAAGGTGGAAATGTCCAGGGACGGAGCGCCGGTCTTCCTTGATCCCCGGGGAAGAGTGAGATCTGAACGGCCGCCGCGAATTGGCCGAAGTCGGGATCGCCGTCCAGAAACCGCGTACGAGGATAAACGCAGGAGACGGGAAAAAAGAAAATCCGGACTTCAACAGGGGTCCATCTTCGCCCAGTGCAAGGGCTCAAAGAGCAACCCGGTTCCCCCGGCGGCCCTCTTAGCTCGGCAGGCAGGCAAATCCTGAATTCAGTCAGCAGCCCAGCTCGTCCTCCGGGACAATCAGGGACGAGTCATCCGTTTCTGCCTCCGCGGGGTTTGGCGAAAGCTCGGCCACGGCCGAAGATCGGCCTGGAGATGTCGAATCTCGATCGGCATCCGCCGCGTCTCGATCGGCAACCGCGGCGCCCTGATCGGCATCCGCCGCGCCCTGATCGGCATCCGCGGCGCCCTGATCGGCATCCGCCGAGTCTTGCCCCTCCATGATCCGTGTCTTATCGGGCAGATTCGGAACGACGCAGAGAAATTCGAAGGGCTCGTCGCCCATGGTCTCATAGGAGTGGGGCACTCTACCCGGGATGAAGACCACGTCGTCCTTCTGCACTTCGAGGACCTCCTCACCAATGACCACCCGGGCCCGGCCGGCGAGGACGTATTGCTCGTGCTCCACCTCGTTTGTATGGAGGGGCATACCCCCTCCGGGCTCCATGATGAACTTCCTCAAGGCGAAGTTGGGTCCTACGTCCGGACCGATGAGAACCTGTCGTCGGGTTCCATTGCCAGCTGGAACTGCCTCGGCGGGAACGGAAGCTGAAGGACGGGCGGGCATGTTCGAGTCTCCAGTATCTTCACTCCGCTTTCAGGACTTGAACCGGGTCTGCCCGGCTGGCCCTTCGGGCGGGAATGTAAGCTGCAATCAGGGCAACCAGTCCCAGAATGGCCGCCACCGCACAATACGTGAGCGGATCTCGTGGGTCCACGCCCAACAACAATGGAGACAAGGCTTGAGCTGCAAAAGCTGACAACAACACGCCGACGATGCTACCTACCAGCACCAACGACAATCCCCTTCGGAGTTGAAACGCTACGACAGATCCCTTGGAGGCTCCCAGGGACATGCGGATCCCCATCTCGCGAGCTCCTCTGACCACGTTGTGTCTGACCACACCATAAAGGCCCGTCACTGCCAAACTCACGGCAACGCAGGCGAAGAGAACCGAGAGCATGGCCGAGAGGCGTCTCAGGATGAGCATGGTGCCAACGTGAGCCTCCATGGTGGTGGAAGCTGTCACAATGAGGTCGGGGTGTTCCGAACGGACGAGTCGAAAAAGCTCATCCGCCGTGGCACCAGGGTCCCTCCTCGTGACGGCCAGAAGAGTTACCCAAGCATTGTACTCCTGGGCGTAGGGAAAGTAGATGAACGGTGTGGGGGGTTCTCCGAGCGTGCGTATTTTCGCGGTTTCCACCACTCCTACCACGGTGACCTCGGGCCAACCAGGAACCTCGACCCGGATCGTGCGGCCCAGAACCTGACCCTCGGGCCAAAACCGGCGGGCAAGGGCCTGATTCACCACTACCACGGGCAGGCCATCGGCCCGATCCTCCTCCCCGAATGTCCTTCCCTGGAGAAGGGAGATGCCTGCTGCGGAGAAAAAACCCTCGTCGACAGAGGTGAAGTCCACCTGGTGCGCTGAGCGTCCGGCGGGGGGCGCCACCCCGTCTGCATTCACCTCGAGCATCATCCGGTTCACCGTGTTCAGATGGATGTTCGAAATGACTCCCACCTGAATCACATCGGGAAGCCTGGAGACTCGCTCCCGGATAGTCCTGATCAACATGAGCCCCTCCTCATTTGAATAATCCCCGGAGGGAACCATGAAGGAGAGAAGGGCCGTAGGTTCCAGACCGAACCCTGGATCTGTCCGGAGGGAGTATTGGAAGCTGCGGATGAACAGGGCAGCCGCCACAAGCAGGATCAAAGAAACGGCCATCTGCCCGGCCACCAGGATCCGGCCAAGAAGAAAAGCAGGCCTCCCCTTGCTCGATCTTTCTCCCTCCTTGAGAGCCGGCGCGAGATCCGGTCGAGTAGCTTGAAGGGCGGGCACCAAACCAACCAGAACTCCCACCCCCAAAGCCACCAGCAGTGTGAAGACAGGGGTCTTCCAGTCAAAGGATAGATCTACGCCCAAAGGAATCGGCGTCGGCATGGTCAGACCCATCAGGAAGTCCAACGCCCACAAGGCCAGGACGAACCCTGCGACCCCCGCAAGGAGTCCCAGGAGCACCGTTTCAGTCAGAAGCTGCCCGAGAATTCGCCGTCGGGGTGCTCCGAGAGCCATCCTTATCGCCACCTCCCGGCGACGATCCACCGACCTTGCCAGGAGGAAAGACGTAAGATTGGTACAGGCGATCAGTAGCACCAATCCGACGAGAACCATGCCGACGATGTTGGCCGAGCGGACCATTTGGTCTGCGGCCGGATGGAAGACAACGTCCTGGGTCGGTACCGCAACCAGGTTCTCACCGGGCCGCCAAAAATCGGGAACGATCTCCTGGAGGTCAGCTCTTGCCAGGGCCAGAGCCGCCTCCACCTGGGCCTCGAGAACGTCGGACCTTACCCGTCCGACGGGGAAAAAGGCGTTGGAACCACGTGACTCGAGGGGATCTCGCTCCAAAGGCATGAGGTCCCCGACCATCATGATGGGAACGAAGAGGTCCGAGACGATGCCACGGGTAGATCCCAGGAAGCTCCGAGGGGCTACGCCCACGATTGTGTAAGCCCGACCGCTTATCCGAATCGATCGACCCAGAACCTCGGGATCGCCCGCGAAAGCCCGTTCCCAATACCGATAGCCCAACACGACAACCGGGTGGGAGCCCGGCGCGACATGGTCTTCCGGCAAGATGATCCGACCCAATGCCGCCCCTACTCCCAAGAGAGGCATGTAACCCCCGGTGACCATCTCGGCGATCAGTGTTTCCGGGCCCGAGCCAATGCCACGTTGGACCATGGCGTATTGATGTCCTTCAAGCCCTTGAAAGACCCCCGCAGTTGCATCTCGGATGACCCGATAATCGGGGTAGCTCATGGGGTCGAAGCTTCCTTGGGCCCGGTCCCGGTAGAGATTCACAAGCTGTTCCGGGGCCTCGAACGGAAGATCCCGCAGGAGAATGGCATTCACGACACTGTAGATCGTCGTGTTTGCCCCGATGCCTACGGCCAGAGACAGGATGGCCACGAGGGCGAAGCCGGGACTTTTTCTGAGAGTGCGGAGGGCGAATCGAGTGTCGGTGAAGAGGTCCTCGAGGGGCCGAACGCCACGTTCCTCCCTGGTCTTCTCGGCAAATCGATCCACGCCACCGAATGCAATCCGGGCCTGACGTCGGGCCTCCAACGGATCCATCCCGGCGGCGACATTCTTCCTGGTTTCCATCTCGAGGTGGAACCGAAGCTCCTCTTCCATCTCCCGTTCCACTTTCTCCCGGGCGAAGAGGGCCCGCAGGCGATCTCCCCAACCCATGATCTTACTCATCCCTCAACACCTCCATGGGCTCCATGCTCTTGAGCCGACGGGCTGGTACGGCCGCGGCAACCAAAGCCGCAAAGATCAAGATTCCCCCGCCCGCTCCCAAGGCCCACGGATCCAAGGGGGGAACGCCAAGGAGAACGCTCCGAGCCAGGAACGCCAGCGGAAGAGCAAGTATCAGCCCAACCAGGATCCCCCACACCGTGGTCTTCATTCCGTCCAGTACGATGCTCCGGAAGATCTGTGCGGCTTGGGCCCCCATGGCCCGCCGAATGGCCATTTCCCGGAACCGCTGAGTCACCGAAAAAGAGACGATTCCGAAAACCCCGATGAAGGCCAGCGCGAGGGCGAACATACCCGTATATGAGAGGACCTTCGAGGTGAGCCTGTGACCCAGGAACCTGTAATCGATGAGGGCTTGGTAGGGACCCGGGTCAATCAGAGCGGCCTCGTCGACCCCGATAGGGATTTCGGATCGAAAGACCGGTACGATGGCCTCAGCTCCCCCTCGGCCCTTCGCGTGGATGATGGCCCGGACTGGATGATCCTGGAGATAGGAGACCCAGAATAACGGAGGCGCCCGGGTTCCGCTCGGCCGGACAGGCGCCCCCACGACTCCCACGACCTCGAGGGTCGTCTCCGGCCGGTCCTGCCGAATTCCGGCATCCATCCAGGCCTGAACCGTGATCTGTTCTCCCAGCCCACGGCTACCCGGCAGGTATCGTTCCAAGAAGGTCTCGTTGACCACCGCCACCGGCGGAGCACCAACCACATCGCTGCTCCGGAATCCTCTCCCTGAAACCAGGGGAATCTCCAGGAGATCCAGGTACCCGGGAGTGACCGCGTTGAAGCGAACCTCCGTAGCCTGCCCTCCATCGATCTCCACCAGAGCGGTGGCAAAGTCCTCCATGAAGACGTGGGCTTCGGCAACCCGGGCCAGGGCCACGGCGTCTACCTCCGGGTGAGCCTCGATCTTCGCAGCCGAAGCCAGGAAGTAATCCCTGAGCTGATCAGGTCCCATGGCCTCCGGAGGAGGTTCCTGCCACATGACCGCAACTCCCTCTCCATTCAGGCCGATATCGTAACTCTTTGAGGCTCTGACGCTTCGGACTGCCAACCCTGCGGCGAAGACCAGGGTCATCGCAGCCGCCACCTGTCCGACCACCAGGAGGCTTCGAAGAGAGATCCTTCGCCTGCCCCCACCGGCATCCATTTTCAGAGCTGGAGTCAGGCTGGTCCTGGATCCCTGAAGGGCGGGCGCGATCCCGGCCAGCACGCTGGCGCCCACGGAGACACAAAGGGTGAAGAGAACCACACGGAGGTCCACCCCGAAGTCGAACTTAAGGGGGATGTCGACAGGCAGCGGGAAGGCCTGGACATAATTCGTTGCCAGACAAGTGAGGTACAGCCCCAGGGCCCCTCCCAGCATTGCAAGGAGCAGGCTCTCGGCCAGGAGCATCCTCAGTAACCGACCCCTCCCTGCTCCCAGGGATGTCCGGATGGCAAGCTCCTGGCCTCTCCGCTTAGCCCTGGCGAGGAGCAGGCTTGCCACGTTGGCACACGCCAGAGCCAGGATCGAAAAGGCTCCGATCAAAAAGAAGGCAAAAATGCCCATCAAAGCGATGCGCCCGTCCGGCGGAGTCCTCGATCCGGCCTCGGAGACAGCGGTGATGACTTTGGGCTCACCTCGGATGTCCTCCCAGCTTGCACCGTATTGGCCGTGGAGCCGCTGGCCAAGGACAGGGAGCTCGGCTTGAGCTTCCTCCAGGGTCCGCCCGGGTTTGAGACGGCCCACCATGAAGAATTGGGTGGAACTGCGGTCCGCCAGGGCAGCCGCCGTGGCGCGGTAGATGCCCCCTGGGACGCCCAACGGGAGCCACCCGTCAACGTCCATCTGAACGTACCGACCTCGGAGGCCCTCCGGGGCGACACCGATGATGGTGTAGGGCCGACCATCCAGCTGAATGCTCTCACCCAACACCCCCCGGTCTCCACCGAACCGGTCCTGCCAGGCTCTATAGCTGAGCACCATGAGCTGCTCCGCCTGCCCGATGACGCTCTCGTCGGGAAGGAAAGCTCTGCCCAAGACCGGGGAGACCCCCAGGACGTCGAAGTAGTTTCCGGTCACCAGCTCGACAATGATCTTGTCCCGGGCGGCTGGATCCCCCACGGTAACGACTCCCACTCTGTGGGCGGTGAGGTCCTGAATGGTTTCCATCCCGTCCCGAAGGTCCAGGAAATCCGGGAAGGAGGTTTCCCCGTAGAGGCGCCCTCCCTGGTCACTCGTGTAGACGGCAATCACCGATGCTGGATCCCGGATGGGCCCCGGGTCACCGAAGATCAGGGCGCTGGCCATGGAAAACACGGTGCCTGAGGCAGCGATCCCGAGCCCCAGGGAGAGCACCGTCACCACCACCACCCCGGGAGACTTCCGAAGGCTTCTTACGGCGAATCTCAGGTCCCGAACCAGGTCCTCGAGAGGCCGAACGCCTCGTTCCTCTCTGGTCTTTTCAGCGAATCGATCCACCCCACCGAAGGCGATACGGGCTTGACGTCGGGCCTCCGCCGGATCCATACCAGCGCCGATGTTCTTCTTCGTTTCCATCTCGAGGTGGAAGTGGAGCTCTTCTTCCATCTCGGCGTCCATCCGACTTCGTCGAAACAGAGCTCGAATTCTCTCGATCATCGGAACGCACCCCCCATTACCGAATCCTCCACGATCAGCTCCACGATCAGCTCATTCCCGAAACGGCGATCTCCACGATCCGGTCCATCAACCGACGGCAGCCCCAAGGATCCGCTCAACCGCCGCCGACGACCGCTGCCAGGCCTTTCTCTCTTCCCCCAACTGCTTCTCTCCAGCCGGCGTCAGGGCGTAATACCTGGCTTTTCTGTTGTTCTCGGTGACCCTCCACTCGGAGGTGATCCAACCCTTTCGCTTCATGCGCTGCAAGGCCGGATAGAGAGATCCCTGATTCACCAGGAACACCTCATCAGAAAGAAGCTGAATCCGCTCGCTGATACCCCATCCATGCATCGGCTCCATGGAAAGGATTTTGAGGATGAGGAGCTCCAGGGTGCCTTGGAGCAGATCGGAACGGGATTTGGACATGAAGCCTCCTATCGGGCATCTACTGTAGATGGTCTACAGTACAATAGCGCCCCTTCTCTAGATGGTCAACAGAAAAGACCGAAGTTGAAGACAAAGACGGATCTGGGGCCCGCAGGGTTTCGGGGACCCGTGAAGGAGCGGTCCAGCCCGGTGCGAAAAAAGAGGCTTTCCCCTAGCTTCCTTCCACTCGCGAGATGAGGCTTGCAGAGAATCGTGCGCCAGGGATCAAAACTAGTGCGCTAGGTGAATCGAGAATGCCGCGCCGGGCAACTAGACAATGCCTCGCCAGGCAAACAGATGATGCCGCGCCGGGCGAATCGAGAATGGTTCCCCAGCAGAAGCGACGCGACAAGAAATATCAAGACGTGCACAGGAGAACTCGCCGTGGTCACCCACGAACCCCATAAGATCAAGACCGTCCGCCTCTTGTCCTTCCCTTCCCTCCAGGAACGGAAGAAGCACCTGGCTGACGCCCGGTTCAACACCTTTCACCTGACCCCCTCCCAGGTCACCTTCGACATGTGCTCCTACGGCACCGGAGCCATGAGCCAGGAGCAACTCTCCGGGCAGTTCATCGGTGACGAGGCCTATGCTGGCTCCCGGAATTTCGAGACGCTTCAGGGTGCCGTAGCCGAGGTCTTCGGGCACACTTACATCTGCCCGACCCACAACATCCTCGGCTCGGTCAAGTTGGTTGTGGAAACCATGGTACCGGCCGGCTCGACCGTGCCCACCAATTCCCGCGGAACCATGGACCTTGTGGCCCCCCGAGCCATATCGGCGCCCTATGAGCGGAACCCACAGGAACCCGTCTTCACCGGGAACGTCGACCTCCAGGCCCTGGAAGAGACCCTGGGCGAGCATCGGGTGCCGATCCTTTTGATTCAAGCCTTCGCCGACGGCCAACATCCGTTCTCCCTGGAGAATCTCAGGCAGGTCAGGGCCCTGGCCGAGCAGAGGGGAGTCCGTCTCATGGTAGATGGCTCCCGGATCGCAAAGAACGCCTGGTACATCCAGAAGCACGAGGTCGGGCAGGCCGACCGGTCCATCGCCCAAATCGTCAAACAAATCGCCAAGACCGCCCATGTCTTTCTCTTCGACGGAGGGCGGGACGCCAAGACGAATACCGGGGGCCTGATCACCACCGACAATCCGGATGACTACGAGAAGTTCATGAACGAGGTGGTTGTCTTCGAAGGGCTTCACACCTACGGAGGCATGGCAGGCAGGACTATGGAAACCCTGGCCCGGGGAATCGTGGAAATGGTGGATGAGGCCGAGGTCCACTGGGTGATGCACCAGAACGAGAGATTCACGCAACGTCTCCGGGACGCGGGAATCCCCCTGGAGCGGGGTTGCGACGGCGCCTATCTCATGGCTGACGCCTTCTTGCCTCACCTCAAAGAGCATCAGCCCGACACCCTGGCTGCAGCCCTCTATCTGATCTCGGGCGTGAGGGCTCTCGCCCCCGGGCTGGTAGTGAAAGACGCCCTGTTACCTGTTCAGGTGCCCGGGCTCACCCTCACCAACGACCAACTGGATCAGGTTGCGGACGCCATCGTCAGCCTCTACAAACAGGCCGAACGGGTCAGCGCCCTCCAGGCCGTGTCGAAGGGGGATTGGCGAGACCAGATGGCCTACCATTGGGTCTTCCCGGACCTGGAACCCTTCTCTTTCGAGACAGCACCATTCGAGATTCATACCATCGAAAAGGTGGGCGTCCTTACGCGGGAAGACCGGGAAAAGGCCATCCGGGCCGCCGGCTACAACACCTTCCTTCTCCGCTCCGCCGACGTTGCCATCGACCTCCTGACCGATTCGGGCACCACGGCCATGAGCGTGGACCAGTGGGCAGCCTACGAAGGGGTCCGGGCCAGCGCGGCGACCAGCGACGAATATGGCGCCTTTGTGAAATCCCTTCAGGACACCTTCGGCTATGAGTTCGTGATCCCCACCCATCAGGGGAGGGCTGCCGAGCATCTCCTGTCCCAGACCCGTATCCGGCCCGGGCAGCTGGTTCCCGGGAACATGTACTTCACGACAACCAAGCTCCACCAGGAGATGGCCGGTGGCATCTTCGCCGACGTAATCGTGGACGAGGCCCACGATCCCGAGAGCGACTTCCCTTGGAAGGGAAACATAGACGTGGGAAAGCTGGACGCCCTGGTTCAGGAGCATGGCTCCGACGGTATCGCCTACGTTTCCTTCGAGCACTCCGTGAATCTTGCCGGGGGTCAGCCAGCCTCCATGGACAACATGAAGGAGGTCTACGAGTACTGCTCGGCCCACAGCATCCCCGTCTTCTTCGACTCCACGCGAACGGTGGAGAACGCCTATTTCATCCAATGGAAGGACCCCCGGTACGCCGACACCCCCGTAAAGGACATCGTTCGAGAAATGATGCTCTATGGTGACGGGTGTACGGTGAGCGGGAAGAAGGACTTCCTCATCAATATCGGGGGGTGCCTCGCCTTCAGGGACAATGCGGAGTGGGCCCGGGAAGCCGAGGAACTCCTCCGTTTTTCAGAAGGAAACGTCGTGGACGGCGGTCTGGCGGCTGCGGACCTGGCGGCCATTACCCTGGGCGTCAGGGAGATGACCGACGACCGGCATATCAGGGCTCGGGTCCAACAGACCCAGTACCTCGGGAAGCTCCTCATGGAGGCCGGCATCCCCATCGTCACACCCCCCGGAAGCCACGCCATCTTTTTGGACGCACGGAAATTCCTGCCCCACCTGGACCAGGACGAGTTCCCGGCCCAGCGACTCGCAGCCGAGATCTACGTCGAG
>JASFVN010000340.1:0-4871 GCA_050049805.1 Gemmatimonadota bacterium
GGGGTGACGGAATTGGTCCGCGTCCTCTCCGAGACCGTCCACGGCGTCGACACCGCTGGCAAAGACGCTTCGAGCCTTCTTCCAACGGAGTCCGGCAGGGGAATCGCCGAGGGGCTGGCCCGCCTCGAGGAAGTCGCCGACATCTCCGCGGGCACCTCGGAAGGTTCACACTCCTCCCCTCCTGGGCGCCTCTTCGCCGGACTTTATCTCCCTTCTCTGACCCCCGCCGAGGGCGTCATGGCCGAGGAAATCGCTCGGGAAGCCGGGGCTCACGGTGTAAGCTTGTTCGAGATGGGGAGTATAGGGAAATGAGGGACGCCGGAACCAAAACGAGTCCGTGAGGGTTTCGATTGTAGTGATGTGCTCCTGAAACCGTCAGGGAACCAACTCCGTCCTTTACCCTGGGAAGAATCGACGAACCTTTCCTTGTCCGAAAAGAGGTGGTCGTGCTCTTCAGTCCTGCCCTCACCAAGGGGAGTGTCGAATTCCTCATCCTTTCCATTCTGGAAGATGGAGAGCTCTACGGCTACGAGATCACCAAACAGATCCAAGACCGTTCCAACCAGCTCCTGGCTTTTCGAAGGTCCTCCATCTATCCCGTCCTCTCACGGATGGAGGGACGAGGGTGGATCACCAGGCGGTGGACCAATGGCAACCGACGCCGTTGTTTCTATCAGCTCACCGAGGAGGGGAGCGAGGCTCTGGATCGCCAGCGGATCGAATGGCAGCTCTTTACGGCCGCGGTGAACATGGTGGTGGAACAAAACGGAAGCTGACTCGTCTCAGCCCGGCGGCAGCTCTTTCTTCGAACCTGGCAGCGTCCGGACGATCCCCTCCGCCAGCTGCCTGAGACGGTCGGCCAGCGCCTCCAGTTGAGGCCTTCGGGTATTCGCTTCGAACCGAATCGTCCCGAACACCCCGCTTACCACACCGAGAACCAGGCATGGTAGGAGGAGGGCCGGGAGGGAAGAGTCGGATATCCCCAGGAAGGTCGCCAGAACCGCCGCCAGAACCGCTCCAGAAAGCCCCCCCGCGGCCACGAAGAAGCGGCGGTAGCTTCGAATCTCGAAGCGCTCTTCCACCCGGATTCGCGTCCGCCCCTCCTTGCTCTTCACCGAAACCACCACCCTCCTGCTCTCCTCCCCTTGGGTAGCCGGACTCCAGGTCAGGGAATTGGCCAGTACCGACGCGTGCCCCATGATTCCCAGCCTCTCCTGGATCTCCTCGACCAGAATAGGATAGGCTTCCTCGGGAACCTCCCCGTCCAGGACGGAGTCCAGCACTACCCGGTCCCATTTTTCGTCGGGAGACCGCCGCCAGAGACCTGTCGGCACCTCCGACCCCGGGCCCCAATCCAGGCTCTGGCCTCCGGGGGTCCTTCCATGGGGGCGGGCCGGAAGAGGTTCCCTGGGCCGAAGCTCTTCGGCGGCCCGTCGAACGTGCTCCGGGGGGATCCCTACCTGGGCAGCTACCTGTTCCACCGCTCCTATGGTCATGGCACCGGGGTCCTCAGACTCCTGGGCCTGGAGCTCCGCTGCCCGGTCCAGAAGTTGCCGAACCTGATCCTCGCTGAACCCTCGGGTTCGTTCCGCTGCTCCCTCCAGGGCCCGAGCGAGGTCCCCGGCTCTTCCGTACCTGTCTGCCGGCCGGAGAGCCAGGGCCTTCGCCAGAACCTGTTCCACACGGCCCGGGAACCGGTCCAGCCTGCGGCGGTGAGCAGCAGGTACGTCCTCCAGGCGCCCCAGCTTCACGTCTTCGGGGCCGGGCCAGGAAGCAGGTGTTCCACCCGTGAGCATCTCGTACACGACACACCCGAGGCTATAGACGTCCGCCCGTGCATCCAGCTCCGCTGTCCCCAGGGCCTGTTCGGGACTCATGTATCCCAGAGTACCCAGGGCCGCCCCGGTCCGGGTCACCTTATCCCTGGGAACACTGCTCACGGCCTTCGCGATTCCGAAATCGCCTACAACCGCCAGGCCCTCGTTGAACAGAATATTCTCCGGCTTGATATCCCGGTGGACGACTCCGCGGTTGTGAGCGTAGTCCAGCGCCGACGCCACTTCTTCGGTAATCCTGAGAACAGCCTCCAACGGAATCTCGGTACCGCTTTCCAGCAACCGACGGAGAGAGCCCCCGGACACGTAGGGCATGACATAGTAGAGGAGGCCCTCGAGAGCGCCCGAGTCCAGCAGCGGCAGGATATGCGGGTGGTTGAGACCCGCCGTGATTTCGATCTCCCGGAGGAACCGCTCCGAGCCCATGGCCTCGGCGAGGTCAGGACGAATGACCTTGACGGCCACCTCACGGCTGTGCTTCAGGTCCCGGGAAAGGTAAACGGTAGCCATACCACCCCGCCCCAACTCTCTCTCGAGAGCATATCGGGAGGTGAGGGCCTCCATGGGTGTGCCGGTGGAATCCGCCACGCTCTACTGGCCTTTCCCTTGCCCCGTTCTCGGTCGTTCCAGGAGTCTTTCTGTGAAGTCCTGCCGATCCTCGAGAGCTTCGATCTCCATTGCTACCTGCCTTGTCGAAAGAGGGATGGACGCCTCCTGCGGGTATCCCCTCCGCAGGTCAGACGCCCACCACCTCTGTCACCACAGATTCCAGTCTTACGGCGGCCCGCTGGCACATCCGAACGAACTCCTCGGAGCTTTCATGAGCCGTGCCGTAGCCCATGCAGTGCAGATCTCCCCTGCCCACCCACCAGTCCCAGTAGGCATTCGACGCCGTCCTACCCACCTGATGGGCCTGGCGGCGATCAGGATATTTCTGGCCGGCAGCAAAGCCGATTGCCATGAGCCCGCCGGTCAGCAAGCCGCAGAGGTCACTCTTCCCTACGCCCCCTCCGAATACGGCTGCAGCGTCCAAATGGTTCTCTCCGAGGTCGAAGCGCCTCAGGGCAGCCAGAAGGATCATCTCCGAACAGGAATACCCCTGGCCGTTCAGATCGGCGATCTCCTGGGCCATGCGGGAAGCCGCCACGGCGGAGGTCTCTTCCTCCGAAAACGGTCCGATGAACCCCGGCCCCTGACTCGAGCTTTGGAGCACAGGGGGCGGTTCGACATCAATTGCATCTGCTCTCCGTGTCTCGCAACCGGACAGCGCCGACGGAGTTGCAAGAACGGTCAGGGGCAGGGCAGACACAAACCGTCGTCGGGAGACATTGGTCTTGACCATGTCTTCACCTCCACATCTTTGGAGAATCTCTCGCCTGAGGCCAGGTGACTCTCACCAATGGACTCTGCAAACCCGCCTCGGGCAAGGCCCTTCCAACGGTCTATGCCCTCCAGGGATGGCCTCCGAATCCATGAATGGGGATCCCGGAGAGGCAGTAGGCTGCCATGTAGGATAAGGGCCGGTCTTTACCCCGACGTCAGCACATGTCAGGTTGTCGACAGTTCAACCTGGACAAGGAGGTATCCTTTGAGCTTGCTCACTCAGACTTCCACGGGCCGTGCCTTTTGGCCCGGGTTAACACTTCTCCTGGTAGTGGGATTGTCGGCCTGTGGCGATGGGGCAGAGCCGCCCCCGCCTTTGGGAATCGCAGGGCACGAAAACCCCCTCCTGGCCGTGTGGGACACCGAGTTCGGTGTGCCGCCTTTCGACCGGATCGAGAGCGAGGACTATCTACCGGCCTTCCGGGAGGCCATGGAGCTCCACAAGGCAGACATCGAGGCCATCGTCGGCAACCCCGACGAGCCCACATTCGAAAACACCATCGTGGCCCTGGACAAGGCCGGCGCCCTCTACGACCGGGTGGGGCGGGTTTTCGGGGCGGTGAACGGGGCCCACACCGACGATGTCCTCCGGGAGACCAACGACATCCTTGCCCCGGAGCGGGCCGCACACGGGGATGCCATAAGCTTGAATCCGGACCTTTGGGCAAGGGTCGACGCCGTTTTCCAGGGGCGGGACGGGCTGGGCCTCTCGCCAGAGCAGGCCAAACTCCTGGAAGAGACCCACAAGGGCTTCGTTCGCAGCGGGGCGGCTCTGGGGCCGGAAGCCAAGGCTAGAGTGAGCGAGATCAATGGCGAGCTGGCCTCTCTCTCCATCAGCTTCGGAAACAACGTTCTCGACGAGACCAACGCCTACGAGCTGCTCGTTACCGACTCGGCCGACCTGGGAGCCCTTCCGGCGAACCTCGTGTCGCTGGCGGCCGAACGGGCGCGATCCAACGGACACGGAAGCGGATGGGCCTTCGGGCTGGACCGCCCCAGCATCAACCCCTTCCTGGAATACTCCCCCAATCGGGAGCTTCGGCGGGACATCTTCATGGGGTATGCCCTGCGCGGAGACAACGACAACGACAGCGACAACAAAGCCATCCTCGCTCGGATAGCCGCCCTTCGGGCCGAAAAGGCCCAGCTCATGGGATATCCGACCCACGCCCATTTCATCATCTCCGACAACATGGCGGAAACCCCCGACCGGGTGCTGAGCTTCCTCGAAGAGGTGTGGAGGCCGGCTCTGGAGGTCGCGAAGCGAGAGCGGGCCGACATGCAGGAGTTGATGAACGCCGAGGGGGTTCCCGGAAAGCTGGAGGGCTGGGACTGGCGACACTACACCGAAAAAGTGCGGAAGGCCCGGTTCGCCCTGGACCAGGAAGCCCTCCTTCCCTATTTCGAGGTGAATGCGGTTCGAGACGGCGTCTTCATGATCGCCAACAACCTCTACGGCTTCACATTCCACGAACGAGGAGATCTACCCCGGTGGCACCCTGACCAACAGGTCTTCGAAGTCCGGGAGGCCGACGGCAGCCATCTGGGTGTCCTCTTCATGGATTTCTTCACCCGCCCCACCAAGCGTGGCGGGGCCTGGATGAACTCTCTCCGAAGTCAATCCGATGTCGACGGGTACGTGACGCCTATCGT
>JASFVN010000341.1:0-4852 GCA_050049805.1 Gemmatimonadota bacterium
GCTGGATTTTCTCGTTCAAGAGGTAAACAAACAGGATAAACAGGAGTAGGTAGATGAGTCCGAAGAGGATCAACGAAGTGAGAACATTGTTCGCCGAAACGGCTGGAGATACGCCGTCGGAGGTACGGAGCAGGTCATAGACGATCCAGGGCTGCCGCCCGACCTCCGCCGAGAGCCAGCCGAGCTGATTGCCAAGCTGGGGGCCAAGGACGGAGAAGGTCAGAACCCACAATAGCCATCGGGTCTCAAACAGCTTCCTTCTCCATAAGAAGAAGGCGCTCACCAGCGAGATGGCGATGAGGAGCATCCCAATGGCCACCATCAAGTGGTACGACTGGAAAACGATGTTCACCGGGGGCCGGTCTTCCTCGGAGAAACTGTTCAGGCCTGTTACCGGGGCGCCCGCGTCGCCATGGAGAAGCCAGCTCAGACCGTTCGGGATCGCTACGCCGAAGGTCCGCTGGTTCGCTTCGTCCACCCAACCCACCACGTACAGGTCGGCCGGGGCATCGGTCTCATAGAGCCCTTCGAAGGCCGCCAGCTTGGCCGGCTGGTTTTCCGCGACCCCCATGGCGCTGCTGTGCCCCGTCACCAACTGCAGGACCGATGCAAAGACGGCCAGACCCAGGGCAAGCTTCATGGACGCCTTGGAAATCTCCTGGTGCCGTTTTCTGAGGAGATAAAAGGCGCTCACGCTCAAAACCAGGAAAGCGCCGGCCTGCCAGGCGCCCATATACACGTGGCTGATCCGGTCCAGGAACGACGGATTCAGAACAGCCTCGAAGAAGTTGGTGAGCTCGGCCCTGAAGCCTTCCCCCCGGGGCATGAGATGGAATCCCGCCGGGGTCTGCTGCCAGGAATTGGCCACCACGATCCAGATGGCGCTGAAGTGGGCACCCAGCGCCACCATGATGGTGGAGATGAAGTGGGTCCTGGGTTTGACCTTGTCCCATCCGAAGAGGAGGACCGCCAGGAACCCCGACTCCAGGAAGAAGGCGAAGATGCCTTCAGCTGCCAGGGCGCTCCCGAAGATATCTCCCACGTACCGAGAATACGCCGCCCAGTTGGTGCCGAATTGGAACTCCATCACGATGCCAGATGACACGCCCAGAGCGAAGATCAACCCGAAGACCTTGACCCAGAACCGGGTCATCTGGTGGAAAAGCTCTTTTCCAGTCTTGAGGTACATCCCCTCCATGACGACCAGGAGCAACCCCAGGCCGATGCTCATGGGCGGGAAGATGTAGTGGAAGGCTATGGTGGTGGCGAATTGTAATCGCGAAAGGAATTCAACGTCCATAGAACCACTCCTCTACTCATTCAGCCGCATGCGCGGCCGGTCGGGGCCGGTGACGACCCTTGCGTCAGAGCTTTGGTTCTGGAGAGGACCCGCCTCCCCCTGGACTCGGCTGTCCCCCCCTGCCAACGGAACAGGTCCAGGGTAGGCTGTTGGAGCGGATCCGTCCAGATGCCACCTCCCATCTCCTCCATAGCCTGGTGGCGGAGCACTGGAACCGAGTTTGGTTTGGCCGGTACTCCTTCGGATAGAGGTGACCCTTTCAGGGCCGGGATCGCGGCTGACCGGATTCTCCCCGAGGAATGACACGATGGAACCCCCTGTACTCATAGTAGGAGGAAGCGGTGGCGTAGGATCTGCCCTGGCGAGAAACCTGACGAGGCGCGGGATCCCCGTGCATCTGTTCGCACGGGATCGGGGAAAGTTGGAGGCCCTGGCGTCGGAGATCGGCGGCGCTGAGTTCACCGCTGTGGATGTCATGGACGGCCCCGGTTTGAAGGAGGCCGTAACCGAGGCCTGCCAGGGAGAAAGAGGGACGGCAGGCCTTGCATATTGTGTGGGATCCATTGTCTTGAAGCCGTTGAAGAGAGCCAGCGAAGAGGAGTTCATCGAGGCTTTCAGGCTGAACTCCGTCGGCGCGGCCCTGGCTGTACAAGCGGCGGAGCCCGCACTCAGGCGGGCGGGAGGATCGGTGGTTCTCTTCTCCACCATCGCCGCTGGTTCCGGATTCTCCAACCACGCGGTTACCGCAGCTGCCAAAGGGGCCACGGAGGCGTTGACCCGCTCCCTGGCGGCCGATCTGGCTCCGGACGTCCGGGTGAACTGCGTCGCTCCGAGCCTCCTTCGTACGCCTCTTGCCAGACCCCTCACCGACAACGAGGCCATGGCCAGATCCATCGCCCAGCTCCACCCCCTGCCACGCCTCGGCGAAGCGGAGGATGCCGCCAACCTGGCCGGATTCCTCCTGGGCCCCGATTCGAGCTGGATCTCCGGACAGGTCATCTCCGTGGATGGCGGCCGGAGTACCCTTCGGGTCAAGGGATAGGCCGAGAAGACCGGGATGTCCGCCTCCCCGACACTCCGGTTCATCCTGGGGGACCAGCTGACCCGGAGCGTTTCCAGCCTCACGGGCCTGGACCCGGAGCGTGACGTGGTGCTCATGGCCGAGGTCCCGGCGGAATGCACCTATGTCGGGCACCACAAGAAGAAGATCGCTTTTATTCTCTCGGCCATGCGCCACTTCGCTGCGGAGTTGGAAGCCGAAGGAATCCGGGTCGACTACCGCACTCTGGACACACCCGACAATCAGGGGGATTTCCTCGGCGAGCTGAAGGCGGCAATCAGGCGCCACCGGGCCAGCCGGGTGATCGTGACGGAACCCGGGGAGTGGAGGGTCCGGGAGGACATGGGAGCATGGGAGAAGGCTACAGGAGTCCCCGTCGAGATCCGGCTCGACGACCGGTTTCTGGCGAGTAGGGACGGTTTTGCCGCTTGGGCCCAGGGCCGAAAATCCTTACGGATGGAGTACTTCTACAGGGAGATGAGGAAGGAGACGGGCCTCCTCATGGGGACCGACGGGAAACCGGAGGGTGGAAAGTGGAACTATGACAAGGCCAACCGGAAGCGGCTTCCAAAGGGGGTGGTCCCTCCCCCACCGCTCCGGCATTCGCCGGACTCCATCACCCGGGAGGTCATGGCCCTGGTGGACACCCACTTCCCCCATCACTTCGGCTCCCTCGAGCCCTTCTGGTTCGCGGTTTCAGCGAACCAGGCCCGGCAATCTCTCGAGCAGTTCCTGGCCGAGGGCCTACCGGGCTTCGGCCACTATCAGGACGCCATGAAGGAGGGGGAGCCCATCCTTTACCATGCGGTGATCGGCCTCTACCTGAACACCGGACTGCTGGATCCTCTGGATGTATGCCGAAAGGCAGAACAGGCCTACTGCAGCGGACACGCGCCTCTCAATGCCGTGGAAGGGTTCATTCGCCAGATCATCGGTTGGAGAGAGTACATCCGAGGGATCTACTGGCTGAAGATGCCGGCCTACGCGGAGACCAACTCCCTCGAGGCCCACCGGCGCCTTCCGGGTTTCTACTGGACCGGGGACACGGAAATGAACTGCCTCCGTCAGTGTATCCTCCAGACCCGGGAGGAAGCCTACGCCCACCACATTCAGCGGCTCATGGTCACCGGCAACTTCGCCCTTCTGGCCGGCCTGGCCCCGGTTGAGGTGGAGGAGTGGTACCTGTCCGTCTATGCGGACGCCTTCGAATGGGTGGAGCTACCCAACACCCACGGCATGGCCCTCTTCGCCGACGGCGGCATCCTTGGGTCCAAGCCCTATGCCGCCAGTGGCAAGTACATCCATCGGATGTCGGACTATTGTGCCGGCTGCCGATACGATGTGAAGGAGACGGCCGGACCTATGGCTTGTCCCTTCAACTTCCTCTACTGGGACTTCCTTGCCCGCCACCGGGACAAGCTGGAAAACAACCCACGCATGGGGCTGGTCTACAACGCCCTGGACCGCATGGACCCCGAACACCTCACCAGCATCAGATCCCGGGCTGGAAGCTTCCTCGAAAACCTCCGCTGAGTCTCAACGGGACAACCTCAGTTTCAGCGGGACAACCTCAAAGGAAAAGGGCCGCTTCGGCTACCAGGCCGGGGCCGAAGGCCAACGCCACGCAGGGCCGGGGAGCATCCTTCTTCCGGAGACGATCCAGGATAAAGAGGATGGTGGCCGAGGACATGTTTCCAAAACTGGCCAAGACCTCCCGGGATACGGCGTTCTCCCCCGGTGGGAGGTCCAGGGCCGCTGCTACGGAGTTGAGGATGCGCGGGCCCCCGGGGTGCACGGCCCAGGTAGCGACGTCTGTCAACCCCAGACCCTGCTCACCGAGCCATGCCTCCATCCATCCACGAAGGTGAGTTTCGATGATGTCCGGAACCGAGGCGGAAAGGGTCATGCGGAAGCCATGGTCGCCGATACGCCACGACATGGCATCGGCACTGTCGGGAAGCCGGCAGGTTCCGCTGGCAGCCAGGTGCCAGGGGCCGTCCAAAGACGAGGGCTCGCCCCCGAGGCCCACGACAGCCGCCGACCCATCACCGAAGAGGGAGTTGGCCACCAGGGTGTCCGGGTCCCACTCGTAGGACATGTGAAGGGTGCAGAGTTCCACGGAGGAGACCAGGACTCGAGCCGTGGGATCGGCCCCTCCCAGGGCGGAAGCCACCCGAAGTCCGTTCAGCGACCCATGGCAACCCATGAATCCTACGTGGGTCCTTTCCACCGTGGGAGACAGGCCTAGGAGATCGACGAGAGCCGTGTCGAGGCCCGGGGCAAAAAACCCCGTGCAGGAAACCGTAACCAGGTGGGTCACCTCGTTGGCCCCGAGACCAGCATCCTCCAGAGCAGCCAAGGCGGCCCCCTTTGCCAGTCCGGGAGCGTCTGCTTCGAACCGTTCCATCCTGGCCTTCGTAGAGGGACCTCGGTCGGCCTCGAAGCGGACCCGTTCGAAAAGGTCCTGATTCGGCACACGCCCCTCTCCTGAT
>JASFVN010000080.1:0-15366 GCA_050049805.1 Gemmatimonadota bacterium
GCGGATTTCGGAATCGCACTGGCGGTAAGCACGGCAGGAGAAGGACGGCTGACGGAAACCGGACTCTCCCTGGGGTCCCCGTATTACATGAGCCCAGAGCAGGCGGCCGGGGATGAGTCCCCTTCAGCGGCCAGTGATGTGTACTCGTTAGGGTGCGTGCTGTACGAAATGCTGACTGGAGACCCACCCCACACGGGAGGGTCGGCCCAGGCCATCTTGGGGAAGATCCTTCTGGGGGAGGTGACGCGGCCGACGAAGCTGAGGCACACGATACCTGCGCACGTGGAAGGGACCATCCTGAAGGCCTTGGAGAGGTTGCCGGCGGATCGTTTCGGATCGGCCGCCGAGTTGGCAGGGGCGCTGCACGATACGTCGTTTCGGCATGGGGCGGGAGTTGGGCAGGGCACGGGAGAGGGTCATATCTGGCAGCGGTGGACCTGGGGTCTGAGCGCCCTGGCAGTCATCCTGACGGGCGTCGCGGTATGGGGGTGGGCACGGAGCCTCCCCCGGGAGGTGAGCCGGTTCTATCTCTCCCTTCCAGGAGACTCGGGCCTGGCGCCGCGTTACGGTCCGTCTGTGGCCCTTTCTCCGGACGGTACCAAGCTGGTCTACGTGGGGCCCGGGGAGGACGGTGGGTATGCGCTCTGGCTGAAGGAAACCGGTCAACTTCACCCCCGGCTTCTTCAGGGGACCGACGGCGCTTTCCAGCCCTTTTTCTCGCCGGACGGAGAACGAATAGGCTTCATCGCAGCCCATGACGGGGCAGCTCGAGCCGTCATGATCACGGCAGTCTCGGGCGGTTTACCCACCGTGGTGGTGGACTCGATGCTGAGGCGGGGCGGGGCGTCCTGGGGCCGGGATGGATTCATCTATGTCCTGGCGGAGGATTCGATCCTTCGGAGGATTCCTGCGACCGGCGGTGCGCTCACTCCGATCACCACGCTGAAAGAAGGAGAGAACTTCCACAGTTGGCCGGAGGTGCTGCCAAATGGCCGGGGCGTCCTTTTCACCGTGCTACGGCACGGGCCGTACAACTTTGAGGATGCCACCATTGCCGTGGCCGACCTGTCTACGGGGGAGCACAGGGATCTGGTTCTGGGGGCCTACGCCCGGTATGCGGAGTCGGGCCATCTGGTGGTTGTAGGATCGGAGGGCACGCTGTCGGCGGCTCCATTCGACGAGGAGAAGCTGGAGGTCACCGGTATGTTCACAGCGCTGGCAGAAGGCCTGGACCTCCCTGATGGACGGGGTATGGAGGGCGGAACGGACCTGGCCCTCTCCTCCTCGGGAACAGCCATCTACGCCGAAGAGCCTGAGGAGGGGGGCGGGAATATGGCGCTGGTCTGGGTGGAACGGGACGGTACGGAGAGGTTCATCAAGCGCGACTGGGGGTATGCCTTCGGTAGTCTCGCGCTTTCTCCAGACGGCACCCGTCTCGCGGTTTCTGTCTCCCATGACAGCGGGACCACATATCAGATTTGGATCTTGCCGCTGGACGGAAGCGTTCCCCTCCAACTCACTTTCGAGGAGGCGGAAGACGATTTCCCTGTCTGGACCCCGGACGGGCGAGAGGTCACCTTCAATTCCAGCCGCTCGGGCACGAGCCAGCTTTATTCCAAACCGTGGGATGGGAGTGCTCCGGCGAAACCGATTCCCGGTGCAGATTCGTGGGTTTGGGAAGGCCGTTGGCTCCCGGATGGAGAATCCATCCTGGTCACGCAGATCGAGGGGGAGGAATCGGACCTGGATCTTCTCGTACTGAGACCTGGAGACGGCGAGACTGCCGCCGGTTTCCTTGTCACCGAGGCCAATGAGCACTCTCCCACTATTTCCCCTTCTGGAGACTGGGTTGCCTACGTGTCCGACGAAACCGGGGAGGATGAAGTCTTTGTCCGGCCCTTCCCGGGACCGGGGGAGCGCCGGAGAGTATCCCAGGGCGGGGGACAGGAGCCTCTCTGGTCCCACGGGGGAGGAGAAATCTTCTTCCGCAGTCCGGAGGGAATGATGGTGGCCGAGGTCTCCATTTCACCGACGTTCACGGTTCACACCCGACGCGTCCTGTTCTCGGATCAAATCTATTCACGCTGGGCCATCCATACGCAGTACGACATCACACCAGACGACCAGTGTTTCGTCATGATTCGCCAGGGTCCGGGGAATCTGGGAAGGCTGGTCATGGTTCAGAACTTCTTCCAAGAACTGGAAGAACGGATAGGGAGATAGGCCATGACCTATCCCTCCCTACTCCAACGCCTGAAAGAGCGGAAGCTCGTGCAGTGGGCTATCGCCTACCCGGCCGGCGCGTGGGTGATCTATGAGGTGACAGCGACAGTCGGCAGTTCTTGGGGGCTCCCCGACTCCTTTTTCCAGGGCCTGTTCGTCGTCTTCGCCATCGGCTTCTTCATCACGCTCATCCTGGCCTGGTATCACGGGGAGAAGGGGCGGCAGCGGGTCAGTGGACCGGAGCTGTTGATGGTGGCGTCCCTTTTGGTGGTGACTGGAGTGGCGTTGTCTATGACTGGTCGGGAGCCCGGAGCAGTTCAGTCTGAGGACCAACCAGCCAGCGGTGAAATCGAGAGCG
This sequence comes from Gemmatimonadota bacterium, assembly GCA_050049805.1. Lineage (GTDB taxonomy): Bacteria > Gemmatimonadota > Gemmatimonadetes > Longimicrobiales > Gaopeijiaceae > JABDNZ01. Next base: position 2,582 of record JASFVN010000080.1, read on the forward strand.
TGGTTGAAACCTTAACCGGGCTTCCTGGCATCGCTGTACTTCCCTTCGAGAATCGGTCCGGCGTTTCCGACGACCAGTTTTTCACTGATGGCATCCAGGACGACCTACTCACGCGCCTGCAACGGATCTCACCATCTGGGCTCCGTGTCATCTCGCGCACCTCGGCAGAGGTATACCGAGATTCAGAACTGACGATCCTGGAGATCGGACGCGAGCTGGGGGTGGGCTACGTGCTGGAAGGCGGCGTGCAGCGGGCCGGAGGAACAGTACGCATCAACGTCCAGCTCATCGAGGCCGCTACAGACGTGCATCTATGGGCTGAGACGTTCGACCGGCCTCTCACCACCGAGAACCTGTTCGATATCCAGTCGGAGATCGTAGGCAGCATTGCTGGGGAGTTAAACATTGCTCTACGCCAAGGGGAACGGCGCAGGGCAGCCCGGAGGACGACCACGGACCTAGAGGCGTATAATCTCTACTTGCGGGCGTTCGAACATGGAACGTGGTCGAGCAGGGGCATTCCGTTACTCGAGGAAGCTATTGAGCGGGACCCGGAATTCGTGGGTGCTTATGCACGGCTGGCCATGATCCATGCGGATCGATATCGGAGGTTTGGTGAGCGAAGCGAGGAGATTGCGGCTGCGGCACGGACGGCGGCTGAGCGGGCCTTGGAGTTGGCCCCCGAATCCGAGGACGCTCAGATTGCCATGGGGCTCTACCTGTACAGGGTAGTAAAGGACTACGATGCCGCTCTGGGTTATCTCATCCGGGCCTCGGGCGCGCTCCTCGGCGACACTGACTACCACAGGTATAGCGGGTGGGTGCAGCGGCGAGCGGGGCGATGGCGGCAGGCCCTCGCCTCGTTCGAGGCGGCCGCGTCACTTTCTCCAAGGCAGGGCGCTGTCTGGAACGACCTACAGGGTACGTATGTCCAAATGCGGCGGTACGCGGATGCGGAAGCCGCGAGCCAAGAGTATGTAAGATTCGGCCCCACTCGCCCTGCGCTCCAGACACTTGCTAGGGTAGCCTGGTTTCGGGATGGAACTACAGACGGTCACCACCGTTACCTGGGCCAAAACCCGAGTTGGGAAGTAGCGATGCTTGAGGGCCGCTACGAGGACGCCATGGCTTTTCTGCCCGGTTTGCCGGACGTCTCTAGCGACCAGTATTCCCGTGAGCCGAGGGCTCTGCTTGAAGCGGAGACGCTGGAAGCCCTCGGTCAACGAGAAACTGCGCGGGAGAAGTACTGGGAGGCTGTGGATACCCTTGAGTCCTTGATTGAAGCGTTTCCCAACGACCACCGATACCACGCCGCGTTGGCCTTGGCCTTCGCGGGGCTCGGGATGCGGGAGGAAGCTATCCGCGAGGGTTTGAGAGCGGTGGAGATCATACCCCGAGAGCGGGATGCCTTGGACGGACCTCACCAACTCTTTTACCTGGCTGCCGTGTATGCCCGCCTGGGGGAAGTGGATGAGGCTCTGGAAGTGCTGGAGGACCTGCTCAGCGCGCCGAGCCAGTACCCGCCCATAGTGCTGGAGGATCACTATCGGCTCCGCCCCATCCAGGACGATCCCCGGTTCGAGGCCCTCATGGACCGGGAGCGGGAGGTAGTCTTCTGACCCCTCCACCCCATCCCCGCTTCCAGGCCCTGCTGGAGGAGTACCGGGATGAGGTGGAGCACTGACCCCACCGACTGAGCGCTCCCAGCACTGTGTCCCGAATGTGTCCCGGAAAGCGGCGAAGACACAGCCCCAAAGCGGCGGAAGTCGGCGGAAAAAGCCCGAAAAGCGGCGAAAACCGCCGGATTCGGCCCCCTGGGAACTCTCTTTGCAAGCCAGAGGTCGCCGGTTCGAGCCCGGCTGGCTCCACTCGATTAAAGCGGACCCCTCAACCACCATCGGCTGCGGGGGTTCTTTGTCGACATCTGCCGTGAAATGACCTGAGATGTGACTGGTGGGCAAGTGGCTCTATTTTCCCGTCAGGGGCCTCTATCGCCGTCTTCCATCCTTGCCCCCACCTTACCCACAACCCATGATTCTCCTTGGTTGCTGACTGGGCTGGAATGGGCCGTCGTCTCTCTGAAAACAATCCGTGATGGCAGGCCAGAATAAGCCGGATGAGGAAGAAAAACTGGGGCCGGCGTCCCCGGACCCAACCGGGGTGTCCGGCGCCTCTCCTATCGAGCCATTCAGCCCAGTAAAGCCACGCGAGCGCGTGGAGCTCTTGGATGTCCTCCGAGGCTTGGCCATCCTGGGCATACTCTTTGTCAATTACGATGTCGCCAAGCTCAACACACCGGTGGTCTTTCCAGCAGCGCTGGACCGTTTCGGCCACAACCTGGTCTATGTGCTGGGCAGTGGGAAGCTCTGGCCCCTGTTCGCCATTCTGTTCGGGACGGGATTCGCCATTCAGCTTGAGCGTGCAGAGGCACGTGGCATCAACATCATCCCGACGTACCTCAGACGGTTGTTCTTCATGGTGGTCATCGGCGGTGTCCTCGGCTTGGTGATCAACGTTATCCAACTGCTGCTGCTGGCCAAGGCCGGTGTGGTGATGCTTTTCATAGGGTATGCCCTGCGAAGGCGTCCAGCGAAATGGCTGTTGGTGATCGCCATCTTTGCCCTGACGCTGGGCCCGAGCATCGGGACCCTTCGAGACTTGCGGAGTGATCCCGGGACACCCGGCACGCCCCAGGTCTCGGCTGAGGAGGTCGCCGCCCGGGTCGAGGAAATACGGGCGGGCTACAAGTCCGACGCCGAAGAAGCATTATCCTGGAAGCCGAACCGATTCCGTCAGTACTTCTCTGCCGTATCGCGCTATTATCGCGATTATCCCCAATCCTTTTTGCGGGTCTGGACCTACGCGCATTATGTGGGATATATGCTGCTGGGCATGTTTCTGTGGCAGATTGGCGTGTTGAAGAAACCTGCCGATCATCGGCGCAGTTTTCTTCGCCTTTTCTCATGGAGTATGCCACTCGGCCTCGTTACAGCCATCGTCGCGAATCACTTGAGCCAGACTTCGTACCTGGCAAGAATGGGATTGAGCACGGATCCAAATCCTGTCCTCCAACTCCTCCCGATCAATGAAGTAGCATCTTTGGCCATGCCATTGACCTATATCGCCGGAATAGCTCTTCTCCTCCAACATGATTTGTGGAGCCGGGTTCTTAGGGTTTTCGCCCCTGCTGGTCGGATGGCCCTGACCAACTATGCGCTTCAGAGACTACTTCCTACTCTGGTTTTTGGACTCTATACACCCGGCATCTCTCAGATGGCCCTCGGCGTGTGGCTGACCATCGCAGTCTTGGCCTTGATAGCGGGTCTGCAGTTGATGTTCAGTCGGCTCTGGATCCGATCCTATCGTTTCGGCCCTCTCGAGTGGCTTTGGCGATCCCTCACCTATTGGCGGTTTCAACCGATGCGGGTGAAGACTTCCGAACCAACGGCCTGATCCGCTCCCATCCCCGCTTCCAGGCCCTGCTGGAGGAGTCGCCCCCCAATTCCCTGGCATCCCAGAGATCCACCCCTGCGGAGCACAATCCGATGCGATTGGAGAGGAGGTACAGGGTTAGGAGCCGGTGGAATCCTTGCCCATTCCTTAACCGCGTCATCATTATCCTTCACGGTGGCTTACTGGGCTGGAAGGGGCCACGAATGCGTATCGTGATACGCCGCAGGAACACGAACGGTCAGGCGGGGCAAAGGAGACGGTTATGACGGAAACGCCTCAATCCAATCGTCGAGGACTTTCGCTCTGGCAGATGTTCGTGTTTGTGATTGTTGCGGTTGGCGTAATGGTGATCGCTGGAGCTTTGGCCGATGGCCTCTACACCTACGCATTCATCGTACTCATCGTAGTTGCTGGGGGACTTCCCGTCGCTGGCCGAATGCGGAGGCTCCGTGCTTCCCTGAGTGGTGAGGATGAGAGGGAACGCCGCAGGGAGTTGGAAAGCTAACCCATGCCCACTCCCTCCCTCCTCCAACGCCTGAAAGAGCGGGAGATCAATACAGCAAGGAGCAAAAGATGGATAGGCGAAGAAGGATCATAATTGCCACCGTCTGGGGGTTTGTAGCAGGTATACTCTGCTACCTAGGAGGCAGGTATTGGTTTGGGTTAGACATTTCTCCCCCTAACATTCTACTGATCCTTTCTCACAGGACACTCTTGGGCTTTGTGATAGGGATTTCGGCTCTCAGGTGGCCTTGGGCGTTGCACGGCATCGTACTGGGGCTAATCGTGGGAATCCCCGATATTCACTTCCGATCCATGATTCAGGGCAATCTTATCGGCGGGGCTTATTTCCTGATGGGACCTGTTTATGGGCTCATGATTGAGTTCTTCACGACGGTGGTATTCAAAGCGAGGCAGGTTCAGGTCTAGATTCCTGAAGGTGGCTCCCATCCCCGCTTCCAGGCCCTGCTGGAGAAGTATGCGGGGGATGTAAAGCATTGAGATCACCCTCTGAACACTCCCACCACTGTGTCCCGAATGTGTCTCTGAAGGCGGCGAAACCCGGCGGAGACACAGGCCCAGAGCGGCGAAAGTCGCCGGAAAAAGCCCGAAAAGCGGCGAAAACCGCAGCATTTGGCCCCCTGGGAACTCTCTTTGCAAGCCAGAGGTCGCCGGTTCGAGCCCGGCTGGCTCCACTCGCCTGACAAATTGATGCCCGTTCAGTTACACGGATACTCCCTCGTTCTCCGCCAAAGGCCGGCTCCGCCTTGAGGCCCACAGTTCCCAGCGGGTCACCGGTTTATCGCCTGCTGCCTCGTCCTTGCCCACTCCTGAACGGCCTCGGCATTATCCCCCCTATTGGCTGACTTGGCGGGAACAGTCGACCGATTTCTCCGGACCCGTCGGAGGTTCAACAATGATGCGTTCTCCCCTGACGACGGCGGCAGCGTTCGCCGCAAGCGGCGTCCTTGCCCTCGTCGCGCTGACTGGCTGGGCCGTGGCCCCGACCCACCCCACCGCAGGTGCCCAGGATGCGCCACAAGAGATTCTGCCGTTCGCAGAGGTGCAGCACGAGCTGTTCGCCGTTCCCAACTCCTACGCCAACGCCTGGGGAGACTTCGACGACGATGGCGACCTGGATCTGGCCGTATCGATTGCTACCGGCGAAGTGCGGCTGTATCGGAACGATCGGGGCGTGTTCGTGAGCGTGGGCCCGGAGATGGGCATGCCGCAGGCGGGCCACCAGCAGCTCCGCGGCGTCGGCTGGGGCGACTACGACGAGGACGGATTCATCGACCTGATCGGCGGGGCATACCTCAACGATCAGGTGACCGTGGTGATGCACAACGAGGGCGGTAGGCACTTCACGGACGTCGCGCCAACACTGGGACTCACCATCCCCGGTCGTTCATCTCGTCCAACCAACTGGGTGGACTTCGACAACGATGGGGATCTCGACGTGTACGCCACCAACCGCATCGGCCCGAACTCGCTCTATCGAAACGCCGACGGCGCATTCACTCGGGTGGATGGTGGCCCCGACGACCCGCGTCCCACTGTGGGCGCCTGCTGGTTCGACATGGATAACGACGGCGACCTGGATGTGTTCCTTGCCAACCAGTCGGGCACCGCCGACGCCATGTGGCGCAACGATGGTTCGGCGTTTGCCGACCTGGCCCCCGCCCTCGGCATGGCTGGCCCCGCACGCACCAACGAGGAAGGGGGGGTGGGTTGCGCCATCGGCGACTACGACAACGACGGAAACCTGGACGTGTTCGTGGCGAACTATGGACACAATCAACTCTACCGCAACCATGGCGACGGCACCTTCACCGAAGTCGCTCGGGCGGTCGGCATCGACGTCGAGAACCACGCCGTTTCCGCAGACTGGGGGGACTACGACAACGACGGGGACCTCGATCTCTTCGTCGCCTCCTACGTCGGGAGCACCCCCGACCAGCAACCGGCCAATGCGTTCTTCAGCAACGACGGGGCTGGCCACTTCACAGACATCCTCACGCGGGAGAATCCGCTCAACGCCGCTGATCACTCCGTGCAGTTCGTGGACTATGACGCCGATGGCGGGCTGGACCTCTCCCTGACGGACGGGTACGGGCCGGTCGGCGGCCACTTCCTCTTTCGGAACACCCTTTCCCAGGAGGCGAAACAGAGGAGTCTGAGTGTGCTCGTGCTCGACGCCGAGGGCCATCACACCCGGTTCGGCGCGGAGGTCCGGCTCTACGATCCGGCGGGTCGCATCCTGGCCAGCCGGCCGGTGGTCACCGGCGGCGGCTACGACTCGCAGATGGCAGCGCCCGTGCACTTTGGCCTGAAGTCCACGGCGCCCGTTCGGGTGGAGGTGACGTTCATGAGCCTGAACGGCCGGAAGATCCAGACTGTGGACGGCATCAACCCAGCAGATTACGCCCGAACGGCCCTCGTGATTCGGGAGTTGCGCTGAGCCTGGAGAAGCCTCTGTGCCCTGGCAGAACAGGGGCCGATGAGGAGTGACCTGCTGACAATGCTTCGCGAATTGCCCTTCGCTCCCAACCCCGTTTTCCAGGCCCTGCAGGAGGGGTACCGGGACGCAATGGAGCACTGAGGCGACCTTCCATTCCTGGCAATCCCTGGTGTTGCCCATGTGCGGGGCCGCTCCCCATCTTATGACGGCATCTTGACATCCCAATGGAAAAAGGAACCATTTACCGCAGCCCTGCATGCCGCCATGCCGAACCTTCCCGGTTGCCGGGGCCTTAACCGGCACGAGGTGTCCGCGGTCCTTCCACTATTTCTCCTCCTCCCCCTCGGCTCGTGCGACAGTTCGGGCACCGAGCCGAACCTCGAACCCCTGGCCGAATTCAGCATCTCCTGCGTAAACCTCGCTTGCACGTTCACCGATGAGAGCGTGGACAGCGACGGAGTCATCGAGTCCTGGCACTGGAACTTTGGGGATGGCGGTACGTCCCTTTCCCACCATCCCACGCATACCTACGCGGCCCCTGGTACCTATAGGGTGACCCTCCGCGTGACCGATGACGAAAACGACACCGTCATCAGAGAGAAGCTGACAAACGCAGGATCTGACCTACTCGGCCTCGGACTCGACGATGAACAGTTCGTCTTGATCCCTGCCGGCACCTTCCTGATGGGAGACCAGGCTGGCAACGGGGACAACGGGGAGCTCCCGGTCCATGAGGTGACCATCTCCGAGGCGTTCCTCATACAGAAAACGGAAGTGACGCTGAGCCAGTGGATGGCCATCATGGCTCCGGAAGACGCCGGGAACGACGTAGCAAACACGAGCCCGGTCTACCGACACCTCTTGGCAACCTGGAACGGCATCGCGAATCGGTTTCTGCCGACGTTGAACGCCATGTATCCCGACCGGCAGTACCGTCTTCCCACGGAAGCCGAATGGGAGTACGCGGCCCGCGCCGGGACAGCCGAAGATTACGTCGGAGATCTGGACGACGTAGCCTGGTATGCTGCGAACGCAGGGGGGACTCCCGAATCCCCGGCCCCCCCACATCCGGTAGCCCAAAAGCAACCGAACGCATGGGGTCTGTACGACATCCATGGGAATGTGGAGGAGTGGGTTCAGGACTGGTTCGATCCCGATTACTACTCGAGCAGTCCGGATACCGATCCTACCGGACCCGGACCGGTTTTCGACTTGAAGGTTCGGCGCGGGGGCAGTTGCTTGTCCGACGCCAAAGGACTCCGGCTCTCAGCCCGCAGGCGCGGGCTCCCAGGGGAAGAAGGATCCAACGTGTCTCGAGTTGGCTTTCGACTGGTGCGGAAGCGGTAGTGGCTCGAGCCACAACGAGACCCCGCCCGAGCCGTGCACTACCCCTTGCTGACGGGGTTTTCCCCCTCTAGCACCTGCCCCACTACGCTGGTGTCCATGACGGCCGGGCTCCGGCCTCCTTCCACGTCCCGTAACTCGAAGGCCCGCCCGCTAAGCGTCTCATAGAATCTCCAGGGGACGATCGAAGGACGAAACAGGTAAAGAAGCGATCAAGCACGCAGCTCAGGACTCGGGCGCCGATATCCTCGCTGGACCTCGGACTGGCCCGGACCCATGACTTGCTGGGATCAACCCTCCGCATGCTGTCCGATTCCGTTGCCTATTTGAAGTTATCCTCTGTCGTGGCGGCCGATGCGAGTGACTACATCCAACAAGCTCAGGGCGCAGAGGTGCTGGTGATAGACATCAGGAACTACCCAAGCGAGTTCGTGGTCTTTGCCCTTGGTGGGTATCTTGTGAACGCAGGCAACTCCGATTATTGCTGAAAGGACCAGTGCGACTGAACTGTTCCTGCGCACAAACGTGTTCATAGCCTTCCTTCTCGATCTCCCTGAGCTCCTAGACGGCTCACCCCTTCCGCGCCCACTTGCCGGGTTTCTCTGAAAGGTGGAGTGCAACCCGTATGCCATACCTTCCATCCTTGCCCCCACCTTACCCACAACGCATCGTACCCAGTGGTGGCTGACCGGGTTGGAACGGGACGTCTCCTCTCAACGGATTATCGGATATGGTACATGAGGAGCGCCTGAAGGCTGCGCTTGCCGATCGCTATCAGGTCCAGCGGGCGATTGGCAGTGGTGGCATGGCGACGGTCTTTCTGGCACAAGACCTCAGGCACGAACGCCAGGTTGCAGTCAAGGTGTTGAATCCAGAGTTGGCCGCGACGCTCGGTGCAGAACGGTTCCTCCGGGAGATCAAGACTGCGGCCAACCTCACCCACCCCCACATCCTTCCCGTCCACGATTCAGGGGAAACCGACAACTTCCTGTATTACGTGATGCCCTACGTTGAGGGTGAGACCCTCAGGCATCGGTTGGCGCGGGAGAAGCAGCTTCCCATTGATGATGCACTTCGAATAGCACGGGAAGTCGCAGACGCTTTGAACTACGCCCACAGCCACGATGTAGTTCATCGGGACATCAAACCAGAGAATATTCTGCTTGAGAGCGGACACGCCGTCGTGGCCGACTTCGGGATCGCCCGCGCCGTTGATGTTGCGGGAGGAGAGCGTCTCACTGAGACAGGGATCGCTCTGGGTACGCCAGCCTACATGAGTCCCGAACAGGCAGGAGGCGAGAAGAGCGTGGACGGCCGAAGCGATCTCTACTCGCTCGGCTGCGTGCTGCACGAAATGCTGGCGGGCGAGCCGCCGTTCACCGGGGCCACTGTCGAAAGCGTAGTGCGCCAGCATCTCGTGGTCGAGCCGCCAAAGGTGACGGAGGCTCGTCCCTCAGTGCCGATGTGGGTGGCAGCGGCACTGGAGCGTAGTCTGGCCAAGATCCCGGCCGACAGATTCGACCCGGTGGCTCTATTCGGTGAGGCGATTTCGCCGCGGGTGGGCGTGATGCCGCCCGGAACGGTATCCTTGAATCGACCGGCGAGGCGGAAGTGGATGATGGCCGGTGGAGTGGTGGGCGCTGCTGCAATCCTCGTCGTGATAGCGATAATGGCGGGCTTGCCTCGCGGCGGCGGGTTGCGTCTCAATCCAGATCAGGTTGTGGTAACCGTTTTCCGAAACGAGACTGGCGATCCGGCACTCGATCAACTGGGTTCAAGAGCAGGCCATTGGGTAACCCAGGGGATTCAACAGGCGGCAATTGCCGTAACGCCCTGGGACATGGCCCTTGAGTCGTGGGATTTCGTGCAATCCGAGCGTGACGCAGGCCGCGTTCGCGATCCGATTCGGGCATTGGCTGAGGAGACTGGCGCGGGCACCGTAATCTCCGGTGCGGTCTACTTGGAGAACGACAGCCTGGAAATCCAGGTGAACGTCACGGATGCCGTGCGAGGTCGACCGCTTGGCACTGTCAATCCAGTGCGGGGAGCCCGGGAGTCCGCGCGGGAGCTCATCGCGGACATGCAGCATGGGGTGATGGGTTTTCTTGCCATCGCATTCGACGAACGCATCGCCGGGCACGCCAGCAGTGTGTTGCGGCCGCCGTCGTATGAGGCGTACCGGGCGTTTGACGAGGGGATGAGGTATTACATCCCGACGGAATATGAAGAGGCTCTCAACTACTTTCACCGAGCCTTTGAGCTCGATTCAACCTTCGTGACACCGCTCATCTATGCGGTCCTCTGCTACCACAACCGGAATGAGTGGGCACAATCCGACTCGCTGCTGGCCATTCTCGAACGCCACAGAGAATGGCTGAGTGATTACGATCGACATTGGCTGGACTACTTGGAGGCGGGGTCGCGGTTTGACAATGAGGAAGCGCTCCGGGCCATTCGCCGAGCGGCGGTGCTGGCGCCGGGCTCCAAGGCGGTGTACAACCAAGCCCGTGCGGCGAGTCGCGTCAATCGTCCGCAGGAGGCCGTGGATGCTCTACTCAGTCTCGATCCGCGGCGGGGGCCGATGCGGGGATGGCGGTCGTACTATCGAGTGCTAATTCAAGCGTATTCAGATCTGGACGAGCACGGAAAGGCGCTGGACGCGGCTCGGCAGTATCAAGACATCTATGGGAATGATCAGGAAACGCTCGCATATCTAGGATTTGCCCTGGCGGCCCTGGGGCGAATCGAAGAGTTGAGGGGAGTCCTGCATGAGCTGGAGGCCTTGCAGGATCAGGGCCGAGGCTTCGGGTTGACGATTTCCCGTGTTGCTACGTATCTGCGCCGCCTTGGCTACTCAGATGCTGCTACCGCCATGATCGACCGGGCTATTCGGTGGTACGAGACGCGGCCACCCGAGGCGAAGGCAAGCGCTGAGTGGCGTAGCGACTATATGTGGACGTTGTTCGTCGCTGACCGCTGGGAGGAGGCGTACAGCGTCGCGAGAGCATTGTCGGAGGATTTCCCCGAGAACGTCAATTATCGTGGACCGTTTGGAGTTTTCGCCGGCTATTCGGAGCACCGGGACGAAGCACTGGAAACCTCTCGCTGGCTCGAGGACCTGGCCCCCCCCGGCCTGGGAGGATGGGATAAGATGTGGCGAGCGGGAATCGCGGCATCCCTCGGTGACGGCGAGAGCGCGGTAGCACTCATGAAACAGGGGGCCAGCGAAGGGTTCCCCCAATATCCACCCTGGACCCGTCCTTGGCTTGTGTTCGACGTTCTCTGCGACTACCCACCTTATCAAGAGCTGATGAGGCCGAAGGGTTGAGCACAACTGCCCAGACCACGACCTCACGTGCCCTCACCTTGCCCACAACACATCGTATCCAGTGGTGGCTGGCTGTGCTGGAACCGGCAGCCTACTCCCGCTGGAGACAATATGCCGCCTCTGATGCCAACTGCGGCTGAGGCGGCCTGCCACCCTTTATGTGGCCTCGAACACTGGAAGGTGACCAGGTCCGGGTTTCGTTCGTCTCGGAATTCTGAGTAAAGGGATTACATTTCCGCCAAAGTCTTCAGCAGTTCCTGGGTATCGATGACCGGGTAGACCTCGATCTTCCCGAGGTCAGACCAGGCGTAGCTCCCCTTGTACGCAACGAGGGGGTCGTCCATCTCAACGAGTCGGAATACCCTTCCTCCGCTCGTTGACGACCACTGCCCCAGGTCCTTTGCGCCTTCTGGCACCATAGTCCCCTTTGTAACGGCTCTCTTGATCACCTGGTCTCGGTTTTCGGGCTCGTAGGTGAAGATGGTCATATACAGCATCGTGCCCCTCCTTGATAGGGTTCCTCAGAAGCGAAGAAGGATGGCAGTCGCACCGGTGGAGATGGCGTGGCAGAGCCTTAGGTTTTCCGGAGTCGTGTCGGCAGGAGGCTAGCTGGGCCACAGGCACACGCCGCCTTCGGCCTTGGGGATCTCCCGTAGGGCCGCAGGAGACGAATAGTGGGCTGCGGGTGTTCAAGAAACCCCGCCTTTCCAAATGCCCGTCCAATCGTGTGGGATAGAATCAACTTTGTCGTCCTGAATCAGAGGGTCAAGGAAACCCTTGTTTCCCCCAGCCGGTCCGATCTGCTCGCCCAGCGGGTGGACCTCCTCGAGGAGCGGATGCCGACGGCACTTCCCCCCGAGCAGGAACCGACTACGCCGAAACTCTCCCTGTTTCCCATCGAACCCGGTGGATGAGGCTGTGATACCTCCCGTAAAAGTGCGGGGGGGACCATTCATGGCGCACCGCTAGGCAGCCCGGCCGCCTCGAGCCTCCTTGGGGCGGCCGCGTGTTCTTCGCTCTCCCTCCCACCGCACCTGCCGCGGAAGGGCTCACCGGATTCGAATTGCCCGGAGGGGCGTGGTGCGGATACCTTCGCCCGAATCTCCGCCGATTGCCTGGACACCTTTTGCGGGGCGATCAACATGTACCTGATTGGCAGTGACGCCCTCTCGGAAATCCGTAACCACCGTCGAACCGGTGCCTTTCTCCTATTCGTCCTGGCCGCTGGCATCGCGGCAAGCTGCGAACCGGAGGCCCCGGAGGCACGGCCGGCCCAGGAATACCCCGCGCTGACTTCGGATGGTGCGTGGTGCTGGTTCGGGGACCCTCGAGCTGTACGCTTTCGGGGGGCTCATGACCGGATCTACGCCGGCTGGGTAGACAGCAACGGGAGCATCATCGTCTCTTCCTACGACCTCGACACCGGGGAGCAGGTCGAGCACTCGCTCCATACCGCCTTCAACCGCGACGACCACGCCAACCCCTCCATTTATCTCCATCCCGATGGAACCGTGGTGGTGTTTTACACCTCCCACGGCTCCGATGTCAGCCAGTCCATGTACTACCGGATGTCCCAGCGCCCGGAAGACATCACGGCCTGGGACGAGCTGAGGGAGGTCGGCGCCAACACCGAGGGCCCTCGGGGCCATACCTACCCGAACCCTGTTCGGCTGAGCGAAGAGGGAGGAAGGACCTACC
>JASFVN010000342.1:0-4846 GCA_050049805.1 Gemmatimonadota bacterium
TCTTCGACCCGGAAACGAAAACGCTGAAGCCGGAATTCATAGTGGCCATCGGCAGCATCCTATTTGGAGTGAGCTTCAGCCCCGACGGCGCTTCGGTGGCCGCCGCGGTGGGAGACCGATCGGCAGCGGTCTGGGATGCGGCCACGGGTGAAGAGAAGTTGGTCTTGAGGGGCCATACGGGTTTGGTCAACAGCGTAACCTTCGGCCCGAACGGGCGCCGCCTCGCAACCGCCAGCTCAGACAGCACGGTCAGAGTGTGGGCGGCAGATACCGGGGAGGAGATTCGGTCCTTTGAAGGGCACGACGGAGAGGTTGTAGGAGTGAACTTCAGCCGGGACGGGAGACGCCTTGTCACCGCCAGCCACGACGGAACGGCAAAGATCTGGGACACTGAAACCGGGAGGGAGCTATTGACGCTATCAGGTCACGCTCCAGTGGGTTGGAGCTTGGTGCGCCAAAGCGCTCATGCCTTTGGGTTGTTCAGGACCTCGGAAGCAGAGGGGGAGATCGCCCATTCCTTCACCTACGGCGTCAGCTCTGCGGTCTTCAGCCCCGATGGCCGGCGGATAGCGACGGCGGGGGCAGACGGTACAGCCAGGCTCTGGGACGCCGAAAGTGGATCCCCCTCCTTTACTCTTTCGGGGCATCGCGAGTCTCTCACGGGCCTGGCATTTTCCCCTGACGGGAAAAGCCTTGCCACCACCGCCCCCGATGGAACCGTCAGGTTGTGGGACGTCGAGACCGGAGCGGAGCTGTTTTCCCTTCGAGGAGACAACCTGCCCGGCCTCGTCGGCGTGGCATTCAGCCCGGATGGGCGGACCTTGGCGGCCGCCTCTGGCCGCGCCTCCGTCCAGACCTGGGATATCCAAACTGGGGCCACGGTGCGGAGGGTCTCACTGAACCTCGGGAACAGGAGTTGGAGCCGCCAGCGCGGATGGGCCTTCAGCCCCGATGGTCGGTACATCGCCACCAACAGCATGGACGGAATGGTGAAGGTGTTCCCATTCGCAATCGAGGCCTTGGTGTCCCAAGCCCGGCAACGGGTCAGGCGACCTCTGACCGAGACCGAGTGCCGCTTGCATCTTCACCTGGAAAGGTGCCCTGAGGGCTAATCTCCCTTCCAGTCCACCTGCTCACCCATCTCCCGCCAGAGCCAGGCTCGGGCTGAGGCCCAATCCCTGCCCACCGTAGCCCGACTTACCTCCAGCAAGTCTGCAATCTCCTCCTGGGTGAACCCGAGGAAGAACCGGAGTCTGACGATCTCCGCTGCCCGGGGATCCATCTCCTCGAGCCTATCCAAGGCACGGTGAAGATCGAGGATTTGAGCCGCGGACTCCGAGGAGAGGTCCACCGCCTCACCCTCTTCGAAGGTAACCGAAGCCATATCACCCCCGCGTTTCTCCGCCTTTTTCCTCTGAGCATAGTTGATGAGGATGCGTCGGATCATGGTGGCCATGACCCGGAAAAAGTGACGACGATCCTCAAACTCCTGGGGGTGAGCCCTAAAACATCTCAGGTACACCTCATTGGCCAAAGCTCTTGTCTCGAGGGTCCAATCGCCCTGCCACCGCCTCCGTTGTTGGCGGGCGATCCGGATGATCTCCCAATACAGCGTCTCCCAAGCCCGCTCATATGAGACCGGAGTGGCGCTATCGAGTTCTTCAAGTAGACGGGTTATCTCAGCCCGATCACCGTCCATACCATTCACCGATTTCCCAGATTCACTTCGCCGGACGCCAGGGGATTTGGCTCGAATGAGAAGGCACCGCCCAGACCGTCAGTGCCCCGCACCGAAGATTCCAATCCGGTCGGGGAAAGGCAAGGCGAAGCGGGTCTCCTTCTAGGCCCCAATGCACCCGGACTACCTCGGCTACCCCCCTCCCCCCGCCGGCCTCGTCTCGTTGCCCCAGAGCCTTGGATCACTCCCCATGGCCTTCCGCCATTCGTGGCGCCAACGGTGAATCTCCACCGGCCCGATCATAGGCATGGGTGCCCGTTCCTCCCGGGTGGGCAGAACCGGGAAGGGTTTCGCCGGGCCTTCCTGGTACCAGTAGGCCACCGTGGCCAGGGCCAGGGTCAGGTTGTCGTTGTGGCCGTGCTCGATGGTGAACCGGAGGGACTCGTCGAAGTAGATCGGGTCGGTGATGTGGAACCGGTACACGTGGGTTCGGCCCAGCCAACCGATGTCCTCGTTCACTCGTGCGTACCCGTAGAAGGGATGGGCAAAGAGGGTGTCCGGGCACCATGAGGTGTTGAAGTAGTCCTCCGTTCCCGTCCCGTGGAGAGAGGAGGGCCAGGCCTCTCCATCGATGAAGATCATGTCGTCCCCCTCCCCGTACCACATGGGGCTCGGGGAGTGGACGTAGTAATTCACCCCTACGAAGTGACCCTTCCCCTCCAGGTCGGCCACCAGGTAGTTGTCGGCCCCGGTGGTGTTCTTTCCCTGGGGACCCAGAACGGACCATTCGTTTTCCCCGTCAGGGAGGGCCTCCGTCAACTCATGGTTGTACCAGGCATGGAAGCGTCCCATATCGTCGGGAAGCTCGTCCATCTCCACATAGTCCACGTAGTAGTAGAAGGCGTCGATGGTCCGGCCGGTATCGTTCTCCACCTCGATGCGGGCGCCGTCGGCGAAGGGCATGACGAAATAGCTCACCAACCCCCTTCCCTGCACCGGGCCCGCCGCCAGGGGCATGGACGCGTAGTTGTAGCTTTCGTCCCAGCCCTGGCCGAAGAAGGGTCCGATGGGAGCCTCCACACTCGGGCGCTCATTACCGTCCCAGTACATGCGGAGGATGATGTCGTTTCGGCTCAGATCAGGCGGCGGTGGGGCGATGGTGATCCAGATGTGGTTGATCATCCCGGCACCCTCCACCTCGAAGAGAGTGCGTTTCTCGCCGTCCGGGATACTCTCGAACCGGTCGTTGTTGCCGCCGGTTCTGTCGAAGCTGCTGATGCGTTTGCTGCGAACACCTGATCGGATCTGGGCCAGGTCCTGGAAGACTCCCTCGGGGGTTTGCGCTTGAAGATGGCCGGGGATGGCGAGAGAGAGAGTCAGGAGCCCAATGGCGAAATGCTTGGTCATGGCAGTATCCTCCTTGGGTTCTGGCAATCTGTCGGTAGGGGATGGCTGCGGGAAAGGCCGCCTGGAGAATCAGGCGGCGCCACAGGCCGCATGGAGGAACGGGTCGGTCCACGGCCAGGAGCGTAACCTGCCGTTCGAGGGAAGGAGGCGATGGCAGACTCTCGTCCCCTCGTAGAGATGCAGGGCATCAGGAAGTCCTTCGGGCCCGTGGAGGTTCTGCACGGTGTGGACTTCACGGTGCTCCCGGGGGAGGTGCATGTCCTGGCCGGCGAGAACGGTGCCGGAAAGAGCACCCTCATCAAGATTCTCTCGGGCGTATACGAGGATTTCGCCGGAGAGATGAGGATCCGGGGCCGTTCGGCCCGTTTCTCCCGCCCCAGTGAGGCCGTGGCGGCTGGGATCGCCACCATTCACCAGGAGCTCTCCCTGGTACCCACCATGAGCGTCTCCGACAACCTCTTTCTGGGGCAGGAACGAGTTCGAGGGTTCGCCCAGGTGGATTTCCCGGCGCAGCGTTCGGAGGCCGTGGCCGTCCTGGAGGAAACGGGCCTGGCCTTTTCCCCCGAACACCTCGTTGAGGACCTGCCCATCGCCGCACAGCAAACGCTTGAGATCGCCCGGGCCCTGGCTCGGGACGCATCGGTGGTCATCTTCGACGAGCCCACCAGCGCCCTGGGTGAGCATGAGGTGGAGGTTCTCTTCCAGCGAGTTGGGGAACTGCGGGACCGGGGCAGGGGAATCGTCTATATCACCCACAAAATGGAGGAGATCTTCCGGCTGGCCGACAGAATCACCGTGCTGCGGGATGGGATCGTGGTAGGAACCTCCGACGCCGCCGACCTCACACCCAGGGAGCTGGTGAGCCAGATGGTCGGCCGAGAGCTGGACAGCGAAAGCACCCCGCCGGCGGAGCCGAATCCGGACGTCGTTCTGAACGTGTCGGATCTGACGGTCCAGCACGCCCAGGTCCGGTCCCAGTCCGTTGTGGACGGAGTCGGCTTCTCCCTCCGAAAGGGCGAGATCCTGGGCCTGGCCGGGCTCCAGGGATCGGGGAAGAGCGAAGTCCTGCACGCCCTCTTCGGTGCGTTGCAGGGAAGGGCTTCCGGAAAGGCGATCCTGAACGGAGTTTTCCTTTCCCTCCGGGATCCCCGGGAGTCCATCGGCCAAGGGTTGGTTCTCCTGACCAACGACCGGAAGGCTCTGGGTCTGGCCCCGGAGATGTCGGTCATCCACAGCGTCAGCCTCTCAAGCCTCCACCACTTCTCGAACAGGTTCGGCTGGATGGAGCAGGCGGGCGAGGAGGTGGCGGTAAGGGAGATGACCGGGGAATTCCGGCTCTCCGCTCCTTCCCTGAGTGCCCCGGTCCGGACCCTTTCCGGCGGGAACCAACAGAAGGCCTACCTCGCCCGGTGTCTCCTGGCGAAGCCGACGGTCCTCCTGTTGGACGAACCCACCCGGGGCATCGACGTAGGGGCGAAGGCGGACATCTACGCCCTCATGGACGAGTGGGTCGGGCAGGGCATCGCCATCCTCCTCATCACTTCGGAGATGGACGAGCTCCTCTCACTGAGCCACAGGATCCTGGTGATGCACCGGGGCCGGGTTGAAGCCGAGTTCACCCGAGATGCGGCGACAAAAGACGCAATCCTCTCTGCAGCCATGGGACACGGTGGAGAGTTTCCAGGAACCGAGACTCAGAGGAATCATGGACACGACCTCCAGCGGTAAGCTGCGGCAGTGGTGGGGTTCTCCTGTGGCCCG
>JASFVN010000081.1:0-15354 GCA_050049805.1 Gemmatimonadota bacterium
TCCTCCCGGGTGAACACCAGCGGCGGCTTGATCTTCAGAACATTGTCGTCCGGGCCGTCGGTGGAGAGCAGGATCCGGTAATTCCGGAGCCGTTCCTTGATCCGGGACGCTCGAACGGCATCCGGGGTCCGGGTCGCCCTGTCCGATACCACCTCCACTCCCACATAGAGGCCGAGGCCCCGGACATCCCCCACGGGTTCGTGCTGGCCCTTGAGAACCGCCAGGCCTTCGAGGAGGTGCTGCCCGACACCCCAGGCGTGCTCCTGGAGCCCCTCCTCTTCGATGACATCCAAAACCGCCATCCCTATGGCGAGAGACACCGGATTTCCACCGAAGGTGTTGAAGTACTCCATGCCCGTCTTGAACGAGGCTGCGATCTCCGGTGTGGTGACCACTGCCGACAGGGGATGCCCGTTGGCCATGGGCTTGCCGAGGGTCAGGATGTCCGGTACGGCGCCCTGGGTCTCGAAGGCCCAGAAATGTGTCCCCACGCGACCGAATCCGACCTGGACCTCGTCGGCGACGCATACCCCGCCTGCTTCTCTGATGCGGTGGAAGGCCTGGGCCATGTATCCCTCGGGGAGCACGATCTGACCCCCGCAACCCAGAAGGGATTCGCAGAAGAAGGCGGCCGGCTCACTGCCCTGGGCCCGCATTTCGGCCAGGAGCGTCCCCATCTCTTCCGCGTAGCGAAAGCCCAGCTCCTCTGGGGGGAGATACTCCACGCCGCTCTGCCCATCACCTTCCGGATCCGGAAGGCTTCTGAACCGACCGCGGTAAGGGTCGGGCATGAGGGTCTTGTGAACCCATGGTGGGGCTCCTTCACCCCCTGCACGGTCGAACTTGTACGGGCTGATATCCACCATGGCCGAGGTGTTTCCGTGATAGCCACCCTCTACAACCACTACATCTCGACGCTTGGTGTGGGCTCTGGCAATGCGGAGTGCCAGCTCGTTGGCCTCGCTTCCCGTGCAGGTGAAGTAAACCACCGAGAGGGGGTCGGGCATGGTTCCCACGAGGCGTTCGGCGTAATCCACCAGCAGATCGTGGAGATACCGGGTATTCGTGTTGAGAATGGCCATCTGGCCCTGGCCGGCTGCTACAACCCGGGGATGACTGTGGCCTACGTGAGGAACGTTGTTGACGCAGTCCAGATAGGCCTGACCCTCGTCGTCGTAGAGGAACTGCCCGGAGCCTCCGACGATTTTGATTGGCTGCTGGTAGGCGACGCTCAGAGTGGGGCCCAGGTGTTTTCGACGAGCCTCCAGGATCTCCTCCACCGATCGCCCGGCCGTGCTTGAAAGGGGCACCCCCGACGGCCGTCCGGGGGCCGCCGGGCCATGATCTACGGGCGGAGCCCGATGCTCGATCTGCTCGAGGCTCCGTTGCCCCGGTATCCTCAGAATGGGGTTGGGATCCGGGGAAAGAGACTTCCATAACCCCCGCTGAGAGGGAGGGGCGACCCCCGGGAAGTTGCCACTCATCCCTAGGAGGTTCGTGATGACCTGGAAATGGAGGTGGGGAGTCCAATTACCGTTCAAGGGGATGTCGCCGATGCAGGCGAAAGCCTCCCCTCTCCGGATGGTCTGCCCTGGTTCCAGACTCGATAGAACGTCATCGGCCAGATGGCCGAAGAGGGTCCAGAAGGTCAGAGCCCCGCCCATCTCCACCTGGGCCTCGTGTTCCAGCACCACGGTGGGCCCGTAGTCCTGACTTCCTGCATTGTTGGCTACGGAGTGTACGGTGGCGTCGAACGGGGCAAGTACGGGGGAGCCCGCCTCCAGGAAGATGTCGATACCCATGTGGACGGTGCGCCACTCCGGCGGGTCGTCGGAGGACGTTCGGAAGAGATCGGATCCGTACCAATGTCGGACCTCGTCGTACCTGCCCACTCCCACTTCGGCGGCCACCTCCCTCATTCTTCCCCAGATCAAACGGTTCCACGCTTCCACGTCTGTCGGGTCAGGGGCCTGTGGAAGGTCCATGGACTCCCGTCTCAGGTCGAAGATGTGAACCGGTACCTTGGAAAGCTCCATTGGGGTGAAGGAGGCAGGGGACTGGGTCGGGCCGGATTCGGAGGGATCGGCCTGGCTCGATTCGGGGTCCGCTGGCCTCGCCACCACGGGCGACGCCTCTTCTCCGTGGGCCTCCAGCCACTCGACGATCCTCCCGGAAGCAGGTACTGGATCCAAACCAGAGGCTTCCCGGAAGAGCAGATGAGGAAGGTCCAGGATTTCGCCCTCAAGCCTTTCCAGAAGCTTCCAGGCCGGTGCCTCGCTGACGACCAGGTAGTCGTTGTCCGGCTCCAGTCGTTTCTGTTGAGCGGAGATGGCCACACTGGCGCACAGGCGAAGGCCCATGAGGGGGAAGAGGGCCGCGATCTCGGCCTCTCGCAGGGGGAGCACCCGGTGGTACCCCGTCACGATGTGGGAAGCGGCCGTAAACGGGTCGCCCTTACCCAACATGGCGTAGGCCCCGGCGATGGCGGGTTCACCCACCGTGTAGCTCCGGACGGCGTCGCCGAAATCCACCAGGCCGGAGACCGTTCGAGTGCTGGGGTCCTGTCCGGGTTCCAGTTCGGTCACCAGGACGTTGTGGTCGTTGGCGTCGGCGTGGATCACGCTCAACCGAAGCTCGGCGGCCAGGGGGCGGAGACGTTGGAGGAAGCTCCGGGTAAGGCTCTCCAAAAGCCTGCGACGAAACGGTTCATCCACGTACTCGAGGTGGGTTTCCACTACCTGGGCGGCTCGCCGAAGGTCCCACTTGAGCTCCCGATCCTGGGCCGGATGGGAGAAGCCTTCCAGGGCTCGGTCCATTCCCCCCAGGAAAGAGCCCAAGCTCTGTAGAAGGTTCCTGTGCTGGGGATTCACACGAAATAGTTGGGTGCCCGGGACCCAGGTGAGAAGCCTTGCCCGAAAGACGGCGCCTCCCCTCCCCGGGAGGGCCACCACTTCACGTCCATCCTTCGATGGGAGGACGTTGGACAGAGGGAATCCTGCTCGGGTGAGGTGTTCCAACATCCGGTGCTGAAGGTCCAGGACCTCTGGATCTTCCCCGGCGTGAGAAATCTTGAGGACAAAGTTCCTGACCGACTCCTCGTCCTGAATCAGGAAATTCTGATCCCGATCCGACGGCAGTGGGTTCGCCCGGGTTGCAGCCACGCCGAATTCGCCGCGGGCGATCTCCAGGGCTTCTTCATTGCTGAAACGGGGACGGTCGGTGGGCTCTCTTGCCATGGTCCGTTGAGGCTGGGGTTCTCGTTTCGATCCGGCGCTGCGGAAATGCTAGACGCCCAGTAGCTTCAACGCCAGTGACTTCCTACTGCCACCACCAGGAGTCCCGCCATGAGCGATGCCAAAGAGGACGTAACAGCATCCGTAGGGTCCGGAAGCAACTCCGGAAAACCACTTTCTCCAGATTCCATATCGGCTTCCTCGTCGGGCTCCTCCCTCCTCTCCCGCCGGGAGTTTCTGGGGACAGGAGCCGCTGCCGGCGGAGCCCTGGTCCTGGGTAGCGCTGCCGGCTGCGCCCCTTCGGAGGGGGGTAGGCCCGGTACCGGGGTGGCGGGAGCCGTTCAAGCCGGAGAGCCCTGGCCGCTCTCGACTTTCGAGCTGGAGGAGGTTTCCATCGTCGAACTCAGGGAGGGAATGGAGTCCGGTCGCTGGAGCGCCGTGGAGATCACCGAGGCCTATCTCAGTCGGATCGAGGAGATCGACAGACAGGGCCCGACGCTCCGTAGTGTCATCGAGACGAACCCCGAGGCTCTGGAGGTCGCCCGGGTCCTTGACCAGGAAAGGGCCGATGGACAGGTGAGGGGACCCCTTCACGGTATCCCCATTCTCCTGAAAGACAACATCGCCACCCATGACCGAATGACCACGACGGCCGGATCCTATGCCCTTGAAGGATCGATCCCTCCGGAGGATTCTGGCGTCGCCAGGAGGCTCCGCGCGGCCGGAGCCATTCTCCTTGGCAAGGCCAACCTGAGTGAGTGGGCGAACTTCCGGTCGACTCGGTCTTCTTCCGGATGGAGCGGTAGAGGAGGACAATGCAAGAACCCCTATGTCCTGGATCGGAACCCCTGCGGCTCCAGCTCCGGCTCAGGGGCCGCGGCTTCGGCCAGTCTCTGCGGCGGCGCCATCGGGACGGAAACCAATGGATCCATCGTATGTCCTTCCAACGCCAACGGGGTCGTGGGGATCAAGCCGACGGTCGGCCTGGTGAGCCGCAGCCGGATTATTCCCATTTCCCATACGCAGGACACAGCCGGACCCATGGCTCGGACGGTGACCGATGCCGTGTTGCTACTGGGGGCTATCACGGGACTTGATCCGGATGATCCAGCCACCAACGCTGGAGCTGAGCGGGCTGAGAGGGATTACACCCCGTACCTCGATCCCAGGGGCCTCGAAGGCTCCCGAATTGGTCTGGCTACCCAATACGCGGAAGGCCATGAGCGAGTGGAGGAGCTCTTCCAGGGCGCGCTTGAAGTCATGAGGGGCGCAGGGTCCACCGTGGTGGAGATCCCGGAGGTGGATGCTTGGAGAAGGATGGGCGGCCCGTCCGGAAGGCTGATGCGCTATGAGTTCAAGACCGATCTGAACGCATACCTGGAAGGGTTGGGACCGGAGGCTCCAGTGAAGAGCCTTCAGGACATTATCGACTTCAACGAAGCCAATGCCAGCCAGGAGCTGCCCTTCTTCCAACAGGAGATTCTGTATCAGTGCCAGGAGCTGGGCCCCCTTTCGGCCGACGGCTACCGCGAAGCGCTGGAAGAGGCCATGCGGCTTTCCAGGGACGAAGGGATCGATGCGGTCATGGCCGAGCACCGCCTGGATGCCATCGTGGCCCCAACCGGAAGCCCAGCTTGGACCACCGACCTGATCAACGGAGACCGTTACCACATGGGAAGCTCCAGCCCGGCGGCCATCTCGGGCTACCCCAACATCAGCGTTCCCATGGGTTTCTTCAGCGAGCTGCCGGTGAACATCAGCATCTGGGGTAGGGCATGGACCGAGCCCGATCTGATCAGGATCGCCTACGCCTTCGAGCAGCTTACCCGGCACCGGCAGGCCCCCAAGTTCATGCCGACGCTGGATCTCTAGCTGTCCGGTGGTCCTGTGCTTCGGCCGGTGGGTTTCGGCCAGGAGTGAAGGGGTCGAGTTTCAACGGCGAAAGGGCGGCCCCATTGTGGAGCCGCCCTTCGGTCTTCCCTTTGTGTGGCGCGTTCGTCTATTCGAACCGGATAGCCACCACCGGGTCCACTTTGGAGGCTCGCCTTGCCGGTACGTAACTGGCGATGAGGGCGACGAGGGTGAGCGAGATCGCCACCAGCCCGAAGGTTGGGGGATCGACGGGATCGACACCGTACAACAAGGCCTCCATGAGCCGAGTGAGGCCGATGGCGGCCCCGAGGCCCACAAGGACGCCGATACCCGACAAGACCAAACCCTGTTTCAGGACCATACTCCGCACGTCGCTGGCCTCCGCGCCCAGAGCCAGCCGGACTCCCAGTTCCCTGGTCCTTTGGCTGACGATGTAGGAGATGACGCCGTAGATGCCGATGGCGCCCAGGATCAGGGCGACGGATGCGGCAATGATGAGCATGATGAGGGTGAAGGAGGTCCGGGCCATGGACCTGTTCATGAACTCCTGCACGCTCCGGACATCCGCAAGAGGGAGGTTCGGGTTCACAGACCAGATGGCGTCCCGAACTTCCGCGAGCAAACCGGGGGTGCCGACCCGGTCACTCCTGACGGCGTACCTCATGGTACGGCGGAACTGGAGCTCAGGCTGCTCGCCAGGAAGCTCGGTCCAGACATTGGGCGTGAGCATGGGCCAGTAGATCACCGTCGTCGGATCCTGGTCCAGGCCATCGTCGCGGACATTTCCTACCACTCCGACGATCTCCCTCCACTGGGCACCGTCGGGTGACATGGTCGCGATCCTCCTTCCCAGTGCGTCGGACGGTTGATCCCAATACTCACGAGCGAAGTTCTCGGTGACCATGACTACCCTGTTCAGGTCGTAGGAATCACGCCAGTCCAGAGTCCTCCCTGCCACCAAGGGAATCTGCATGGTCTCGATGTAGTTTTCCCCGACCCATTTGAACCTGCGGATGGGGGGGACCTGATCCTCCGGAATGGGGAAGTCCTCCACCCAGATTGCGTCGTTGGAATCCCACCCGTCCATCGTCACGGAGTTGGAGAGGCCCACGGACGAGACACCGGGAATAGCCGCCAATCGGTCGGCGATGAGCTGGTGGGTCCGGGTCAGCTCGACCGGGTCCTCCACCTCGCTCTCAGGGATGTAGAGTCTCACCGTAAAGACGTTCTCGGCGTTCCTGAACCCGGGGTCCACATGCCTGAGGGCCAGGAAGCTCCTGATCATCAAGCCCGAACCCACCAGGAGAACCAGGGCCAGGGCCATTTGTCCCACCACCAGGGCATTTCGCGCTCGGTGCCTCTCTCTTCCGGCACTTCCGCCACGGCCGCCTTCCCGCAATCCCCTCACCAGCTTCCCATTTGCAAAGCGGAAAACGGGGAACAACCCGAAAAGACAGGAAGCCAGAACGGAGATGCCCAGGGTGAAGAGGAGGACCGGAAGATTCAGCCCGATCTCTTCCACGCGGGGGAGGTTCGCACCCAGGAGCGATCCAAGAAGGTTCAAGCCGCCGACGGCCAATCCGAGTCCGACCAGCCCACCCATGAGACCCAAGGTCAGGCTCTCCTTCAGGAACTCCCAGCTTACGGCTCCTCTGCTGGCGCCCATTGCCGTGCGGACGGCCATCTCTTTCTCCCGTCCTTCGGCACGGACCAGGAAGAGGTTGGCCACGTTGGCACAGGCGATGAGGAGAATGATTGCCACCGTCCCCAAGAGGACCCAGAGCACTTCACCCACGTTCCCCACTACATCCTGTTTGAGGGGCCTCAGGTAGGCTCCGAACTGGGCGCTCTCGAGCATGTCCGGGGGAATGCCGCCGGGGAACTTCTCGAAAGCCAGAGGGACCATTCGCTCCACGTCGGCGTTCGCAGCCTCGATGCTGACGTCCGGCTTCAAACGGGCAAGGGCCTGGTAGGAGAAGTTCCCCACGAATAGGGTGGCCCGATCGAACTGGAAGGGGAGGTACATGGCCGGTTCGAAGCGCAGGAATCGAGGCTCCTCCGGCATGACTCCGATGATCTCCCTGGTCTGTCCATCCACCCGGAGTGTCTTCCCGATGACCTGCGGATCCCCGGCGTACCTGGTCTGCCAATAGTCGTGACTCAGGATGATGGTGAGTGGGGACCCCGGTGAGTCATCTTCGGCCGTGAATCGGCGGCCCATGGCCGGGCTTATGCGAAGGGCTTCGAAGGTAGTGTGGGTGACGAACATGGCTTCCACCTCTTCCGGTTCGTCCAATCCCACCACCGAAACCGACCCGTTGTCCCACATTCCGAGAGATTCGAAGACCTGGCCCTCGTCCAGGTAGGTGAAATGCAGCGCCGGGGATTGGTTCAGCTCGTCGAAGCCGATCCCGGGGGCCTTGTGCCAGACCCCCACCAACCGCTCGGGCTCTTCGAATGGCAGCGGCTTGAGGAGGATTCCGTTGACGAGGCTGAAGATCGCCGTGTTCGCTCCGATGCCTATGGCCAGGGTCCCGATGGCGATGATTGTGAAGACCGGATTCCGAAGAAGCCGACGGGAGACAATCCCTAGTTCCCGAGTGAAGGCAGTCATGACGTTCCCAGGTTTTCGTTTTTCTTGTTTCCTCGGAGATGCGCCCATCCCCAGGTATTGCGGGAGGCGTTCTCTCCTGTTTCTGACGAGGAGTGGCCGCCACGAGTTTCGGAGTGCCGCCCTCGAGTGCCGCCCTACTCCTTGCCTCCCATCGGGCCGCCCATCAATCTTCGGGGGGAGGAGGATCGCGATTCATGGCAGGGAAGACCCAATGGCCGAAAGTCCCAGGGAGTTGAAGGCCGATTCCGGCCACGGGAGAGCCAAGGAATGGCGGACGCCGGTCTGGGCCTGGGGCGCCCTCGTCCTGATTGCCGTCCTGATCTTTGGCGTCCTGGAGCTCTTCGGAGGTGGAGGCCGGGAGGTCTCCCTTCCCCCTGGGTTCACCATCACCCGGGGCGCGGACTCCAGCGAGGGCTTGGAGGGTGACCCCTCCTCCTCCGATCCCGAATCTCTCGGAGAACTCATTGCCGCCGCCGGCGCCGGGGAGTCCGACCGGTTCGAGGCGTCCATCGCCATTCTTCCCCTGAACAACCGGACCGGAGAGATCCTTCTGGATACTCTCGGACGCGGGATGGCGGAGGAGCTCTTCACGCGGCTCTCCCGGATCAGGGGTCTGAAGGTCATCTCGCCTCAATCGGTGAGGGAGTTGGAGGGCGCAAACCTGACTCTAGCCCAGGTGGCCGACACACTCAACGTGGACCACCTCCTGGAGGGAACCGCTTTTCCCCATGAAGACGCAGCCCGGATCCTGGTGCGGCTCCTGCGGGTGGAAGGTGAAGTGGAGCTGTGGAGCAACAACTATAGCCTCGACCGCACGAACCAGATGAGGGCGGTGGAGGACATATCGGATGAGGTGAGCACGGCCTTGTTGCAGGGTGTGCCCTCTCTTTCCACGAGGGGTTCTTCCCGGGCAACGGAAAGCCCAGCCTACGTACCCTATCTGGCGGGAAGCCGGCTCCTGAATGCCCGGACTCGGGACGGAGTGATGAGGGCCATCGATGCGTTCAGGGCCGCCATCGAGGAAGACAGCGCCTATGCCCCTGCCTATTCCGGATTGTCCTCGGCCTACGCTCTTGCCATCACCTACAGGTACGACATCGGCGTCGACGGCTTTGCGGCGGCGGCCCTGGCCCTGAGAGCGGCGGAGGAAGCCGTGCGATTGGATCCCAACCTGGCGGATGCCTATGCTTCCAGAGGGTATATCGCCAGTGTCGCGCTGGCCCCAGCCCAGATTCCTCTGGCGGATTTCACCAGGGCTCTGGAGCTTCAGCCGAATCTCCCCAACGTCCGGGCCTGGTATGCCAATCTCCTGATACGGGAGAGGTACTACGACGAGGCGCTGACGGCAGCTCAACAAGCGGTTGCTCTGGACCCGCTTTCCCCGGCCAGACGCACCGGTTTGGCGTACGAGGCATTACGAGCCGGGGACTACGGCTTGGCCATCGAGGAGGCCAGGACGGCTGGAACACTGGGCCCGGAGATCATCTTGCCCCGTTCCATCCAGGCCCTTGCTCTCCTCTTGAGTGGCAGAGCCGAAGAATGTCTCGAACTGGATCTAGGCCCCCACGCCGGGATCCGGGCCATCTGCCTCCACGACATCGGGCGCCTGGAGACAGCAGAGGCCATTGTTGACTCACTCCGTACTGCTCTGCAGAGCGGCGACCAGGTGCATCCCGATTTCACGAATGTGATCCCAGCGGGGGACCTGGCCGCCTATTTCGCCTGGACGGGATCTCCAGACCGGGCCATGCCTTTCATCTACAGAGCCTTCGCTCTTTCACCCAGTGGCATCGATCCCCGGGTCCTGGAGTCGGAGGTGTTCGAACAGCTCTTTGCCAGTGGGCAGAGGCGGAGGGAAGTAGCCGAAATACGAGACCGTATCTGGACCCGGGTAGAGCGCGAGGTGACGGAGGCTGAATCCGCTCTGGGGATTCAGCCAGGGTAGCTGGACATTCTTTCGGCGCGGACGCCCACCGATGCCCCGAGGAATTCCCTTGACTAGGGGAGAAATGCGGATAAAGTTGGAATCCCGACGTATGTTTACGGGAAGGGAAGGACGAACGATTGCTGAAAAGCGGAGGTCTTCCCAGGAAGGCTCCGCCCTTTTTTTCCGGCGGCCGAAGGGCCGTCTTCCGGCGCGGGGGAGAGTCCGCGCGAGCGCCTGTCGGTAGGTACGGATCATCCGGACTCCGACGAGCACAACACCATGGGAGCAGGTTGATGCGTACCAAGGGAACCGTGAAGTGGTTCAACGATCAGAAGGGCTTCGGATTCATCACGCCTGAGGGCGGAGACCGGGACTGCTTTGTCCATCACTCCGCAATCCAAGCCGAGGGATTCAGGACCCTGAACGAGGGCGACGAGGTGGAGTTCGAGATCGTCGACGGAGCCAAGGGCCCGGCGGCCGAGAACGTCACCAAGCTGAACTAGTTCAAAACGGGCCTTTAGCCCAAACACCAGAGCGGCCGTCCCGGGTTTCGGGGCGGCCGCTTCTTGTCGTATGCCCGGCGTGGCGGGCAGCGCCGCGACCAGCACCGAGAGGCTCGGGATCTCAACCGACCGGATCCCACTCCTTCATCCAAGCCTCCACAGCGCGCTGGAAATAGTTGGGATTGAAGAGCGTCCACTCACCGAGATCCTCCGGGATGCGGTGCCGTGAGCCAGCCTCCTCCGATGTCCAGCCTTCTCTTCTGGCGGCTCTGGCCGTCGCCTCCAATCCGTCGAGGACCTCAGTGTATCTCTCGATGTCTGCGGAATCGGCCAGGGGGCCATGCCCCGGTACATAGATGCGCCGCTGGGCGGCCCGAAGATTGTGCACCGTCGTGGTGAGGCGGCTCGGGATGGCGTCCATGTAGTTCGGAAACATCCCGTTCCAGACCAGATCTCCGCACCAGGTGATCCCCTCGTCGGGGAGGTCGAGAATTACGTCGCTGGCGGTATGTCCGTTACGTGGAATCAACTCCACCGCCCGACCTCCGAGGTCGATCCTCAGGGGAGCATCCTCCGGAACCAGGAGGACATCGGCCCACAGGCGGCGGACCCTTTCCGACGGATTGCCCGAAAGGCTCTCCACCCTGAGGTCGCGAGTGGTTTTTGTGGCGTGAAGGTCCGGACCCTGGACCTCGGCTTCCACGCCTCCAGTCTCTCCACCAGGGAAGAATCCCTCGACCCCACCAGTGTGATCCCCGTGGTAATGGGTCACCAGAACGTGTGTGGGCCACCGGCCGGTGAGCTCCCTTGCTTTCTCGGAAATCCAACGGGCCCCTTCGGGGGTCTGGAAGGCTTCTACCACCAGGACTCCGTCGGCGCCGGCAATGATACCCCCGTTCGAAACGGTGGTGTAATCGCCGGCGAGGGGTGTGGAGACGAAAGCCCATAGCCCCTGACCCACGACTTCCAGGCGCCCGAAAGGCTCCTCGGCCACAACCGTACCTTGCGAGCGGCGACTCCAGAGGCTCCGGGCCGCCGCAGGGAAGGGCGCCGCCATCAAGGCAAGGTGTGCTGTGCAAGCCGAGGAGATCTTCAGAAAACCTCTGCGAGTGGTGCAAGGCGGTGACTTCAAGGGTTTCTTCCTTCCTGTAGGGCACCGATCCTAATGGTCCTGAGTCTGAGGCGTGGAGGCGGTTCCGGCCCGGTCTCCGGTGGAGCGTTTTGTGGCAGAACGGATCGGAAAACACCCCTCGTGGCCATGGGTCCCAAGGAATTTCACGGGTTTTCGGCCCAAGATTCCCTGGTCCGGCTCTTGCCCTCTTTTCTAGCACAGATACTCCCTGTTTGAAAGGAGGTCCAGAATGTCGAAGCTGTTTTCCTCTCTAACGGTGGTCCTCCTGTTGGCGGCCGCGGCTTCCCCGGGGATTTGGGCGGCGCCTCAGAGTGCCCAGGGACTGCAGGGCTACGTGGTCATGGGTACTCCTCTGGTGAATCTGAGAACCGGGCCAAGCACCAACGCCATGGTCATCGCTCGAGCCGAGAAGGGTGACATCTTCAAGTTGGTGGGGGAGACCGAGGCTTGGTACAAGATCCTGATGTTCTCCGGGGAGCCACGCTACGTCACCAAATCCGATTTCGTCTATCCCCTGGACAACGCCGGCCTTGTGGAAGGGCACGAGATGACGCTGCCCACATCGACGGCCCGGGCCCGGTCCATCTTCTGGGACACGGAGAAGGGCCTGGACCGGGCGGCTCGGGAGGCCCTGGAGATCATCCCTGCCACCCTGAACCGAAGCCGCTACAATACCCTGAAGAAGGTCCTGGAGGACAAGATCCTCCTGGAGATGTTCCACATTCATGGGATCCAGCCGGCCCTCTACGGTGACCTTGTGGCGGAAGCGCGAAAGGAGGGTTGGGAGTAACGGCGCTTCGGTAGTGTGGGAGTTGGAGTCCATGCCTTAGGCTTGGACCTCCAGGTTGGAAAACGGGGACCCCGGATCAGCCGGGGTCCCCTTCGTCCTTTTTCCTTTCCGAGTCAGGACGTTTCCTGGTCAGGCCCACCGATCCTCAACGGACTCGGACCGTGGTGGAAACGGTTCCTCCTTTCACCGAGGAGTACGTCAGGTCCATGTTCCCTGTCCCCCGGACCAGGTATTCGATGGTCTTCGTGGTGCGTCCCGGATGACCTCCCCGGATCATGATCCGGTTCAAGTCCTCCTGATCGATCATCTCGGTTTTGCCCGGGCGGTTTCTGTCGGGCACCCAACCGGCGGCCAGGATCTCGACGTTCCCGTCCACGGTGAGAAGGTCGGGCCGAACGACCCGGTTGTTCATGGCCCGGGCCGTGATGCTGGGGATCAGCCGTTCGTTGATGATGTCCACCTGGACCTTGTAGAGCCCATTGCCCATGCTCTCCACCCGGCTTTCGCCCATGCGCATGATGGGCATCTCGTCGGCGTGGTAGAGGGTGAAAGCCATGTTCCTGTGGAAGGCCTCCATGCTCATGAAGCGCGGATTGATTCGTCCGGTGAGCTTGCCCCAGCCGCCCATCTCCACTTCACCGTACTCGGGGTGGTCGAAGGGCTCCCAGTCGTTGTAGTGCTCCCCGAATTCCAGGAAATCGTTGAAGAAGTATTGGGACCGCTGACCATAGATGTTGGACCGGGGGTTGTCCCCCTGTTGCTCGGTAAGGAGCGGGCTCTGGAAATACTTCCCGCCATTCCACAGCTCATTGGAGAAGGATACGATGCCGTGGCCGTCGCTGGTCCAGTCGATGGAACCGCCGTGGACCGTATACAACCCCTGCCAGATGATGAGGTAGTCGTACCAGGGAAGGATCCTCTCCCCGTTCTCGCCGATCTCGTCGTACACCTGGATGTCGGAGCGGGGAAAATCTCCGTACCACGCCGATCCCGGCGGCCGGAGGATCATGCCTCCGGAGTTATGGTAGGACTGCATCCCGGCGATGTTTGGATGTGCCGCCAGGAAGTCTTCGGTGGCTCTCGCCTCCGGCAACCGGAACGGATAGTCCATGGAACCACCCTGGATGTAGTCGGGCTGCCAGTCGGCGGCGTAGTTCCGGTTCGGATCGTAGCCGCCGGGAGGGTCCTCGTTCACCCGTCCGTCGCCGTCGTTGTCCAGCCCTTCCGAACCCAGCAGAACCCAGTCGCCCTTCTCCCAGGGGGCTACCGCTTCCATGATGCGGGGATCGTCAGGATGGAGTCGGTGGGTGCCCTCACCCGGGACGTATTTCCGGATCTGCTCCACGATTCCGTCGCCATCGAGGTCGTCGGGCCCGTCTTCATCGAAGAGGCCGTCCCCGTCGGAGTCCACCGGTACGTGCCCGGTCCTGGCCCCGGAACCCGTCTCATCCAGGAAGTAGTCCCTCCCGTCCGGGTTCACCGTCGGGGCGATGTAGAAGACCCGCTCGTCCACCAGGCGCTTGATCTCGGGATTCCGGTCGTAGTTCTCCATGAGATACCAGATGGTGTAGAGGCAGATCTCTCCACCCTGGATCTCATTACCGTGCACGTTGGCCTCGATGTACATCCCAGCTTTGCTGAGCTCGGGGCCTGTGTCCGGGTTGTTGATGGTCATGACCCACAGGTCCCGGCCACCGTAGCTCTTCCCCATGGAGGAGAGTGTCAGATACTTGGGCCAGGTCCGGGCCATGAGTTGCATGGTTTCGGTGATGGCGTCGTGATCCAGCCAGCGGTCCCATGCGATATTCAGGGTGTGGGGTGGATCGGCGCTTTGGCCCTGGGCCTGGGCGCTCAAGGTGGCGGTGGGAGCCGACAGGGCCAGTACGAGGGCGGCAAGGAAGGTGGCCGCCAAGAGTCTCACGATTCTCATGATGGGCCTCCTTACCTGAGGGTAATAGTTGCGGTGTCCTGGCCGGATTTGGCCGAGATGAGTTTGATCTCGACCCGGTCTCCCTCCTGACCTCGGATCACCCAGGTGACGCTCTCCCGGGCTCCCGACCCGGAGAGGACTCCCAACGAGGTTGT
Organism: Gemmatimonadota bacterium; assembly: GCA_050049805.1. Classification (GTDB taxonomy): domain Bacteria; phylum Gemmatimonadota; class Gemmatimonadetes; order Longimicrobiales; family Gaopeijiaceae; genus JABDNZ01. The sequence goes on from JASFVN010000081.1 coordinate 14,157, forward strand.
CTTGTCAGCCCCGGTCATGATATCCCCTGGATCGATCTGGATTTGCAGTAGGGTCGGCCCGACGGACCTGGACCGTACACCGTGCTGGAGTGACGTGGGGAAGAACCCGCCATTTTCCACTTCCGCCTCCACGGTGAACAGGCCGCCCCCCAGGGCCGTGACCTCGGTGTTCGCAATCCGGACCCTGGGGAGCATCCCCGCCAGCTTCACGAGGAACTCACCGTGTTGGGCACCGAGTTCGTGAAGTTGTTCGGCAGGTGGATTATGCGTGACGTAGGGAAGAAAACCTCCGATCTCCACTTCTCCCAGATCCGGATGTTGGAAGGGTGTCCAATCTGCGAAGGCGTCTATACCTGCGGCCTCCAATCGCTGGAGGAGTTGGGCGTCGGCTCCTGAACCACCCCGGGCCGCCGCGCCACCCCTGCCTGTTGCCACTTGCGGAGCCATTCCTGCCCGAGCCCCGGGTAGGGCACCGCCACCCCTGTTGCCTGTGGGAGGGGTCCGGGCCTGACCGGGTTCCTCCGGCGAGTCGGCTTGGGGCCCCCGCGCTCTGGCAGGCTCACCCCCCGCCGCCGGGAGACCCCAGCCGGGAGTGCTGAAGGATGGGATGCCGTACTGATAGTATCCGTATTGGAAGAAGGCACCTTCCGGGGTGCGGTGCACCGGAACGTATTCGATGCCGGTGATCTCTTTGTAGGCATCCGAAACCGCGTTGAAGTACACCAGGTCGCCGGTGGCAACGGTGGTTACCGGCCGGGTGCCGGAACTGGGATCGTTGTCCCTGCCGGGTTGGGCCCCCCGGAGCCAAGCACCTCCGCCGCCACGGCCTCCGAAGCCGCCAAAGCCTCTCATGCCGCCGCCAAAACCGCCCCCCGCGCCGGAGGCGCCAACGTCGAAGACTCCGGCATTGGAGGCGGCGGCGAAGGTCTCGAGGTCCAGGACCCTGGCTCCTGCAAGGCCGCCCCGGGAATCCGGTGGGGTCACGAGGTTGTCGGTCTCACCGAAGCTGAGAATGGCGGCGATGTTCCTGTGGCCCAGGACGAAATCCATGATAGCCCTGGACTCCACCTCGCTCACCATATACTTGCCCGCGTCGGCCTCCCAGTAGGGGTACTCGTGCTGGAAGTTCCGGTTCAGGTCGACGCCCCCCGGGCCGTCCTCGTTGATGAAGCCGTCGCCGTCGTTGTCCGTCCCCTCC
>JASFVN010000082.1:0-15351 GCA_050049805.1 Gemmatimonadota bacterium
CGGCTCGATCCCCGTGAGCGTCATCAGGCGGCCCGCCTCCGGCTCTCCCACGATGACGGTGTAGCTTCCCCCGGCCTCAAAGACCTTGGGCCGGAACCGGTTTCCCCTGATGCGCAGGGTGTAGAGGATCTCGCCGCCGGCCTCTTCGATGACCTGAACCACTGGATCGGTCATGCCCGTGACCGCCAAGGTCGGGAGGAAGGCTGCCGCTTCCCGTCCATACTGGTCTTCCTGGGTCACGGTCAGGGGCCACCCAACGTACGGTTCGGCCCCCGGGGAGGAGGGATCCACCCACCGAGGCCAGTTCTCCACCACGATCTCCCGGGTGTCGGGGCGGAGGCGGACAATGCCGTAGCCCGGCACCCGCTGGTAGAGGGCCGTGGGCTCCACCTCCACCTGCCTGGGGTTCGCCACAGCCAGGACCGTGACCCGATTTCCCAGTCCGTCTAAGTAATCTCCCGTGTTCCGGGGAGACCATGGCATGGGATTGAGTCCGGGCTCCGGTGGGAACCACCGCCGAGGCCAAAGATTCGCGCCGGCGGGTGCGGTGAGGATGTGTCCGGCGTCGCTGAAAGCGTCCACGCCGTACCGGGCGAAGAACCCCAGGTGCTGGTCGCCCGCCACGTGGAGGGCGAAGCCCTTCCTCATAGCCCGGATGGCCCGGTCCCTCCCCGACGGGGGCCACCCGTTGGAGTCCATGTCGGCTGCCTTCTTCTCTCCTTCCAGGTACTCTTCGGGCCGAGGAACATAGGAGCCCGGGAGTACCGCTCCGGACATGGCCTCCCGAGGGATGGTGGCCACGTCCGAAAAGGGGGATTGGGAGAGAACCACCTTCATCCAGGCTCCGTCGGACCAGTCCGCCGCCCATTGGTCCAGGAAGCGGAGCTGCCGGTCTCCCAGGAGGGAAGCCTCCGGAACATCGGCCTGGGTCGGGGCATGGAAATCCGGATCCTGGGACCATCCGTTCATCACGCTTCCGCCCGGGACCACCACCGCCGGCGGCGATTTCCACATCCGGTCCGCCAGGACGGCGAAGCTGATTCCCCCATACTCCATCCGGGTGTGGTAAACGGTGATGCCATTCTCCAGAGGCCCCGGATCCACGGGATCGGGGAGGTTCGCCACCTGGGTCCGGTGCATGGCGTTCACCCACTCAGGCTCCATCCGGTAGCCCCCCCGGTCCTGCTCGGTGTAGGGGCCCTCCTCCCGGACGCCTCCGTTTCCCCAGATGTTCCCGTGATAGGCGTCGTGGTCGTCGGGAATGGCCACGGTGGGCCGGTCCTTCAAGATGTCCCGGAAGGACCAGACCCACCGGTACCAGTGGGCCAGGTAGTCCAGGGCCGCCTCGTCGGTGGGTTCCCGGACCACGCCTTCGAGACCGGCCTCGTAGATCTGGTCCCCGTAGGCGAAGATCAGGTCCGGGTCGTGGTAGAGCATGCTCTCCAGGACCTCTGTGTGGGGGAACCAGAAGTGGTTGGAGTTCCACTGCCCGTCGGCGCCCGAGGTGCTGAAACAGCCCATGACGCCCAGGACGAATTCCTCATCGGCCGGAGGAATCCGGCGAACCGTACCTTCGAAGGTATGGGTGCGGGCTTCACCGCCGGCCTCCACCAAGTCGTAGGCCACCCGATAGGGCACATCCGCCGTACCGTCCCACTGTTCGATACGAAAGTGAGCGGTCCAACTCAGGGGCTGGATCTCCCCTTCGTCGGCCGGGACCCAATCCCCGCCCTGGTAAAGCTCCAGGCGGGCCGTGGGGGTGTCCTCATCACCCAGGGGTCCGAGCTGGGCGGTCATCTTCATGGTCCCCCGGCTCAGGGTGTAGAGGGTACCCATGACGGGGCCGAAGGCCCGATCTTCATGGACTTCCACCTTGGTCCCACTCAACCTCCAATCCCGGAACCAGTATCCTGCCCCCTCCATGGAGGGGCTCCTGTGGGAGGCCAGGGCCACGTTCCCCGAGAGCTGGCGGGAGGGAATCCCGGAGTAGGTAGAGCGGGCCAGGACCTCGTCGGTGCCCGGGTCCCGGGCGGTGACGGTGAGGCGGTAGGTGGTTTCTGCTTCGGCGGACGCCGGCTCCTCTGGCTCCGCTTCCAGGACCAGGACCACGTCGGGCCCCACCGAAGCCAGCGTTTCGGAGGCCTCGGGGGAAACCAGGGGCCAGGCATCCACGGGAATGTCGGGTCTGGGAGTGGAGATCCCCCGATTCACAGAGTTGTCCCTCACCACGATGCGACCCGTTCCATCCACTGCCGCCACCATCCCCCCATCGGTGGAGGGCCAGTGATGGGAAAGGGCGCTGATGCGATGGTCCACGTGCTCACCGCCGACCCCCAGGAGAAAGCCGGACCAGGTGTCTTCGTGGGGCGGCCCCTCCTCGAGGGGCCCGGTTCGCACAGACATCCGCACGGTGCCCGGTCCTTCCCCCAAAGCTCGAGTGAGAAGGTGGAGGGTCCTCATGGGCTTGGCGGCGCTCCCCTGCACACACTCGATCCGGCCGTCGGCGATTCGCCAATCCTGCAGCCGGTTGGCATAGAAATCGGGCCCGGCCCAAACCCGGGTCACCCTTTCGGGAAGAGAGGCGTGGAAGTCGGTGGAGACCTTGGATTCCGGGCCTGAGCACGCTGCGGCGAAAAGGGCCGCCGCGCCCGCGAAAAGAGCTACCGCCGCTGGAAGGACCTTCCGGCTCCTCCGCGACGAGGAAGGGGGGATGTCTCTATGGGGGAGGTCTCTATGGTGGAGATTCCTGGAGGACATTCTGGTCTCCCGAGAAGGTGGAACTTGGGCCCACGGCCCCCCCCGATGAACATCGGAAAGCCCTGTGGCTGTCGAAAAAAGTGCGTGGGAGTGGTAGGGTAGGGCAAGAAAAGCAGGATCGGACCTCTCTCTCCGGCCTGATCAGGTCACCAGACCGGCCAACGCCTCCCGATAGGCTTGGTAGTTCGGCCAGGTGACTCCCTCCCTCACGCGACCTCCGGCCAGAGGCACGTAACGGCCGGATTGCAAAAGAGGGGGGACTATTTCTTCGAGAGCGCTCCGAATCACCTCGGGCGATTCGTTGCGAAGGACCGTGAGGGGAATGCCGCCGATGAGTCCGAGGCCAGCACCGAACCTGTTTCGGATTTGCCGGTAATTGAGCTCCGGCGTTTCAGGAGCCTCCGAAATCCAGAGCATGTTGACACCGGCTTCCATCAGCATCGGGAAGAGGAGGCCGGCGTCGCCGTAGGTGCTGAACAGGATGTTGCCGCACCCGAAGTCCTTCGCGGTGGCGACGATCCTCTCGTACACGGGTACCATGAACCGCTGGAACATATCCGGCGAGATCAGGGGCCCGCGGTTATCGGAAATCGGTTCGCCGAGGTAGACGAACTCAGGGTCCACATCCTGAAGCGTCCTCTCGAGCATTCGGGAGCAGAACTCGCCGTAGAGCTCCATCCGGCTCACGATCTTCTCGGGCTCTTCGACTGCTCCCAAGAGGACTTTTTCCAGGGTTGGCCAGTCCCCGACCCCCAGTGCTTGAAAGAACCCCCGCGATGCCCGAATAGAGACGACATGGTCCCGGTCCTCCAGCCGCCGGACCGTCTCTTTCCAATCCTCGGGAAAGCGCCGGTCCGAGATGTCGAAGGCCTGGCGGTATTCCCCGGGCGAGAGATCGAAAACCCGGCCGAAGAAACTGGGCTCGAACCTGAGATCAGGCCCGAGGTTCTCGTGGGGCGTCAGGCCGAACACATCGACGTGGGTTTTTCCCTGGGGCATCCCCTGCCGTCGCCAGAGCTCCAGCACCTCGTCCCGTACGCCTTCCTCCAGAAGCGGCGGGCGATCGACTCGTTCGCCTCGCATGAGGCGCCGTAATCGCTCTCTATCGTTCATAGGCTACCGGACTTTGGACTATGAATCCCCCTCGGCCGGGAAGTTCCCAGCCGTCCACCGAAGCCAAGATGAGATCTATTGAAAGATGGAGGCAAGAAAGGAAAGGCAGATGGTCCTTCTCCTGGGCCGTGCCCCCCCGGGGAGGAGTTGGTGGGCCTGGTAGCTGGAATCTGCCAGGCGTTTCTGCGATCCTTGCCTCGGCCTTATCCATCGCCCATCGTGTTGTTGGGTGCCTGGCTGGAATCGGACGGGTGCCGCACCGTCACCACTTCGAGGGGTGAAGGGCATGTCCCGAGGAGGTCTTCGTTTCTTCCTGGGCGTCGCGGTAGTGGGCGTTCTGGGCGCAGTCTGGCTAGCCTCGACCCGGATCTCGGAATCCGCTTTCAGAACGAAGGTCGCGTCGAACCCAGGAGAAGTCTCGGGAGGTCAGGAGCAGGATTCCCTCTGGCTCTCTGCGTTGCGGGAGGAGATGGTCCGGCGGCAGATCGAAGCCCGGGGGATTCGGGACACGGCCGTGCTCCGGGCCATGAGACAGGTCCCTCGCCACAGGTTCGTACCCGAGGCCTCGCCGGCTCAAGCCTACGGTGATTATCCTCTCTCCATTGGCCTTGGCCAAACCATCTCGCAGCCCTACATCGTGGCCTTCATGGCCGAGGCGGCGGATGTCTCGCCGGGAGATCGGGTGCTGGAGATCGGGACGGGCTCCGGGTACGGAGCCGCTGTCCTGGCTGAATTGGCCTCCGAGGTCTACACCATCGAGATCGTGCCTGAGTTGGCGGAGCGGGCGGAGCGTATCCTGGGCCGCCTGGGGGTCGAGAATGTGGAAGTTCGGACCGGGAACGGCTGGATGGGATGGCCCGAGCACGCTCCCTACGATGCCGTGGTGGTGACGGCCGCGCCGGACGAGGTCCCGCCGAACCTGGTCGACCAGCTCGCCGTGGGCGGGACTCTGGTGATACCGGTCGGAGACTTCTACCAAACCCTCAGGGTCCTTCGAAAGACTCCTGAAGGGATGGTGGAGGAGGCGTCCCTCCCCGTCCGTTTCGTGCCCATGGTGAGGACCCGGCCCGATACGGGTGGGTGAGGGACCGGTATTCGCCCCTATTACCGAAAACCGTGGGAACCAATACTCCTGTACCAGGGGAGGCTGGAGGCACCTCCCCCGATCTCCTCAGAACGACACCGCGTACGAGATGGTCAGGTTCCGCTTCGGCTCCGGCCTGAAGAAGGAGGCGTTGGAGAACTCGGCGTAGAGCTGGTTCGTCACGTTGGTGAGGGCCGCCTCCAGGCGATGCTCCTGACCGCCGTCGGTACGGAAGATCGTCACGCCTCCCCGGAGGTTGAGGACGGTGAAGGACGGCAGAAGGTCTCCGAGAGGGTTGTTGTCCAGGACCACGTCCTTCCTCTCTCCGTTGTGCCTCAACTCGGCGGAGGCCCACCATCGGTCCGACGGAGCGGAATACCGGAGCGTACCGGTGATCTTGCTGCTGAAGGCGTCCCCCACTTCGGAGTCCTCTTCGCCTTCGCTGACGTTCTCGGCGTCCAGCCAGGTGTAGTTTCCTCCCGCCCAGAGTCCCGGGGCCAGACGAACCTGAGCCCCGAGTTCCACGCCTCGGAAGAGAAGCTCCTCCACGTTCGTGTTCTGGAAGGCGTCCAGGCCGTTCACCTGCGTGTCCAACTCTCGGATCCGGATTCCGTCGTAGATGGTATTCCTGAATCCGAAGAGCTCCAGTGACACGCCACTCCGGATATAGCGGAATCCAAGGTCGACGTTCAGGCTGGTTTCCGGGTCCAGCTCCGGGTTCCTGACCTGGTACCCGTTTCCTTCCGGTGTCACGCCGTCGAAGAAACGCTCGATGAGATTCGGGGAGCGAAAGGCCCGGCCCACGGAGCCCGCGAGCGACAGGCCGCGTCCCAGGTCCAGAAGACCGTTGACGGCCGCCACGAAGGTGCCGTCGGTTGTCGAAGTCGGATCCTGGTCTTCCAGTCCAGGGGTCCGGAGGGTTTCGGCTTTCACCGTCTGGTAGCGTCCCCCACCGATGAGAGTGAATCGGTCCGTCACCTCGAACTCACTCTGGAGAAAGGCCCCCAACGTGAGGAAGGTCGCTTCCGGCAGCTGCGGCCGGGTTTCGATCTCCTCCTGGGGTGGGCCGAAGCCCGTTACGAGGACGGAGGTGGTGTCCGCTCCCTCGGCCCTCTCCCGGGCCAGATCTACCCCGTAGGTGAGAAGGAGGCCGGGACGGGCCAGTTTCCGGGCCTCTGCACGGAACCCGTAGGTCCGAATGTCGGTGTAATTCTCGTTCGTCTGGGTCAGAAGCCCGGGGCCACCCAGGGGAAGTACGAAGGAGAAGTCCAGCTCTCGCTCGTTGTCCTGGGCGTAGGTGACGAGCTCGAAGCGGTCGGCCAGGGCCGTTCCGAGTTCCTCTCCCACGTAGCCGACGGACAGCTTGTTCCACCGCTGGGTCGGATACGTGATTTCGATCTCCGGAGCCCCGGGGTCGTAGAGGGCCGGGTCGATGCCTCCGAACCCGGCGTCGTCGGAAGAGTAGCCAGCGAACTTGGCGAAGAGCGAATGACCGTCCCTTGGCTCCCAGCCGAGGCGGAAATCCATGGACGTGTCTTCCACACCGGTGGCTCGGACCTCGGTGTCGTCTTCCAGGGTGATCTGTCCGAAGTCGCCGGCGGGGGCCTCGTAGGGATCCGCGGTTCGGAAAGTCCCCCCAGCCTTGATGGAGAAGGTCCCGAAGCGCCCCGAGATTCCGGCGGAAGCCGTCTTCTGAGACTCCACGCTGCCGTAACGGACCGATGCTCTTCCGTGAATCCCCTCGGCCTCGGGAGTCCGGCTGATGATGTTCACCACTCCACCGATGGCGTCGGACCCGTACAGCACCGAAGCCGGGCCCCGAACGACCTCCACACGCTCGACCTGGTTCACGTCCACCAGGGCTGGGATCTCACCGAAATCCTGCTGGCGCCGGAAGCTGTTCAGCCGCATGCCGTCCTCCAGGAGGAGGATACGGGTGCCCCGCTGACCCCTGATTTGCGGCCGGCCCTGATTCACGCCCACCCCCACCACGTCGAGGCCCGGGAGGGTCCGGAATAGATCCGTGACCGAGTTGGGAAGCTGTCGGGAGAGATCCCGGCCCTGAACGACAGAGACCGGTTGAGGGATGTCCGAGAGGGCCCGGGGGCCTCGTGTTGCCGTGACGAGAATGGGGTCGACTTCGTACACCAGTGTGTCTTGACCTGTCCCGACAGAATCGGGGACCTGGGCGCCCGCTGGGATCTGGCCTAGCAGGAGGGCCGACCCCAGCATGGCGAGGAGGAGAAGTGCCCGAGGAAGAAAATCAGAGGGCCTTCCCAGAGGAACCGAACGCAATTCGGGCGCGGTCGAACGGCTGTATTCATGCATCGCAACGTCTCTCGAACTCGATGGTGAACCGGATCTCCCGGGGCACCCTGGAGCGATTCTGTTCGTCCTGGGTGAGCTTCTGTCTCTTGAAAGGCTCGTTTAACCCTGAAGAACCCCGGATTCCGTGAAACCCCGAAGAGGGAAAGGGGTGCCGGAGGGGTGGAGAAGGATTTCCCAATGCCTGAACAAACAGCTACGGGGGGTGCGCCGGGGCGTTTTGGGGGGTGGCTTCGGCCGGTATGAGAAGCAGGCCCGGACGAACCCACGGATACCATCCATCGCTTGACACTCGGGTCGGAACCGAGCTACCAGTGGCTCATCCTTTTTCATCCTCCCGCCGTCGCTTCCAGGAGCAGCCGTTGGTCATCTACGGAGTCGCGTTTCTGGCCGGATGCATGATCGCTGGCCTCTTTCTGGGTGAGGCCCTGGGGGCGCTCATCGGCGTCCAGGCCAATGTGGGAGGAGTGGGAATCGCCATGCTCCTGATGATCCTCCTGTCGGATCGCTTCCGGAAGGCGGGCAGGCTCACCCAGCTCACCGAACAGGGGGTCCTGTTCTGGAGCTCCATCTACATTCCCATCGTGGTGGCCATGGCCGCCAAGCAGAATGTGACGGCGGCGGTGAAGGGAGGGCCGGCGGCTATCCTGGCCGGGGCAGGTGCGGTGGTGGTCTGTTTCCTGTTGGTGCCGGTGTTGAGCCGGGTCGGTGTGGGTCACGCTCCAGCGCATGGGATGGAACGGACTGATCCAGCCGCTGACGGCGTGAGTGAGCATACAGCCCCCACCGGTGAGGAGGGGCCTCAGGGTGAGGCCGGGGTTTCCCGTCGGGATCCGGCCCCATGACCAATCTCCTGGAACTCCTGGCCGACGTCCTGGTCAGGAACGGTCTCGTCACTGCCTTCGCCTTCGTGGGGGTCATCGTCTGGCTCTCCTACCAGATCTCGGCCAGACTCACCAGGGGCCGGATTCATGGCTCGGCACTGGCCATTCTGGTTGGGCTGGGGTTGGCCTATCTGGGCGGGGTTGTGACCGGCGGTACCCAGGGGTTGGCGGACATCCCGGTCCTGGCGGGAGTAGGGATCATGGGCGGGGCCATGCTCCGGGACTTCGCCATCGTGGCCACGGCCTTCGGGGTGAGCATCGACGAGATCAAGAAGGCTGGGCTGGGGGCCGTGCTCTCTCTCTTCGCCGGCGTCCTGGTCTCTTTCGTGGTCGGCGCCGCGGTAGCCTTCGCCTTCGGCTACACGGATCCGGTGAGCATGACCACCCTTGGGGCCGGGGCGGCGACGTACATCGTCGGTCCCGTTACGGGCACGGCTATCGGGGCCAGCTCCGAGGTGGTGGCGTTGAGCGTCGCGGCGGGGTTGGTGAAGTCCATGATGGTCATGACCGGCACCCCTTTCGTGGCCCGCTTCATCGGGCTGGACAATCCCCGCTCCGCCCTGGTCTACGGGGGTCTCATGGGGACCACCAGCGGGGTGGCCGGAGGGCTGGCCGCCACCGATCCCAAGCTGGTTCCGTATGGGGCCATGACCGCCACCTTTTACACGGGTCTGGGATGCCTCCTTGGGCCCTCCGTCTTCTTCTTCATCCTTCGCGGAATCTTCGGATAGGGGTTTGAATCGTGTCGGGAATCGAGCTCATCCACCGGGCAAAGGGATTTGGACCGCGGGCGGCCGTCCTTTCCGGGGGCGAATCCTACACCTACGACGATCTCCTCGACGCTTCGGCGGGGGTGGCGGCCAGGCTCCTGGCGGCTCTCCAAACTTGGGATCTGGCGGAGGACCGGGTCGCGTTCATCATTCCCGGAAGCTTCGAATACGTGGCGGCGCAGTGGGGAGTTTGGCGGGCCGGTGGGTTGGCGGTCCCCCTGAACGCCGGAGCAGCAGATCCCGAGATCGAGTACGTCCTGGACAATGCCGAAGTAGGCGTCGTCATCTCCGCTCCGGAGAACCACGAGCGGATGAGGAGGATCTGTCGACGCCTGGAGATTCCTCTACTCTCGGCAGAGGGGTTGATGGGTTCGGATCCACGGGGGGACAGCGGGGCCACCTCCTCGGGCCTTCCTACCATCGACGCGGACCGCTCGGCCATGATGCTCTACACCAGCGGCACGACCTCCAAACCCAAAGGGGTGGTGAGCACCCATGGGAACATCCGGGCTCAGATCCTGGCCCTGATCGAGGCGTGGGGGTGGGAAACCGACGACCGAATCCCACTCTTCCTGCCCCTCCATCATATCCACGGGATCGTGAACGTTCTCTCGTGCGCCCTCTGGTCCGGGGCACGGGTAGAGGCCTTCCCCGCCTTCGACATGGAGCGGATCCTCCAGCGGGTCGGTGAAGGCGCCTACACGGTCTTCATGGCCGTGCCCACCATCTACGTGAAGCTCATTCGTGCATTCGAAAGAGCCTCAGCCGAGGAGCGGGAGCGATGGGCCCGGGGCTTCGCCTCCATGCGTCTGATGATCTCCGGCTCGGCGGCCCTGCCGGCAGCAATCCATGAGACCTGGACCAGCCTTACGGGCCAGAAGCTTCTGGAGCGCTATGGGATGACGGAGATCGGCATGGGACTCTCCAACCCATTCCGCGGAGAGCGAAGGCCCGGGGCTGTCGGGCAACCCCTTCCAGGCGTGGAGCTGCGCCTGGTGGCGGAGGATGGCTCTGTGATTCAGGGCGAAGATCAACCAGGGGAGATCCAGGTCAGGGGCCCGGGAGTGTTCACCGAGTACTGGAAACGACCCGAATCCACCGCCGAGGCCTTCACGGAGGGATGGTTCAGGACCGGGGACGTAGCCGTGCTGGAGGAAGGCTATTACCGGATCCTGGGCCGCCTGAGCGTGGACATCATCAAGTCCGGAGGGGAGAAGTTGTCGGCTTTGGAGATCGAGGATGTCCTCCGGGAGCATCCTGTGGTGCGGGAGGTGGCAGTAGTTGGTCTTAAAGATGATCTTTGGGGAGAAGCGGTGGCGGCGGCCGTCATCCCCGCGGCGGGAGCGGACCTCGACCTGGAATCTCTCCGGGATTGGTGCGATGGACGCCTTGCCCGCCATAAGATCCCGAAGAAATTGGCCGTGGTGGACGACTTTCCCCGAAATGCCATGGGAAAGGTGATGAAACCGGGCGTGAAGGAGTTCTTCCGGAGGGGTTGAAGGAAGGCATGGGGGAGAGTCGGTGCGGAGGATGTGAAGAGGTAACGGAAGGGCCCACTCCTTTTCTATCCCTCGTCAATCCTCCTCTCCTCAGATAGGGTAGGGCCTCGCGTTCTCATCATACCCTCTGCAGCAATCTGCCTTGCTCATTTCTCAACTGCATAATCATTATGCTCTTCGGTGGCTGGCTGGGCTTGACTGGGCAGTGTCATTCCAACGGACTTTTCTGAATGGAGCATGAGGAACGTCTGAAGGCAGCACTTGCCGATCGCTATCAGATCGAGTCGGAGATCGGTCGGGGCGGCATGGCCACGGTCTACCTGGCGGAGGATCTGAAGCACCGGAGGAAGGTGGCGGTAAAGGTCTTGGACCCGGAGATCTCGGCGGTGGTGGGAACGGAGCGCTTCCTGGCCGAGATCGAGACGACAGCGAACCTCCAGCATCCCCACATCCTGCCCCTCTTCGACTCCGGGGAGGCCGACGGCCTCCTCTTCTACGTCATGCCCTTCATCGAGGGGGAGTCCCTCCGGGACCGGTTGGAGCGGGAGACCCAGCTTCCGGTGGAAGAGGCGGTCCAGATCGGCCGGGAGGTGGCCGACGGCCTGAGCCATGCCCACGGCCTTGGGGTCATCCACCGGGACATCAAGCCGGAGAACGTCCTATTGTCCGGGGGGCATGCGTTGATCGCCGACTTCGGGATCGCCCGGGCGGTGACGGTGGCCGGTGGCCACCGCCTCACGGAGACGGGGCTCAGCCTGGGGACGCCTCATTACATGAGTCCGGAGCAGGCCACGGGCGAGGGGGAGGTGGATGCCCGCTCGGACCTGTACTCCCTGGGGTGCGTGATCCACGAGATGCTGGCGGGGGAGCCGCCGCATACGGGCCCCACGGCCCAGGCCATCATGGCGAAGGTCCTGACGCAGACGGCACCCCGGCTCCGGGAGATCCGGGAAACGGTTCCCCCCGCCGTGGAGCTTGCCGTGGCCAAGGCGCTAGGCCGGCTTCCGGCGGATCGGTGGGCTTCGGCCGAGGAGTTTAGCCGGGCTCTTACGGATCCCCGCCTCACCAGTGGAATGTTTCCGGAGCTGGAACCCGGGGCGCCGGTTGGCATCGCCCCGGCGGCTGCCTGGAAGGTCCTTGCGCCCAGGATCCTCACCGGGGCGGTGGCCTTGGTCCTGATCTCGTCGGGTCTGGCTTGGTCCCTCGCCCGGATCACCGCCCCGGATCCCCCCCCCGGCCCCGTAACCGCCTTCTCAACCGGTATCCAGGATCGCGTCTGGGGCGAGCAGGCCCTGGCCCTTTCCCCCGATGGCCGGATCCTGGCCTACACCACCCGTTCTGAAGGCTTAGTGATCCGCCATCTGGATCAGGAGGAGGAGATTCCGGTCCCTGGTACCGTGGGTGTCCAACAACCCTTCTTCTCCCCGGACGGCAGATCCCTGGGCTTCCTCAACGGCGGCGAGATCTGGAGAGTAGATGCCACGGGGGGAGAGCCCACCCTTATCACTCGGCCGGATCCGCCGCCTCCGGCGGGTGGGGCGACCTGGCGGAACGACAGCACGGTGATCTACTCGGCCTCTGACATTGGCCTCTGGGAAGTCTCGGACCGGGGGGGGAAGGCAAGGCAGGTGGTGCCCGTCCTCGAAACCGATCCGGATGTCATGTTGCTCTGGCCCAATGCCCTCCCGGGCGGCCGAAGGATCGTGTACACCGTGGAGGGGACGAGCGGGCTCTGTGGTGATGCCAGCGTGGTGGTCCACGACCTGGAGACGGATGAACGGATCACGGTGGCGGAGAGGGCCGGGTACGGGGTGTACTCCCCCTCCGGGCACATCCTCTACACTTCGGGGGATGGATCCGTCTCCGCGGTGCCGTTCGACCCGGACCGCATGGAGATCACGGGTCCACCCATCGCCGTGGAGACGGGGGTCTGGGTAAGCTCCCGGTGGTGTGGGGCCCACTACGCCGTCTCAGAGGGGGGGACCTTCGCCTTCGCTCGAGGATCGGACTTCGAAAACTCCATTCTGAGCTGGATGGACCGGAACGGGGAGGAGGGCGGACGGATCGGAGCTCCGGTGACCATTAAGACGCCGCCCAGGCTGTCTCCGGACGGGACCCGGATCGCCGCCTACGTGGCCAAGCCGGGGAGCGCCGACATCTACACCATCGACACCCGGACCGGAGATCCGAGGCGGATCACCTCCGGCCCCGAGATGGAGGACGCTCCGGTGTGGTCCCCGGACGGTCGCCAACTCGCCTACCACTCGTGGAGAGAGGGGAGCGGGCACGTCATCGAGGTGGTGGATCTGGAAGGTTCCGGCCAACCGCGATTGGTGTACGCCGTAGACGAACGATGGGTGTGGCCCAGGTCGTGGTCGAAACAGGGGTGGCTGATCATCAAACAGCTCGCCGACGACGGAGGGTCCGACGATGGCTTGACGGAACTCCTGGCGATTCGACTGGACGGTTCGGGGGATGTCCTGACGGTGGCAGGTACGGAAGTTGGAGGGTCCTACCCACGGTTCTCCCCGGATGGCCGGTGGATCGCCTATGTCTCGTATGAGACCGGCCAAAGCGAGATCTACGTGGTGCCCTTCCCGGAGCTCGACCGGAGGCTACAGGTGTCCAGCAACGGCGGGACCTTCCCCCGCTGGTCGCAAACCGGGGACGAGCTTTTCTTCTACAGTCACCAGGATGGGGCGCTGATGAGCGTCCGATACACCACCGACGACGGCGTCTTCCGCTGGGAAACCCCAACTCGAGCCTTCCCCCTCGGTGTCGCGGGAGTCTCGCCGGACGCCCAGCGATTCCTGGTCAACCAGTCGAATCCGGATGCGATGGTCAGAGAGATCCACCTGGTGGAAAACTGGTTCCAGGTAATGCAGGAGAAGGAGGGAAGGCAACAGTAAGGCGGTTTCATTCGCCGTACCGCCTGCCTGCCTCCGATCCAACCGGCTGGATCCGGATTCCCTTATCTGGCCGGATGTCCCCGCCTCATTGCCGGGCCGCTACCCTTCTTCACCGCCACGTACTCCCGCCAACCTCCCCGGAGCGTAAAAGCGTGACAGACCCTGAAGGGCCTCAAGAGGCGCTCCAGCTCAGCGGGGAGGATCTCTGGGTGGGAGGGCCTCGACGGGCCGACGGGTTGCTGCAATACCCTGTCTCGATCCAGCAGAGAAAACCGGAGAGGGTAGGTTTCGGGTCGGCCCGAAGCGTCCACCAGTGCATAGAGTCTGGCACCGGGGGCCGTGCGGTTGGCAAGCCGGGCGATGAGAGCGGATCGGCTTTCAGCACCGAGGTGGTCCAGGATGTTCCAGGCCAGGACCAGATCGTACTGCGGGTCATGGTCGGAGCCCAGGGCCTCGAGTCTGGCAGCGAAACCCTTGGTGGAGGGATCGTCGGTGGATGCTGGATCCACCAGGACGTCGGCGAACCGGATCCGACGGGCGAGGCCGGAATAGAGCTGGAAACTGGACTGGGACGCAGGCCCCAGGTCCAAGACCGAGAGGGTTCCGTCTGCCGCGATTCCATCCAGGAGGGAGGCCACCCCTGGAGCGGATCGCTCCACCGAGCCAGGGGCGGATTCTTCAGCGTCGTCGGAGGCGTCTTCGTCAGAAGACGGATGCCCGATCCGATGCAGCCAGTTCACCTAAGATACGGCGACCTGTGCCGTCTCGGTGTTGGCCGACTCTGTTTCTGTTAGAGCCTTCCCTGAGTTCCCCGAACTCTTGGACGTCTCCCCGGAGCCCGATCCCTTGGATTTCGAGGCTTCCGAGGCCTTCTTACTCTGCAAAGCAGACCGGTCATCGGCACTTTTTTCGGACTTGGCCGGGTCTCCCATGTCTACCAGGCCCCGGAATCGAGCACCGTCTTCCAGAACCACGCGGGGTGCAGTGATGTCGCCCTGGACCTTCGCCGAACTCCGGAGGATGATCTGTTCCCCTGCCTGAAGGTTGCCTTCCACTCGGCCTTCGATGGAAACGACACGGCCCGTGACATCGGCCTTCACGTCACCCTCGGGGCCCACGGTGACCAGTTGGTCTCGGAGGTCTACGGTTCCCTCGATTCGCCCCTGAATCAGGAGGTCTTCCCCACCTTTAACCTCGCCCACAATCGAAATCGACTGCCCGATTACCGCCCGCTCGGCTGGAGGTGACGTTGGCGGCGGCGGAGTGGGGCTCCGCGGCTTGTCTTCGAACTTCGGCGTGGCCGGCTCCGGCGGTGCAACCTCATCCTTCTTCCACATGGTTTCCCTCCCAGCTGTCCTCGACTTGGTGTGCAGATCGACTCTTCAAGTGCTGAAGAAAACTCCCTCACGTGGGTCATGATCTGCGAGAACCGGACCAACTTCCCCCGAGTTGACAATCTCCGACCGGGAAAGCCTCTTGGATCTTTCGTAATCATCTGCGGAAACGGAGGCCACCGGCCACTTTGCAAAGCCCGATGGTCTCCAGGAATAGGGAACCGGCCATGCCCAAGTCCAAGAAGTGTCCCAACCTTGCCCTCAGTGCCCTCATGCTGAGCGTGTCTCTCTTTTCCTGCACCTCACAGGAAGCCCACCCGGAACCTCTGGACGTCGTCGAGGCCACGATTCCCGAGATGCAACGCGCCATGGAGGAAGGCCGTGTCACCTCCCGGGAGTTGGTAGAAGCACACCTTCTGCGTGTTGCCCTCTATGAGGAGCGGGTAAACGCCGTCATCTCCGTCAACGCGAACGCCCTGGCCGAGGCGGACCGTCTAGACCGGGAGCGGGCCGAGGGCCGGGTCCGGGGGCCCCTGCATGGGATCCCGGTGGCCCTCAAAGACAATATCCATACAACCGACCTGCCGACTTCCGGCGGAACGCTGGCTTTCGAAGGATTCGTTCCCCCGTACGAAGCCACCCTGACGGCGAACCTCCGTGAGGCTGGGGCCGTCAT
>JASFVN010000343.1:0-4829 GCA_050049805.1 Gemmatimonadota bacterium
TCCGGCTTCGGCCGGGCGGGGGTTCGCCTTAGTGGTATCCCGGTAGTAGGTCGGTTCCGTCTTGGGGAGGCTGGTACCGGGATGCGGGCCGGCCGCTGAGGGAGCCGCCGACCGGCCGCTGGGGGAGCCGCCGACCGGCGGCTGGGGGATCCGTCGACCAGCGACGGGGGAGCCGTGGACCGGCCCCGCGGGGCCCTACAACCGTGCCAACTCCTCGTCTACCGCTTCAAGGAGGTTCACCTTCGCTTCGAAAGGCAGGAAAGCGGATTGAAACCCGAGCAGGCAGAGTTCCTTCAGCTCTTCGACACCGAAGCCCAGGTGCTGGTGAGCCAACCAGTACTCGTCGGTCAGCGTCGTGGCCGAGAAGAGCCGGTTATCGGTGTTGAGGGTCACAACCAGACCGGCGTCGAAGTACCGTCGGAGGGGGTGCTCAGCGAAGCTCCGTGCCACCCGCGTATGGATGTTGGAGGTCAGACACACTTCCAATGGGATCCTGAAGTCATTGACGAATGCCTCCAGGGCCGGGTCTTCGAGAAGCCGGGTGCCGTGGCCGATACGTCGTGCGTGGCAGCGGTGTAGGGCCTGGGCGATGGAGCTGGCTCCGTCGGCTTCCCCGGCGTGAATGGTGACGGGGAGGTTGTTGTACGCCGCGTGGTCGAAGGCCTCCCGGTGAGCGGTGGGCGGATTCCCGGCCTCGGCCCCTGCCAAATCGAAACCTACCACCCCCTGGTCCTTGAAACCCACGGCCAGCTCCGCCAGCTGCATTGTGATGCCGGGGTCCAGAGTCCGGATCCCACATACGATGAGCCCCGTTCGGACTCCCAGCTCGGCCTCGGCCCTGGCCAGTCCCTTCAGGGGGGAGGTTACGGCTTCTTCCAGAGACATGCCCCCATCGGTATGCAGGGCCGGTGAATACCGGACCTCCAGGTAGCGTACGTTTTCAGCGGCGGCGTCCTGGACCAACTCGTAGGCGGCTCGCTCCAACGCAGTGGGCTTTTGAAGGAGGGGAAGGGAAATGGAGAACTTCTCCAGGTACTCCGCCAGGTCTCCGGATCCGCTGACCTTGAGCTGTTGGGCGAGGGTTTTGGGCTCTGAAGCCGGGAGAGCGATCCCCCGTTCCTCCCCAAGCTCCAGCATGGTGGTTGGGCGGAGACTCCCATCCAGGTGCACGTGGAGTTCCGCCTTCGGGAGATCCCGAATCCAATCCCGGGTCACTTCAGTGGCCACGGGCCACTCCAGGCGCGGTATCCGGGGGAAGGGAGATCCATCCGTTCAACAACACTTCACGTCACCGGGGCGTATCAACCCTTTGTCCAGGTCCACCAGAGGGGCGGGGTATTCCCCCGAGAAGCAGGCGTTGCAGAATGGCCCGGCCTCCTTGGCCGCACCTTCCATTCCCTTCAGGGAAAGGTAGCCCAAGGACTCCACACCCAGGCGCTCTTCGATTTCGGGCACCGGAAAGCGGTGCCCCATGAGCTCCTCCTTGGTGGGCATGTCGATCCCGTAGTAACAGGGGAAGCGCACCGGGGGACTGGCGATTCGCAGGTGAACCTCCACTGCGCCGGCCTCCCGTATGATGTTCACGAGGCTTCCGCTGGTTGTTCCCCGTACCAGGGAGTCGTCCACCACCACCACCCTCTTGCCCTCCAGTACGTCTCGAACCGGGGCGTACTTGACCCTGGCGCTGAAGTCCCGATCGGCTTGCGAGGGTCGGATGAATGTTCTCCCCACGTAGTGGTTCCTGAGCAAACCCAGCTCGAAGGGGATTCCGCTTTCCTCGCTGAATCCCAAGGCCGCCGAGTTCGCGCTGTCCGGGACGGCCAAGACAGCATCCGCTTCCACCGGGTGCTCCCGGGCCAGCTGCTGACCGAATCCTCTCCGAGCTCGGTCCACGCTCTGACCGAAAACGTTTGAATCGGGCCGGGCGAAGTAGACCAGTTCGAAGATACAGGGGGCCTGCTGGGCGACGCGGGGAAGACTGCGGAGGGCGTGCTGGTCCGAGCCCGACAGCCGGATCACTTCGCCTGGATAGACATCCCTAATGTACTCGGCACCGACGATGTCCAAGGCACAGGTTTCGCTGGCGACCATGAAGCCGTCCCGGCGTTTGCCCAGGACAAGGGGCCTGAATCCCCTGGGATCCCGGACTGCATATAGGGCGTCGCCAACCGATATGATGAGGGAAAACGCTCCTTCCAGATAGGTAAGAGCATCGTCGATCTGACCCTCCACCGTCGGGTGCCGGGACCGGGCAATAAGGTGGATGATGACCTCGGAGTCCGAGTCGGTCTGGAAGATAGCGCCCTCTTGAACGAGGCGATTCCGAATGTCGTGTGCGTTGGTGAGATTTCCGTTGTGGGCAATGGCAAGGTCGCCCTGGGCGTATCGGACCATAATGGGTTGAGCGTTGGCCAACTGGCCCCCACCGGCTGTGGAATACCTGACATGCCCGACGGCCGTCTCTCCCGGGAGGTGGTCCAGGACATCAGCGTCGAAGACCTCGGCTACCAGACCCAGGCGCTTGTGGAGGCGGGCCTCCCCAGCTTTGTCCACCGCGCAGATCCCCGCCGACTCCTGCCCCCGGTGCTGCAGGGCATACAGTGCGAGGAAGGCCTTTTCGGCCGCCTTTTCCATCCCGGTTATGCCAACCACCCCGCACTCGTCCCGGGGGGACTCCGACAGGGATGAATGGGCAAATGTCTCCATCGTCTTCGTCATAAGTGGACTTTCTCGATCATGGATGTCCGGAGGGGGCCGTCCTCCCTCGTCGAGCCTTCTCCCTCGCCGCCCGTGCCGCCTTCCCATCACAGCGATTGCTAATCTGATTCCCCCTCGTCCTTCGTCTCGGCCGAGGCTTTCCTCCTCAGGACCCCCTTGAACCGCTCTGGCGCCAGATCGCGATAATCCACCCTTCTCACCTCGGCGCCAGAATCATCCGGTTCCTCCTCGTCCAGGAGAGGATCCCGTTCTGGTAGCCGATCCAGCAGACCCAGGACGACGGCCTTCAGGAGGCCCCAGGACGTGTAGAGGACCAGGACCGGGAAGAAGTAGTACCGGGGAACAGTGATGGCCAGGAAGAGACCTCCCAGGACCACGACGGTGTTGAATCGTCCACGCCCCGTCTTGAACCCGATTCGTGGGAAAAGGGCGTAGGGGATGTGGCTCATGAGCAGGACGGAGAGGATCACCGTCACCACTGCCATGATGCTGGACCAGGGCAGGTCGGCCAGGTAGACCTCGAAAAAGGCCGTCTGACTGAAGGGGTAGAAGGTGGCCAGGATCATGCCCGACGTCGGAGAGGGCAACCCGTGGAAATGGGTTTTGGCCTCTCCACCCTGTTCCACGTTGAAACGAGCCAGCCTCAGCACCACCGCCGTCACATAGGCGAAGGAAAGAATCCAGCCATATGCGGTTTCCGAGAGAAAGAGCTGGTAGAGGATGAAGGCCGGGGCCACACCGAAGGAGACGGCATCCACCAGGGAGTCCAACTCGGCTCCGAAGCTGGATCCAGTACGGGTGAAACGGGCGATCCGGCCGTCGGCCAGATCCAGGATGGAGGCAAAGACGATGAACCAGCCGGCCCACAGCAGGTCGCCCTGGGCGGCCGTGATCAGGGCATAGATCCCGAAGAAGAGGTTCCCGAGGGTAAAGGCTGACGGTAGGATGATCACACTCTGCCTGAGCTGGGGCTTGCGGCGAGTCATCCTCCTGGGCCCACCCAAGTTCGTCTTCCTCATGGCCTGCGACCTCCAGGACTATCCGGGATCCTGGCCAGAGCCGAGACACCCCCCTTGGCCCGATCGCCTACCCGGCAGGTCAGTTCCCAGTTCTCGGGAATCAGCAGATCCACCCGCGAACCGAAACGGATCAGGCCGATTCGGGTTCCCTGGGGGATCAGATCTCCTTCTTCGGGGTCGGTGACGATTCGGCGAGCAATCAGCCCAGCGATCTGACGAACCATCACCCTGTGCTGGCCCGAAATGATTCCCAGTGTGGCCTGTTCATTGTCTTCGCTAGCCTTCGACTTCCAGGCCACGGCAAACCCACCCGGGCGGTAGTTCTTGAGGGCGACGCGGCCGGTAACCGGGGCGCGCTGAACGTGTACGTCGAAGATGCTCAGAAAGATCGAGATCCGTGTGGCCGGTTCGGGGAAGAAGGCGGGCTCCTCCACAGTTGCGATCTCCACGATCCTTCCATCGCCGGGCGCCAGCACCAGAGCGTCCCCATCCCGCCGCCGGCGCTTGGGGTTCCGGAAGAAGTACAGGGTAAAGACCGTGAGGAGCCCGACGGTCCCGGCCGCCCCCAGGGACACGAAATGGACGAAGGGTTGGTCAGGTCCCGAAATGAGACCCAGGATGCCGGTCAGACCCGTCAACGCCAGGCCGGCAAGGACAAATGGCCATCCCTCCGGGGCCAGCCGAAACATGGGTCACCCGAACCGAGGAGGAATGTAGACATCCAGGTCGACACCCGTTAATCGGTGGAAGATCTCCAGGTATCGATCCGTACTGGCCTTCACGACTTCAGGGGGTAAGTCGGGGGGAGGCGGTTTCTTGTCCCAGTCCGGGAGCCCATCCAGATAGTCCCGGATGGGCTGCTTGTCCAGGGAGGGCTGGCCGCGCCCTGTTTGATAGTGTTCCCTCGGCCAGAAGCGTGATGAATCGGGGGTCATGACCTCGTCGATGAGAAGGACGGTTCCTTCCGGGAGCTTCCCGAACTCGAACTTCGTGTCAGCCAAGATAATGCCACGCTCCTGGGCCGTTCGAGCGCCAAAGGCATATGCCTCCAGGGAGCGGTGCCGAAGGTCGTGGGCCAGATCGGGACCCAGG
>JASFVN010000083.1:0-15333 GCA_050049805.1 Gemmatimonadota bacterium
GGGTTGCCCGAAGGGTGGCCGGTGATTCGGACGCGGGGCCGATGAATTCCTCGCTCAGCAACCTCCTCCCGAGGGAGAGACCCATGTTCAAACATGTCTCTGGGCATCGCTCCGACCTCATTGGGCTCCTGGGGTTGGCTCTGGCCTTCGGCTCCGAACCGTACGGCCTTTCGGCTCAGGTTGAAACCGGTCGAGAGATCCCCACCGTCGAAGCTCGCTTCACCCGGCTCTTCAGCTCCGACAGCATGTTTATCGGGAGCCCGGTCGTCTCCCCCGACGGCCGATGGCTCGCCTTCGACTGCTTTGAGGAAGGCCAAGGGCACATCTGGGTGGTCTCCACGGGCGGCGGTGAGCCGATCCGTCTCACCAGTGGGAACAACATGAACCAGATCCCCCAGTGGTTTCCTTCAGGGGACCGCATCGCCTTCCTTTCGAACCAGCCGGCGGAAGGCCAGACAGGTCTTCTTTATTACGTCATGTCCATCCCCTTCGACCCAGAGACAGGGCGGGCCACTGGCCCAGCACGCCAGGTGAGCCTGGAGCCCGCCCGGGAGCCTATGGTCTCTCCCGATGGACGGTGGATCGCTTACGGAAGGTACCTCGGTCGCGGTGGGATTCGTCTGATCCCGTCCAATGGCGGGAATGCCCTTACACTGGCCACCCGTGGCCGGAACCCAGCCTGGTCCGAAGACAGCCAGTATGTGTACTTCGCCTCGCGCAACCGGGACCCGCTGAAATATCGCCTCGAGCGAGTGGGTACCGATGGGGGAGAAGCCTCCCTTGTAGCCGAGTTCGACAGCGAGTTTCACGCCATCGGCCCCGACGGTCGGTACCTCCTCCGGGCAACCGAGGAAGAAGGTGAAGCAACCCCTTGGCTGGACGTACTGAGTCGCCAGGGTGATATCCTGGGTCGGATACCTCTTCACAGGGATATGGACGCAGGATACCAGGGTGGCTTCACGGGAGATGGAAACGGAGCCCTGGCCGTGGTCCGCGATAGAGACGCCGCCGTGTTCGTCGCTCCCGTGGCAGGCGGCTCGGCTCGGCAGGTCAGCGAGGGCCGAGCGTACGAGGCTCCCCTGGGATGGACCCCGGACAACCAGGCAGTCTTCTACAAGACTCGTCTGAATGGGAGAGACGCGGTGGTCATGGCCCCCATTTCAGGAGGTCCAGCCGAGGAGATCCCACTCCCGGAGCAGGCAGCGGACCCCATCGTTCCTTCGGCAGACGGGCGGTACCTGGCCTATGCCCTCGGCACCGAGGAGGAGGCGCCGCGAACCGTCATGGTGAGGAGAATTTCCGATGGTGAGACACACGTGCTTTCAGACGCCTTCATCCGGGGACTCCGGTTCGGCGGCCAGGTCCTGGGGCCTGGCGGAGGCGTGACCGACGGCGACGCGTTCCTCTACCTGGAGCAGAATGGAGACAAGGTGAATCTCCGGGCCTCACCACCGGAGGGGCTGTCCCGTTTAGTACGGTCGTTCGCCCTGGAGGGCCTTACCCATGGCCGATCCAATCTCGGCGTACACGGCGATTGGGTGGCTTACCCGGAAACCTCAGGTGATTCCGCCACGCTCTATCTTTCGACCGGGGATACCGAACCAATCCGGGCCTTGGCCACCGTTCCCGGTTTTCTTGAGGGAATCTTCTGGTCGTGGGACCGGCGCTGGATCGTGGCAGGAAACTGGGTGTCCGGTGAGCGGGGATATGAGATCTACCTCCTTGTCGTGGGGCTGAACACGGACGGGAGCCTTGCCTCCGAGCCCCGAGTTATCGAGACGGGGGTTGGGGTCATCCACGCAGTCCAGTGGCTTCCCGACAATCAGACGGTGGCTCTTCACGGGATGAAAATGGGCCAGGGGGTTGGGAACAACATCTGGCTCATCCCCATCCGAGATGGCGGGACGCCGGTGAAGCTATCTCTGGACGACACCTCAGGTGTCTGGTCAGCGTCCCTCTCCCCCGACGGTCGTCATATGGCTTACGGCCAAGAGATCCGGGGGGGGTCCTCGATCTGGCTGATCGACTACGGGGAGTTCCTCAGGGAAAGGGGGATGGGAGGGCGTTAGCTCGCTCCTACGGTCGGATGCATGGGGTTCAGGGGGTCGCAAGTTCAAGCTGAGGCGGCCTATGGTTCAGGGCACAGTGTGCCCCAAGTGTGCCTCAGCCGATATGGGCGATCCGGACAACAGGCAACCGTAGCTTCCATCTGGACGGCTCGATTCAAGAACGCCTGAAGAGAGGATACGAAATACAGAATGGGGGAAGTCCAATGTCGGCCCCCCCAGCTGTTTTGTGTGCCTGGGTGTGCCCGATTCTGTTAAGGGATATGGCCCGGCATCATTCTGCGCGGGTTTCCGGCGCGCGGGTCCCCTGTCAACCTGTCGGCGGAGGTTCTAACTTCTGATTCATCCCAACAAGCGGCGGAACTTGCCATGCGTTCCATCCTCATCGTCGACGACGACCGTCGGATTCTCACCTCCCTACCGGGAGCGCTCACCACCGAAACGTCCGATGTGCGCACCGCGGAAGATGCCGAAAACGCGCTGGCGCTCCTGGCCGAGCGCCCGGCGGACGTGGTCCTCACGGACGTGCGCATGCCGGGCATGGACGGCCTGGAGCTTCTGCGACTCTTGCGCGAGCGGGTCCCCGACGTGGCCGTAATCCTCATGACCGCCTACGACGACCTTCCCACCGTAGCAACCGCCATGCGTGAGGGGGCGGTGGATTTTCTCGTGAAGCCCCTGGAGTTGCAGCATCTGCGCAGTGTCATTCGGCGGGTGTTCGAGGACCTGGACGCCCGCTCCCAACGTGACGAGCCGAGGCAGGAAGGGGAGAAGGAGGACGCGGCGGAGGTGCTGGTGGGCCATGACCCCCGGATGATCGAGATCTTCAAGCTCATCGGGCAGTTGTCGGCGAGCCGCACGAACGTGGTGATTCGAGGAGCCAGCGGCACGGGCAAGGAGCTCATAGCCCGGGCCATCCACCGCGGTTCACCCTATGCCGATCGTCCCTTCGTCGCCGTCAACTGTACTGCACTGCCCAGCACCCTGCTCGAGTCGGAGTTGTTCGGACATGTGAAAGGTTCGTTCACGGGGGCATCGAGCGACCGCCGTGGTCGTTTCGCCCTGGCCGAGAAGGGCACCATCTTCCTCGACGAGATCGGCGACACGTCTATCGACTTCCAAGCGAAACTCCTGCGTGTCCTTCAGGAAAACGAGTTTTACCCGGTGGGTGCCGAGCGACCGGAGCAAATGGAAGCCCGAGTCATCGCGGCGACGCACCGGAACCTGGAGGAACTCGTGGAGCGCGGTGAGTTCAGGGAGGACCTGTACTACCGCCTCCGAGTGGTAGAGATCGTAGTGCCTCCGTTGCGTGAGCGATCGAGAGACATCCCGGCCCTGGCCGAGTACTTGGTGCGGAAGGTGAGCCTTGGTGCCCATCGACCCGTTCCCATGCTTGCACCGGATGCCATGGATGCGCTCATCTCCCACCCGTGGCCCGGCAACGTTCGCGAGTTGGAGAACTGCCTGACACGGGCGGTAGTGGTGGCAACCGGAGACGTGATTCGACCCGAACACTTGGAGTTGGCTCCGCGCCAAGACGCGGGTGAACTGGGCACTCTCGAGAGCGCCGAGCGTGAACAGGTGACCCGGGTGCTTACCGCTACCCAGGGACACAAATCCAGGACCGCCGAGATCCTCGACATTTCCCGGCCTCGCCTCGACCGTTTGATCGAGAAGTACGGCCTGGAGGATCTGGCCCGCACCCGACGCACCGGGACGGAGACGGATCCGAAGGGAGCCGAAGGGTAACCACCCCCATGCGCTGGCCCCTCTCCCTCCGTTCCCGCTTCCTGCTCCTGGTTATCGTCGGGGCCGTGGCGCCCCTGGCGGTCATCGGACTCTGGCTCACCCGAACGGCGTCCCGGGCCGGCGAAGACCTTCTGCGGTCACGGATCGCCGAGACCCTGGATCGGGGGGGTCACGAGGTGGCAGGACGATGGCCCAGCCTCCGATCGGACCTGATTACGTTCACGGAATCAGCAGCTGTCCGGAGCGCGCTGACCCAGCCCGGCGGGATGGTCGAGCCGACGACAGCCGGTCTGGACGAATACGGAGAGGCGCTGTCAGCCTTGAGCCTGTGCGACTCCAGCGGGGATCGCGTTTGGTCAGAGGCCCATCCGGGTGATGCGGGAGCAGGCGGGAGTGGACCCGGTCTGCTCGTAAGGCTCCCGGTGTTTGCCGAGAGGAGCTCGGAACGACTCGGGACGCTGGAGGCAGAGCTCGGGATCGGCCTCCTGCTGGGGGACGTGGGGGTCCGGACCTCATCCCTGGGTACCGTCCTCGCTGCATTTGATCCCGTCACGGGCGCTTCGCTTCTTCCCCTCCCCTTCGATGCGGGACTATTGGAGGCCGAGGGGTTCTCCTGGGGTGGTGACGCCTGGGTCACGGATCGCCGTGTCCTCACCGATCCCCCGGTCATTCTTGTGGCCGCCGCACCGTTGTCGCCTCTCACCGCTCCTTTCGATGCGGCAGCGCGTCAGGGGCTCCTGGTGCTCCTGGCCGTGGCGGCCCTGGTCATTCTGATGGCGGTATTCTTGACAGGGAGGATGACGCATTCGCTGGCGCGGCTGGCGGCTGCCGCGGAAGCCGTCTCACAGGGTGACCTGGATCGCCGGGTCGAGGCGACGGGTCAGGATGAGATCGGACGGGTAGCCAGGACCTTCAACACCATGACCGAGAGCCTGCGTCGCACCCTCCGTGAGCTGGCGGATCGCCAGGCCCTGGCGGCCGTGGGGGAGTTTGCCGCGTCCCTATCCCACGAGGTGCGCAATGCGCTGACATCCATACGCCTGGACTTGCAGGTGAGCGGCGAGCAACTGCCGGACGAAGCAGCGGTGAAGGAACCCCATCAGAGGGCCCTCCAGGAGATCGGTCGATTGAACGAGACGGTGACCGGCGCCCTGGATCTGGCGAGAAGCGGACGTCTCAAACAGTCGCGGCTCGACCTCTGGGCTCCACTCAACGCCGCGGTCCACGCCGCCGGGCCGGAGTTTGCGGAGCGGAGTGCATGCCTGAACGTCCCCGAACCCGATGTACCGATCATGGTGACTGGGGATTCGGCGGCCCTGGAGCAGCTCTTCCTCAACATCCTGCTCAACGCGGCCCAGGCTCTCCACGAAGGAGGCAGGGCCGTCGTCAGGGTCGAACAGGATATCGAGGAGGAGGTCTCCATCAAGATCCGGGACGAAGGTCCGGGGATCCCAGCGGAGGCCCTGGACCGGGTGTTCGAGGCCTTCTACTCCACGCGGGAGGGGGGCACCGGCCTTGGGCTCCCCATCGCTCGAAGAATCGCACATGCCCACGGTGGTCAACTGAGGGTGCATTCGGTGGCTGAAGCCGGCACCGAGGTAGAGATCATTCTACCGATGTCGATGTAATGGCCTGTTGGAGCCGATTGTAATGGAGCGTGACATTCCGGCGGTCGGCTCCGACTCGCCTGGCTCCGAAACCATTGATACACAATGAGTTACATGGACGACTCACCGATGGTACGAAACTTGGCCCTCCCTTGTGCTCAGCTGAGCTGCTGAAGCACATCGCTTTGAGAAGGGAGGCAATGTATGAGGTGGATCACACTGTTTGGGCTGGCCCTTGCTACGATAGCCTGCGGGGACGGCTCGGCCCAGAGAGCAGAAACCAGCACTGCATCCGCCATGGCGGCCGCGTTGGAGTCGGGCGACCAACCTCAAGGCATCGTGGCCCGGCGGCTCACACCGGCAGAGGACATCCAGAATCCGTGGCGTTCCGCGTTTTCGCCGGACGGCCGTTTTCAGGTCTTTCCTAAATGGAACACCCAGGTTCTGGCAATCCGGGATCTCGAGACGGGGTCGATTCGCCAGGTCAGCCCGGAGGATAGCCCAGAGGATGGTCAGGAGATGGTGTTCTCGTCCGATGGGGCGCAGATCGCTTTCTCGCAGTGGCACGAGGATCACTGGGTGCTTCGCACGATCGCTACTGCGGGGGGTGAAGCTCGCACGCTGTTTGATCCAGCAACCCGGGGCGCGTACAACGTAGTGCCTTTCGATTGGAGCCCCGACGACGCCGCCGTGCTGGCGGGGGTTGCCGGGGGGATAGACTGGAGTTTCGAGCTGGTGACCGTATCGACGGCGGACGGGACCATGCGTAGCCACAAGCGCGGATCGAACTTCCGGGTCCCCAACGGGCGGGCGTTCTTTTCGCCGGACGGGCGCTACGTCGCCTACAGCGCATATGTCGCCGATTCAGACGCCATGAGCGATGTCTGGGTGTTGGCCCTGGACTCGGGCACCGAGGAGCAAATTCTCTCGGGGCCGTCCGACGACCAGGTGCTCGGCTGGAACGAAGACGGGCGGTGGGTCTATGTCATGAGCGATGGGGCCGGGGGTCCCTCCCTCTGGGCCGTGCCTGTGGCCGAAGGCACGCGGGATGGTGATCCGAAGCTCCTCCGGCGAGAAGTGCATGGTTTCGTATCGGGGCATGTGGCAGGAGGGAAGTTACTCTACCACATCGTCACCGAATACCTGAAGCTCTATACCATGGGGCTCGATCTCGAGACAGGTCGCGTATTATCAGAGCCCGTGGCTGAGGAACGTGCGGGGACCGTTCGGATCGGGAATCCCGCCTGGTCGCCCGACGGACAGTTCCTGGCCTACCTCCGTGGAAATGCGCCACAGACCATCGTCGTCCGTGCGGGCATGGGGAACCACCTGCGGGAATTCGTTCTTCCGCCCAGCTTCCTATCGATGGAACGTTTTCGTTGGACGCCGGACAGCCGGTCCCTCGTGATAAGTGCGGTGGGTGGAGGATACCACGAATCCAACAGGGTTCTGCGCCTGGACCTCTCCACGGGGGACTTCGAGGTGGGCCCGAGTAATCCCGCGGAGAGCTGGCCGCTTTCCGCCGACGGGCTCAGAGTGTATCGGAGGGGGAGCGGAAGGGTGCAAGAATGGGACCTTACGACGGGCGAAATCAACGTTTTGTGGGAAGTCCCGGATAGGGATGATTACGAGGGGTGTTGGCCCGGCATTCCGTTCCTTTCCCCTTCGGGCCGTCGGCTTGCCCTGGTCGCCCCTTGCATTGGCATCCTGTCGGCGGACGGTGGAGAGCCGACCTGGATCTACAAACCCCCGCCCAATGAGAGAGGAACCTGGATACCCGGAGACGGGCGCGCCAGTGCCTGGACCGCCGATGGATCATCGGTGCTCTTCGTCAAGGACGTGCCCGGGCAAGACGGTCTGAAGGAGCTCTGGAGCGTCCCCGTCGACGGCGGATCTCCACGCAAGCTCCATACGTTCCACGGAGTCTCAGGCAGGTTCCATGACTCTTTCTTTCTCGGGCCCGCACTGATCGCCGCACATCCCGACAACCGGCACATCGCCTTCATGTCGGGCCAAGAGCGCTACGAGTTGTGGGTGATGGAAGGGTTGGAGGAGGCGTTGAGGGAGTAGGGCGGGGCACTCTATTTCGAATGGGGATCGTCGACAGGAATCGTCTATCGGGAAATCGGGGGAGCCTCACCGGGCTCCCCCGACCTCTTTGTGATCCAACTCTGCCGGGGCCTTGTTTTCTTGGCCAACCCTTCCTGACTACCGCCCCTCCAACCCCTGCAAGATCCAGATCTCGCCGCGGTCCTCGCCCGTCTGAAAGACCAGGCGGCTGTCATCCGGGCTCAGCGCCCACGGATTACCTATTCCATGCTCCGGAATCGCACCCAGGTAGGTGGGGCTGCGCCCATCCACCGGCACCTTATAGACTCTGCAAGGGTTGGGCGGGGACGGTTCCCGGATCGGCACACTGTCCTGGAGGACGGTCAATAGGTACCGGCCATCGCTGGTCCAGAGGGGGACATGACGTCCGCTGCAGGCCGGGAGTCTTTCGGGGTTGGACCATGGCTCGGTCAACAGTGTTCGTGGACTGCCGCCCTCCGCGGGCATCACTCTCAGCATCCTGGCGGTATCCGGCTCCACGATCTCCCAGAAGGCCAGGAGGCGATTGTCGGGGGAAGGAAAGGGGCGTCGGAAATCGTGTAGTTGGCCCGACTGCGACGGAGTCCTCCGCGTGAGCAGCGTTCGCTGGTCCCCCGTACGGAGGTCTCGGCGGATCAATGCAAGAGGTCCCTCAGCCCCTTCCCTGACTCGCAGGTAGACACTCTCCCAGTCACTCGAGAAGGTCCGCTGAAAGATGAGCATGCCCTCCAGGTCGTCGATGTCGGATGAGAAAACGAGCTCGATGTCCCCAGTGGCCAGGGTGTACGCGAAGAACCCTTCCCTTCCCGATCCCCGATCCACTCCCTTGAGAAGGACCCGGCATCCGTCCTGGCTCCACCTGATCTCGTCCAACTTGGGCTGCAGCGAAGCGGGGGTGACGTCCCGCGACTCGGCGCCGGCCGTCGATCGCAGCATCAGCCGGGGCTCAGATCCAGACGCACGCCTCCACACCCAATACAGCATTCTCTCACCGCCGGGTGACCAGGCCGGGAAGCTGGACTCGCGTATCTGCGGCTCGATGGGGGTCGGGGGTCCTGAGATGCGATCACGGGTCAGGTCGAGGGAAACGACATGGAGCCGGGGAGCTTCCGATTGGATTCCATAGAACAGGCTGTTCCCGGTCACCCCCATGGGTTGCATTCCCCAAAGGTCACCTGCGACGAGCACCCCCTCACCGGCCGGCCTCCCATTTCGCATGGGAACTCTCCAGACGCCCTCGGTAAGCCCACGATCGCTGAAATAGAGCAGGCTCCCCTGTTCGGTCCATCCCACCAGGGCATCCTTCGAAGGCCCGCTGGCGACAGAGATCGCATCCCCTCCGTCCAGGGGCTTCACCGACACGTCATCCTCTTCACCGTAGGCGAGGTAACCCCCGTCCGGGGAGACGGCGGCAAAAGCGTCCGACCCTTGGTGTACGTGGAGGATCTCCTTGGACCGCTCACCTACCGAGAGAACCGCCAACTCCTGCCTTTGCCCGTAATGGAGCGTGACGAGGATGTCCTGGCCGTCCGGTGACCAGCCGTGAAGATCCGGCCACCACTCGTAGTAGCCCACGTAGGAGGAAGGAGGGTCCTCTGCTACGACCCCCGCTCTCGCCACCGTCCGATCATCCGTCCCGTCGGCATTGATGACGCGGACCTCATACGTTCCGGGCTCGGTAAACCAGACGTAGGCGATCTGCCGGCCATCGGGGGAAAAGCGCGCGGACTCGCTGTACGCGTACGACGTGGCCCAACCGCCTTCTTTTTTCTTCGTCACACGCCGCCGCCGCCCACTGAGCAAATCGAGGACTGCGAGATCGCCGGTGTCCCAGTCGGTTTGGGTCACGTAGCGTCCATCGGGGGACGGCCCGTTCGCCCAGAATTCCGGAAGGATACCTTCGTAGACCCGGCGGACGATCACGGACGTGTCCTGCTGTCCCATCAGCACTTCACGGCCGTAGGCCGGGTCGGCGTTTCTCTGGTGGGAAACTCCCACCAAGGCCGGAAGCGCCACGCAACCGGTGAGAATCAGTATGCGTTTCATCGTGTCCTCCCGTCATCATGCAATGTCAACGGCCCGGAATCCCGGATGAGCGTTCCTGTCGAGTTCCTCGCCTTCCACCTGTTGGAAGGAACGGGCCGCACGGGGAGAATCGTCCTATTGCGTTGCACGCCAATACATTCCACCGTTTCGTAGCTCGCCTCCGCCCCGTCACCATCGTAACGAACCGTGGCGATGAAACCGGGACCGTTACGGGCCACGGGAGGGATTGTCACGGTCCGAGGCGGGGGTGCGCGGCGGGGTCGGTGTCGGCGCTTACACCGCCCCGCGGGACAGAGCGAGGAAGTCGCACCTCTACCGTCGTGCCCGACCCCGACGCGCTCTCGATGCGAATCTCGCCGCCGTGGGCAACGGCTATCCTCCGAGCGATAGGCAGGCCTAACCCAGTGCCTTCGGCCCGCGTGCTGAACAACGGCTCGAACACCCTTTCCCGTACCTCCGGCGGCATTCCCAGGCCGTCGTCGCGAATCCGGACGGAGACGTCCGACTCCCTGGAAACGATCTGGACGCTGGCGGTGCCTTCCTTCTCCAGAGCTTCTGCAGCGTTCAGGAAGAGGTTGAGGAAGAGCTGCTCCAGGGCGTCCGGATCCCCCTCCATAGAGACAGGGGCGTTCCCAAGATTCGAGTCCAGGATGGCCCCTCGCTCTTGAAAACGTGGCAAAGCCGCGTCCACGGCGGCCGAGAGGGGCTCCCGGAGGTCGATGGTCCCGACCCGAACCTGGCCACTTCGGGCGACGCGCAGGGCGTCGCTGACCGTGGCGTTGAGCCTTCGAACCTCGGCAAGTGCTTTCGCCTGGGGCTCCCTCAGGGGTGAATCGGGAGGGAGATCCGCCTCCATGGATTGGAGGTCCACCTGAATGGCGGTCAGCGGGTTTCGCACTTCATGAGCCAACCCTGCTGCGAATTCGCCTACGGCCGCCAGAGATTCCCGCCTCGCAAGTTGCCGGAGTGTCCGGTCGAGGCTCTCGGTCATGGTATTGAAGGCCCGGGCTACGGTGCTCACCTCGTCAGTTCCGGCTTCCGGTACGGACCGTGAGAGGTCGCCGGAAGAGACGGCCCTGGCAGCCTCCGAAAGGTGGCGCAGGGACCGGGTCATCCGGGTAGTCAGAGCCATGGTCGCCACAAGCGCCAGAAGGGCCATCACCACCAACACCGTGGTTCCCCGTCGTGCCGTCTCTTCGAACGTGTCGACGAAGGGCCCGAGGGTCGCAGCTACCACCACGGTGAGCAAAGGCCTTTCGAGGGTATGTCGCACGACCCGCCACTCATCCTCCATCCATGTGAAGCCCTCAGAGGCGAGGAGGGAGTCGTCGAAGGGAGTGGGCACCAGGAAACGGCCGTCTCTATCAGCTAGGGCCACGACCATCCCCGCGGTGACAGGCGGGAGTCGGCCTGGTGGGAGGAACGCCGACCATGCGAGATCCACTTCCAGAGTTCCGATCCGACGACCATCCTGGCGACGGTAGACGGGCAGTGTCTGCCGGACGGGGCCGCCGCCCAACTCCCGACCGGACGCATCTGCCAGTCTCCCGTGGCTCCAGATCAGGTGCCCGGCCAGGTCCCGGACCTCCATCTCCCGCACAACCGGATCCATGCGCCCCAGCCGGGCTTCCAGAGCCGACATCTCGGTCTGTTCGATGACTTGACGTTCATCCCCCAGCACCCGCTGCACCACCGGGTCCTCCGCAAGGAAGAGGATCTGGGAGCGGAGTTGAGTCCACTGAACCGCAACGAGCGATACCGTCTCTTCGAGAGCTATGTCGAGACGGTCCTGCAAAAACCGGTCGCTGGACCGGACTGCACTCCTGGTGAGCCAGAGTCCCACCAGGGCTAGGGGAAGGACAGATGCGGCCAGTACCACGATCAGGATTCTCGCCCGGAAGGACATGCGTCAGTCCAGAATGTGGTCGAGGTGGTACTTTTTGATGAGCCGATCCAGACGGGGTCTCGAGATCCCCAGGATCTCC
Organism: Gemmatimonadota bacterium; assembly: GCA_050049805.1. Classification (GTDB taxonomy): domain Bacteria; phylum Gemmatimonadota; class Gemmatimonadetes; order Longimicrobiales; family Gaopeijiaceae; genus JABDNZ01. Next base: position 11,542 of record JASFVN010000083.1, read on the forward strand.
GCCGTTCGCGTCTTGTGTCCCGTGGTGGCTCGGAGCACGTGGGCCACGTGCTCTCTCTCCACGTCCTCCAGCGTGGTGAGCCGGGGCCTGGGCGGTGACGGTGGTGCGTCCAGGGCGAGAGTCTCGGGGCGAATCACGTCCCCGGAAGCCGTTACGACCGCCCGGGTCAGGCAGTTTTCCAGCTCCCGCACGTTCCCGGGCCAGGAATGTCTCATAAGAGCGCCCAAGGCCTCCGGGGCGAGGGTGGCACGGTTCTTCCCCAACGCCGTTGCCGCTTTGTTCACCAGGTACTCGGCCAGGACCGGCAGGTCCCCCATGCGATTCCGGAGCGGCGGGAGGTGGATTTCCACCACCCGTAGCCGATAGTACAGGTCCTCACGGAACCGCCCGGCAGCGACCAACTTCTCCAGGTTCTGATGCGTGGCCGTGATGACTCGGGCTTCGGACCTCTCGGGGCGTTCGGCTCCGACGGGATAGTACTCGTGCTCCTGGAGAACCCGGAGAAGCTTGCTCTGGAATTCCGGGGCCGTGTCCCCGATCTCATCCAGGAAGATCGTTCCCTTTCCCGCCAGGGCGAACCGGCCCTTGCGATCTCCGGTGGCCCCGGTGAACGAGCCCCTGACATGGCCGAACAGCTCCGATTCCAGGAGCGTTTGGGGAAGTGCGGTGCAGTTGACCGCGACGAAAGGTTCTGCGGCGTAGGGAGAGCTCAGGTGGATCTCCCTGGCCACGAGTTCCTTCCCCGTTCCGCTCTCGCCCCGGATGACCACGTTCGTCCGGGTGCCGGCCACCTGACCCACCAGCTTGAAGATCTCCACCATGGCCGGGTCACGGCCCACGAGTCGGGGCTCTCCTCCGGCTTCGGGCGCCTTCCTGCTCTGGGAGGTCCGACGAGTCTCCCTGTCCTCGAAGATCCGAGCCAGCAAGCGGGAGAGATGATGCAGATCCAGAGGTTTGATGAGGAAGTCCACCGCCCCTTCCCTCATGGCGGCCGCCACGGCGGGAAGATCCTCATAGGCCGTCATCATGATGACGTCTAGGGCGGGCGCCCGCTCCCCAAGGAGCCGAAGCAAGTCCAGGCCGTCCATCCCCGGCATCTTGAGGTCCACGAGGGCTACGGCAGAAGGGGTGTTGGCCAACTTCTGAAGCGCTTCGTCCGCGCTCTCGGCCGTGCGGACCTCATCCACCTCTCGCGCCAGGGCTCGAGAGAGGGAACCCAGGATTCGAGTATCGTCGTCGACGATCAGGATGGACCGTGTCATATCTGATAGCCGATCCGATGGCGAGCGTCGCTTGGGGCCCGAAACCTTACTGCCGTCGAGGACCCTCACCTTCAATTGAAGGGTGCTCGTCTACAGGTTTCAGCGCAAGCGTTGGGCCAGGCAGGAGCTAAGACGAAATGCACCGCGATTCCTGCAAGGCACTCTGACCGAGAAGCCGCCCAGTGCCGCGTCGGCTGTAACAAACCGTTACGTTTTCGGCTCCGGTCGTAACGTGCTGACAATTGCTGGTAGCGGTCTCCCCTACTTCGCCACCGCCTTCATGGAGAGCCCGATCCGGCCCCGATTCAGGTCCACGCTCAGCACCTTTACCCGGACCTTCTGACCCACTGCCACCACCTCGGCAGGATCCTTCACGAACCGGTCGGCCAATTGGGAGATGTGGACCAGACCATCCTGGTGGACCCCGATGTCCACAAAGGCGCCGAAGGCCACGACGTTTGTCACCACGCCCTGGAGAACCATGTCTGCCTTCAGGTCCTCGGGCTTCCGAACGTCGTCCCGGAATTCGGGGGCTTCGAAGGTCTCCCGGGGATCCCGGCCCGGACGCCGGAGTTCGTCCAAAATGTCCTGGAGAGTCGGGAGCCCCACACCGTCGGAGACGTAGCGTCTCAGAGTGGATTCCAGGGAGGCCAGGGCCGACTCGTTCTCCACCAAGCCTTCCACATCGGTGCCGAGATCCCGGGCCATGGCCTCCACCAGCTGGTACCGTTCCGGGTGGACGGCGGTGGCATCCAGGGGTTGGGTGCCGCCCCGGATCCGGAGGAAGCCGGCTGCCTGCTCGAAGGCCTTGGGCCCCAGGAGAGGAACGTCCATGAGCTGTTTCCTGGACCTGAAGCCTCCACGCTTGTCCCTCAGGTCCACCATGTTCCTGGCCAGCTTGGGCCCGATCCCGGCCACGTAGGAGAGGAGAGCTGTGGATGCCGTATTGACTTCAACCCCCACCCGGTTCACGCACCGCTCCACCACCTCGTCCAACCGCTGGGCCAGGCGGGTCTGGTTGACGTCGTGCTGGTATTGGCCGACGCCGATGGACCGGGCATCGATCTTCACCAGCTCCGCCAGGGGATCCTGGAGGCGTCGGGCGATCGACACGGCCCCCCGCAGGGACACGTCCAGGTCGGGAAGCTCCTGGGTAGCCAGCTCGGAGGCCGAATAGACGGAAGCCCCCGCCTCGTTCACCGAGACGACGGCGGGGAGGGACGAGCGGTCTCCGTCCATGTCATCCAGCGCATCCCTTACGGCCTGCTCGGTTTCACGGGAAGCGGTGCCGTTCCCCACGCCGATGAGGTCGGGCTGGCCTTTCCGGACCAGATCGGTGAGCCCTCGTCGGAACCGGTCCTCCTGGTGCAGGAAGAGAACGTCCGTCCCCAACACTGCGCCGGTCCGGGAGACCGTGGCGGCCTTCACCCCCGTCCGGAAGCCCGGATCCAGCCCCAGGACCGGCCGTTCTCCGGCCGCTGGCTGCAGAAGGAGGTTTTCCAGATTGGTGCCGAAGATCCGAATCGCCTCCTCGTCGGCTGCCTCCCTCAGCACGGCCTTGATGTCCGATTCCAGGGACGGGTGGAGGAGGCGCTTCCAGGCATCGGCCGCCACGTCTCTGAGCTGCTCCCGGGCCGCCCGCCTGGCCACGGCCCGGCCCTTCACCCAGTCCGGCAGCTCTTCGGGACTCTCCACCCCCCAGGCCAGTATGCCTTCCGCCTCCCCTCGGCGAATGGCCAGGACCCGGTGTGACTGGACGTTCCGGAGGGGTTCGGAGTGCTCGAAGTAGTCCTGAAAGCGCCGGGCTTCCGGCAGATCCTTCTTCCCCCGCATGACCCGCGCAAAAAGATTTCCCCTCTTCCGGGACACATCCCTCACGTATCCCCGGACCTCTGCGTTCTCCGCCAGGCGCTCGGCCAGAATATCCCGGGCTCCCTGGAGAACCGCGTCGGCATCCGGGAGGTCCTTCCCGGTGTCCACGAAAGCGGCGGCTTCCCGCCGGGCTCCGGCATCGTCCAGCGTGCCTTCCCAGATGGCATCGGCCAGAGGCTCCAGCCCCTTTTCCCGGGCTATGGTGGCCCTGGTACGGCGTTTCGGGCGGTAGGGGAGGTAGAGGTCTTCCAGGGCCTGCTTGGTCTCGGCGGCCCGGATCTTCTCGGCCAGCTCCGGGGTGAGGGCGCCCTGGCTCTCTACGGACTCCAGGATGAAGGCACGGCGGTCCTCCAGCTCCTGGAGGTAGGCGGCCCGATCCCGGACGTCCCGGAGCTGGATCTCGTCCAGTCCGCCGGTGCGTTCTTTCCGGTATCGGGCGATGAAGGGAAGTGTGGCGCCCTCCTGAAAGAGGGCCAGGGCGGCCGTCACCTGGTCGGGGGAGAGGTTGAGCTCGCGGGCGACACGGGGGGCGATGGCAGGTGCGGAAGTAGACATGCCTGAATGTATTCCGAGGGCGCCGGCACTTGAAAGTGCCGTCGGTGAGGGTTCCATGTCTCCGTTTTCAGTGTTGTGCACCCCGAGCAGACCATCCCCATGC
>JASFVN010000084.1:0-15319 GCA_050049805.1 Gemmatimonadota bacterium
AGATGTCCGTACCGGCCGCGTCGGCCCAGTCGTTGGTACCCCTCACCCGGGAGTCATAACCCAGGACCGGAGCAGCCTCCCACTGGTCCAGGCCTTTGCCGATGGGCATGCCCTCGATGATGTCCAGAAGGATGACCTCTTTGGCCAGCTCCTGTTGGCTAGCCAGCAGAGAGCAGGTCTCTCCGACATGGCCGCCGCCGATAACCGTGATCTTGTTGACCATAACGTTCCCCAAAGTACGCAGGAATGGAATAAACACAGGGACTTCCGGGGCAACCTACCGGGCCCCCGAAGGGGTGTCAACGTGGGGAAAGGCGTTTGCGTGAAAAACGTCACCCAGCCATGGTTTCCGGGGCTCAGCCGCCCGTCTGGGAGAGGGCGATGAGACCGCCCGACCCTTGATCGCTGCCCTGGACCAGGTCGTGCCGTTCCGGTTTGATCCGAAGGGTGTTTTCGATGAGAGGTACCAGGTCTTCGCCGGCCCTGAGAGGATCCCGCAGGTTGGTTTGGATATCGCCGAAGAGGCAGGGTCGCAGGTGGCCGTCTGCAGTGAGGCGGAGCCGGTTGCAGCCCTCGCAGAAGCTGTGGCTCATGGGCGTAATGACCCCGATCGTTCCGGTGGCATCCGGGTAGCGGAAGTAGGCCGCCGGCCCGTTCCCTTTCGGGCCCGGCACCGGTTCCAATTCGCCCAACTCACGGAGCCTCTCCAGCGCCTCCTGACAGGAGAAGAAATCGTTGGCGCTCAACTCCAGGTTCGAGGCCGTGGGCATGATCTCGATGAAGCGAACATGCCAGGGACGGGTTCGGGTGGCCTCGGCGAAATCGGCGATCTCGTCGTGATTCTTACCCCGGATCAAAACCACGTTGATCTTGATGGGCTCCAACCCCACACGCTCGGCGGCCTCCAGCCCCGCCATGACCCTCTGGAAGGTGCCGCTCCTGCGGGCCAGGGCGTCTACCCGCTCCGGGCGGAAGGAATCCAGGGAAACGTTGACCCGACTCGTGCCCGCGGCCCTCAGGGGCTCCGCCAACTCTTTCAAAAGCACGCCATTGGTGGTGAGGGAGACCTCTTCGATTCCGGCCGTGGAAGCCAGGAGGTCCACCAGGCGGGGCAGGTCCTTCCGGACCAGGGGTTCGCCTCCCGTGAGGCGGATCCGCTTCAGGCCCATGGGCGCCATGATTCCCGCAATCTCCTGAATCTCTTCGTAGGTCAGGAGCTGGTCCTTTTTCAGCCAGGGCAAACCCTCGGCCGGCATGCAGTACACGCAGCGGAGGTTGCACTTGTCGGTGACGGAGATCCTGAGGTATTCCACCCGCCGGCCGAAGGGATCGATCATGGGGGGCCCTCATTGCGGGCGCCCACCCACTCTGCATCTCCCTCTGCGAAATGTTCCCTTTTCCAGATGGGAAGACGCTGCTTCAACTCCTCGATGATGTAGCGGGAAGCATCGTAGGCTTCTCCCCTGTGGTGGGCGGCCACGCCTATGGCCGTGCTGACCTCCCCGACCTGTAGTTCTCCGACCCGGTGAAGGACGGATATCCGATCGGTCCCGAAGCGGTGGGAAGCTTCTGAGGCAATCTGGGAAAGCGTTCTCTCCGCCATGGATTCATAGACCTCGTAGTCCAACCCGGTCACCACCCTCCCCTGGCTGTGATCACGGACCACGCCCAGGAAGAGAAGCTGGGCACCGTCCTTCGGAGTTCCCAGGCCCCTGAGGACGTCCTCTGGCTCGATGGGATCGGTTACGATACCCGTCTTCATCCTCCTCAACCTCCTGCCACCGGGGGAATGAACGCCACCACGTCGCCGTCCTCCAGGAGCCGGTCCTCCGGAGCATATTCCTCGTTCACCGCCGCCACCGGAGACGGCGGTAACCGGTTGAACGGTGCTCCCCTTCCCCGAATCTCCAGGATCAGTCCAGCGACGTCGGTCCCCTCCGGAAGGGAGAGGACTATCTCCCCTGTACCCAGAAGGTCCCGGTAGGATGCGAAGAAGAGGGTTCGGATCTGCATAGACGGAATGGGGAAGGGCGAAAAAAAAGGGAGGGCCCTGAGCCCTCCCCGAAACGGTATGGCCCGCCGAGGCTTACGTCAACGGAAAACCCGGCCGCCCTGCCCCGTCCCTGTGCCAGGAATCCCTCCCCCCACGCCGCCGGCCTGGCCACCCGGTCTTCCCCGACCCTGGCGGAGCTCCTGCAGCCTCTGGCCCAGATTGTCCCTGGCACGGTAGAACCGGACCAGCTCCAGCGGTGTCATGACCTCCAGGAGCTTCTCCTGCTCCATCTTGTAGAGGTCCAACTCCTGCTCCTGGAGACTCACCATCTCCTCCAGGAGGGCCGAGGCCTCTCCCTCGGTCATGTCCGGAAGGGCCGGGTCCCTGAGCCGGTAGCGCAGCGAGGCCTGAGCCCTGTTCAGGGCCATCCTGTCCTGCTGAAACGACCGCATGATCTCCTGCAGGCCTTGCATCTTCGCCTGATCCCAACCCAGCTGGTTCTGAATCGAGCGATGGAACCCCTGTTGGACCCGCCTCTCCAACTCCAGCCGCTGCCTCTGGGCTCCAGGTGGAGGGTTCACCTGGGCCGCAGCCAGGACCGGCATCATGGTCAGGACACTGGCCAGGGCCAGCGTCGAAAACATTCTGTACATCATCCTTCCAACTCCTCCAGTAGGGCCTCCAGGTCTTCGTCGGATAGCCCGTCAAATACGAGGGCCCCCGCAACCATACCATCGTCCCACAACCAGGACTCGGGTAGCGGCTCCTGGGCAGCCACCGCAATGGGGTCCAGGACCAGGTCCGTTCCCGTTCGATCCATGACCACCTTGGTCCCCAAGGCAAGGACGAGGATGGCCGCAGCTGACATTGCCCAGGTCGGCATGAAACGCCGCACGCCGAGGTGTCCGGCCCGGCCCTTCCGGGTCCTTCTCTCGGCGATGCTCCCGATGTGGGGGACTGCCTGGAGCTCTTCCCGGAGCCGGGCCTGGACTCGGGCTTCCAGTCCCTCCGGAACGGTGGGACGAGTGTCCTGAAGGGCTCGTATGACCTCCAAGGCCTTGGCGCACTCCGGGCAGAATTCCAGGTGGGCCTCCACCAGGTGGGCCTCCTCCGGCGGAGCCACCCCCCTGGCCCACTCTGGCAGGAGATTCACGATGTGCTCACAATCTGGCCCGTTCATCCAACCATCTCCTTGAGCCGGCGAATCCCATGGTGATAGTTCACCCGGGCCGCCCCTTCACTGGAACCGATGACCTTCCCGATCTCCCTGAAACTCAGGCTCTCGAATATCCTCAACGTAACCGCTTGTCTTTGCTTTTCCGGGAGTTTCGCGACCAGTTGCAGCACCCGCCGGGCGTCCTCCCTGGTTTCCATCTCGACGTCGGCCGGATCCTCCCGGGATACGACCTGTCCGACTTTCTCCAGCGACAACTCCTTTCGCCGCCCGGCTTTCCTCAAAACCCCCTTGGCCTCGTTCGCCGCGATGGCGAGGACCCAGGTCTTGAAGGATGCGTCTCCCCTGAACCCGGCAAGTTTCTTGAACGCCTTCAGGAACGTCTCCTGAGCAGCGTCCGAAGCCTCGTCCTCATCTCCCAGGATGCCCAGGGCGGTCCTGAAAACGCCTCCCAGATGCCTGGAGACCAACTCATCCATGGCTCCCAGATCGCCCTCCCGAGCCCGAGCCACCAGGGTTTCGTCCGATGGTGAATCGTTCGCTGAACGCGACTGCCCGGATGGAAGCTTCTCCTTCACCGTTTATCTGACGCCCTTGAGTACGGGAACGTTAAAAAAGGGGAAGCCGAGGTCTCGGGAGGCCTCGGCTCCAGAATGGACCCCGGGTCGCCCGGGGCTCTTACAGCTCGGCGTTGTGCGGGCCTGGGAATCCAGCCCCGGACTCACCCCTCGTAGGTTGGCACCCTGTCCAACCCCGCAACCCGGGCCCTCAGGTGTTTCGAGGGTTTGAAGACCGGAACTGAACGGGACGGGACCTCTACGGGGTCGCCGGTCCGAGGGTTCCTGGCCATTCGGGACTTGCGGCTACGAACCTTGAAGGTCCCGAATCCGCGAATCTCGATGTTCTGACCTTCCGCCAGGGCCAGCTTGACGGCATTGAGGAAGCCGTCCACCACCAGGGCGCAGTCCTTCTTCGTGATTCCTGGGCCAATCGCCTCGGCGACCTGCTCCACTAGGTCCGCTTTGGTCATCCATTCCTCCAGGAGGGAGCCTGCCCTCCGATGCCACCATGGAAAGAGGTGAGAAGCCGGCCCCGGAGAGCCCGTCACTTCCTTCTAAGTCCGTGACCAGGATGAGGTAAGCTGCGTCCGGCCACATGAGGGGGGGCACGGTAACCTCCGCCTCCCCGAACCGTCAAGCCTTGATGAGGTCCTTATTTCCCTTTCGCCCTGACTGCCTCCATGAGTCCAATGAATTCGCGAAAGAGGTAGCGACTGTCGTGAGGCCCGGGAGCAGCCTCAGGATGATACTGAACGGAAAAGACCGGACGTCCCCGGTGCCGCACGCCTTCCACGGTTCCGTCGTAAAGGTTCACGTGGGTGACCTCCAGTTCCGGTGCCCCCGGTATGTCCCCGGCCTCCGACTGTTCGACGGCGAAACCGTGGTTCTGGGCGGTGATCTCGATGGCTCCAGTCTTCAGGTTCCTCACAGGATGGTTCCCGCCGTGATGTCCAAAGGGGAGCTTGAAGGTTCCGGCACCGAACGCCCTCGATATGAGCTGATGGCCGAGGCAGATGCCGAAGACAGGGGTGCCCATCTCCGACACCCGAAGAATGGCAGCTTCGGCCTTTTCCACCGCAGCCGGGTCGCCGGGCCCGTTGGAGACGAAAAGCCCATCCGCCCCTTCCCCCACGATGGCCTCGAGGGGGGTGTCCGCAGGCATCACCGACACACGGCAGCCGAGCTCGGCCATGATTCTGGGAGAGTGGGCCTTCACGCCGAAGTCGAAGGCCAGTACGTGGAACCGCTCCTCTCCCACGGCCGGGAGCTCGTACCTCTCCTGGGTGGAGACGCCGCACGCCAGGTCCAGGCCCTCCATCTTCGGGTGGCTCCGAACCTTTTCCAAGACCTCGTCTTCGGGGAGGGAAGCCGGAGCGATAGCTCCCCGCATGGCGCCGTCGGACCGGATGTGAAGGGTGAGGGCCCTGGTGTCCACACCGCTGATCCCCACGATTCCCTGAGCCCGAAGGTAGCCGTCGAGCCCTCCTTCCCCTCGCCACGACGAGTAGACCCTGGATCCCTCTCTGACAATGAACCCCGACACCTGGGGTCCCTCCGACTCCCGGTCCTGGCTGTTGACCCCGTAGTTCCCCATGAGGGGGTAGGTCATGGCCACCAGCTGCCCCGCGTAGGAGGGGTCGGTGATAATCTCCTGGTACCCGGACATGGAGGTATTGAAGACGACCTCACCCAGGGCGACACCCGAAGCCCCGTACATGCATCCGTCGAAGCGTCGCCCGGATTCCAGTAGGAGGTAGGCCTGATCTGAAAGAGTATGCAGCGTCACGGAGCCCCTGACTCTGAGGGTTGGATGGGCGGCAATGTAGGTGCCCCTCTCTGGTCGTCAAGCCGAGGATTCCAGTATCTTCCCAAGACCCCGACACTTGGGCCGACCTCCAGACGGCCTGGATACAGGAAAGAAACGCGCCAATGTCCGATCTACCCAAGGTCCTCATCCATGCCGATGAATCCTGCCTCGGGAATCAGTTCGAGGACCGGTCCAACCCGGGTGGTAACGGGGGCCTGGTGGAGTTCTGGAGGGCCTCTCAATGGGAGCGGAGGGACTACTGGAGCTCGGAAGAGGCCACGACCAACAACCGCATGGCCATCCGCAGCGCCATCGATGGGCTGGGCCTCCTGAAACGACCCTGTCAGGTCCAGTTCGTGTCGGACAGCCAATACCTCGTCAAAGGGATGCGTGAATGGTTGCCGGCCTGGAAAGCCCGGGGGTGGAAGCGCAAGGGCGGCCCGCCTGAAAACCTGGGCCTCTGGAAGGAACTGGACCGGGTCGCATCTCGGCACCGGGTGGAGTGGATCTGGGTCCGCGGACACAAGGGCAACCCCAGGAATGAGTACGCCAACTTCCTGGCGACGCGAGCTGCGAAGGAATTGGGAAACTCCGGGGGACTCGTGGAGTCGGCGTTTGTGGATTGGCTCGAGGAACAGCGGGAGAAGAGCGATCGCTACCTGGACTTCTTCGAGGACCTACCTCCCGGAGATGACGGCTTTCCGGAGGATTGACCCGACCAAGTTGAGTTCGTTCGGAGGAAACAGGGCAGCCTGTTGTTGTCCCAGTGATGCCCCAAGCAGGCGATGGATAATAAAAAAAGACCCCGACCGGGCACGCCCTGGTCGGGGCCTTCTTTTTCCGCTGGTGGGACTTGGCTCGCTCTTGGACCCGCTCACGTGCGAGCGGTCGAACGCTCGGTCCCTCACCCTCTTCCGCGCGGTCGGCGGTTCAGGTCGCCCCTCTGCATTGGGGCTCCGACGAAGACCAGCGACCTCTCCGTCGGCCAGTCAGGTTCCAAGCCCTGGCTGGCTGCCATCGCGACGGCGTCCCGTCCGCTGGCTCACATCCTTGCTCTGTTTGAGGATGACCAACGCCATCGTTCATACAGGCCGCATCAAGAATGCACCCACAGTATTCACTCTGCGGTTCGTTACGTCAAGGATCAAATGTATTCGTTGGACGGAAAATATGTTTTATGGCGTAAGACATTGACATAAAATCACTTACATTACCGTTAACCTGCTCTATTTTCCGTTGTGTCACGAGTCTGTAAACATATTGATATCTTCCCGAGAGTGGCCGTCCCTGGGCACGATCGGGATTCAATAATGTGGAATTTTCCGGAAGATCATCCCCCCCGATTCCGGACGTCTGATCCCGCGCATTTTGTTGCCTAGACAACAATGATGTTCCGCAAAAACACCTTCCCGAAGCCCTCCAGGAGGGTCGGAATCACATCATCGAGGGTTACGGAGCGCCCCAGGACCGACGTCATGGACGCCACAGGTCGATCCTGGATGCCGCAGGGGACGATGGAGGAGAAGTAGGAGAGGTCCGGGGCCACGTTCAGGGCAAAGCCATGGGAAGTGATCCAACCAGAGGACACCCGAACACCGATGGCCGCCAGTTTCCCTTCCGGGACCCATACACCGGTCAGTCCTTCCTCTCGGCCAGCCGGGATTCCGAACTCTGCCAGTGTCAGGATAAGAACCTCCTCCAGATCCCGGAGATAGCGATGGAGGTCCTTTCGATCCGGAGCCAGGGAAAGGATTGGATATCCCACCAACTGTCCTGGGCCGTGATAGGTCGCGTCTCCGCCCCGGCCCACCTCGAAGAGCTGGATGCCACGAGCCTCACGTTCCGCCTCTGTAAGGAGAACATGGTCCTTCTGGGAAGAGGTCCCCAGGGTGATGACATGGGGGTGTTCCAGAAGAAGGAGTTGGTCGGGTATCTGCCCTTCCCTCCTCAGGACGATGAGTTCGTCCTGAAGCACCAGCGCTTCCTCGTAGGAGATCCGTCCGAGCCTTCGAACCTCCAAGGCCGGGAGGGTCTCCTCAGGCATCCTCCGGGAAGCCCTCCATGAGCTCTTTCAGGCGTGCCAGGAAGCGGGCTGCGTCGGCCCCGTCCACCATTCGATGATCGTACCCAAGGGTGAAGATGGAGCGTTTACGAATGGCCATCAGGTCGGTGCCGGTTTCCGGGTCTTCCACCACCACCACTCGCTTCTCAATGGCTCCGGTTCCCAGAATGCCATTGGTCCCCTTGGGAATGATGGGCGTCCCCGCCATCGTCCCCAGGACCCCGGGGTTGGTGATGGAGAAGGTGGCACCCTGGATTTCTTCAGGGTTCAATCGCCTGTTCCTGGCTCTCTCGGCCAAGTCCACGATCCGCTTGCCGATCCCCACGAGGCTCAACTCGTCGGCGTCGTGAACCACGGGCACGATGAGGCCCGGGTCCAGGTCCACGGCGATTCCGATATTCACATTGCCCCGGTAGATGAGGTTGTTGCCGGAGATCGTTCCGTTGATCATGGGGAATTCCCGGAGGACCCGGGAGCACGCCCATACTACGAAAGCCGTGAAGGACACCTTGGCGCCCTGATCCGCCCACCGCTTCTTGTTGGCCTTTCGGAGGTTGTCGATCTGGGTGAAATCGATCTCGATGAAGGAGTGAACGTGGGGCGACACCCGCTTTGCCAGGACCATGTGCTCTGCCGTCAAACGGCGGATTTTGTCCATGGCCTCCACCCGATCCGCCGCCCGGACCGGAAACTCCGGATGCTGGACCTGACTGTAGAAGCTGGTCCAGAGGTCCGAAGGGGCCGCGGCCGGGGCCGGGGCAGGCGAGGCGGGCGGAGTCGGGGTGGACGGCGTGGGGGTTGAGGGTGGAGCCACTTTCGGGGCAGCCTCTGCGGCCGGCGCCGAGGGGCCAGCCTCCTGAGACACCTGGTCAGTTTCCTCTTCTTGACCATCCCTCTCGAGGTAGGCCAGGATATCGTCTTTGGTGACGCGGCCGGCATGGCCGCTTCCGGCCACCTTGGTCAGATCCACCCCATGCTCCTCGGCGATCTTCCGCACCACCGGAGTGGACCGGGCCCGAAGTCTCTCGCCGGGTGATTCCGGAGACTCTCCTTCGTCCATCTCTGTGGAGGGCGACTGGCCCTGGTGAGCATCCTCTGTGATCTCCGATTCAGGAGTCGGAGCCGAGGCCGCCCCAGGGGTGGAAGCCGAGGGGGACTCCGGTGCCGCCTGGGACGCTTCGGGGGCCGAAGAAGCCTCGTCGCCGGACGGAGCAGGAGGAGCCTCACCCGGGGTTGCTTCGGGATCGATATAGGCCACCGTGGTGCCAACCTCTACGGTCTCGCCCTCCTGGACGAGAACCTCCACCAGAACCCCTTCCGACGGTGACGGGATCTCCGCATCCACCTTGTCCGTGGAGATTTCGAGAATGGCCTCGTCCCTCTGGACCATGTCCCCAACCTGCTTGAGCCACTTCGATACCGTACCCTCTGCGATGGACTCACCCATCTGGGGCATAGGCACTTCGATCCGAGCCACCTTATTCTCTCCCGAGTTCCGGTCTGTTAGGGTGCCGTTCAGGCCCCACCCGACTCTCCCTCTTGGGAACCTGTATTACCCTGCTCCCCGCCGGGATCTCCAGTCTCGGTCCCGCCGGAGGTGTCGGACAAGCCAGGGAGAAGGGGTTCGGGAGCCGGCGCAGTCTGCTGGAGATCGTCAAGAAGAATGGACTGGGGAACCTGGGCTCGGGAAGACATGATGGAGAGGACCAGGGCCAAACCCATGAAGGTGCCTCCCGCGATCCAGGTGGCCCGAGTAAGGACGGTCGTGGCCTGGCGTCCCCCGAGAATCCCCTCGGTTGCGGCAGCGCCTCCGCCCATGGCGGCCAGGCCCCCGCCCTTTCCGGATTGGAGAAGGATCACCACTGCCAGGAACAGACCGTCGAGCACCATCAAAGCCAGCAGAAAATTGTACATCAAAATCAGTCCTTTGGAGTGTGGCACAGCATACAAAACTCTCCGGAGAACGGAATCGTGTCAACGCCTTCCCGAGGCCCGGAGCCTCCTGAGGATGCAGGGTTTTCACTGGGTTCTCCGACCTGCGGACCCTTCAGGGGCGAAGGCCGGCTTCAGCGATCCGAGCGAAGGAATCCGGATCCAGGCTGGCGCCTCCCACCAGGACCCCCCCGACCTCGGCAGCGGCCAAAAGCTCGGCGGCATTGGCCGGCTTCACGCTTCCCCCGTAAAGGATGCGAGCCTGGGCACCTCTCTCTCCCCTCAGACCTTCCGTCAACCGTGCCCTGAGGAGCGTGTGGGCCTGGGACGCATCCGCCGGTGTCGCCGTCTCCCCCGTTCCGATGGCCCACACCGGCTCGTAGGCGACGAGGAAGGGCGCCTCACCAAACTCGCTCAGGGTTGGAAGGACGGCGTCCAGTTGACCAAGAAGGACTTCCTCCAGGCGCCCGGCTTTTCGTTCTTCGAGCGTCTCTCCAACACAGATTACCGGGACCAGGCCCTCGGCGAGGGCAGCCTGGGTCTTCTTCGCCACATCCTGATTGGTCTCCCCGAAGATGTGCCGGCGCTCCGAGTGGCCGATAAGGGTGTGCGTGGCCCCGGCCGCCCGGGCCAGAGGGGCCGAAACTTCGCCGGTGAAGGCCCCGGACTTCTCCCAATGGATGTTTTGAACCCCGACCTGGATTTTCGGCGCCACAGGGACGGAAACCAAAGCAGCGAAAAGGGACACGAAGGGGGGAAATACCAGCAACTCGGGAGCAACCCCTCCGGAGAAGTCGGGTCGGAAGACCTGGAAGAAGCCGGTGACCTCGTCAGGCGTCAGGTTCATCTTCCAGTTTCCCGCGATGACAGGAACCTGGCTCACGATTCGCTCCCTTCTTTCTTGTCCAGAGCCGCCACACCCGGCAGCACCGATCCAGAGAGGAACTCCAGCGACGCTCCACCCCCGGTAGAGACATGAGACAGGCGGTCGGCGACCCCGGCCTGTTCAGCTGCGGAGGCGGAGTCGCCCCCTCCCACGATGGTGGTACCACCCTGGTCCGTCACCGCTGCGACAGCCTGGGCCAGAGCCAGAGTTCCCTGGGCAAAAGGAGTCATCTCGAAGACCCCCATGGGTCCGTTCCAGACCACCGTTCCTGCCCCGGAGAGGGCCTGGGAAAAGAGTTCCCGACTTCCGGGCCCGATGTCGCCGATCCGATCGCCCTTCGCCACACCGGTCCGTTCCACCTCCCGGGTCACGGCATCCTCCGAGATGCCGTCGGCCACCACACAGTCCACGGGTAGGAGGAGCTTCTCCCCCGCCGCCTCCAGCGTCTCACGAGCGAGGTCCACCCGGTCGTCCTCCACCAGGGAGCCCCCCGTCTCCAGTCCCAGGGCCTTGAAGAAGGTGTTGGCCATGGCCCCCCCCACCAGGAGTCGGTCCACCTTGGGCAGGAGAGTATCGATGACCTCGATCTTGCCCGAGATCTTGGCCCCGCCCAGGACCGCGACGAAGGGCCGATCCGGGTCCCCGAGGGCCAGACCCAGGTAGCGGAGTTCCTTCTCCATGAGGAAGCCGGCGACGGCCTTCTTGCCGTTCCTCTTCAGCACTTCGGCAGCTCCTACCGTGGATGCGTGGGCCCGATGGGCCGTCCCGAAGGCATCGTTAACATAGAGGTCACCGAACCCGGCCAGGGCTTCCGAAAGCCCCGGGTCGTTCTTTTTCTCGCCCTCATGAAATCGAGTGTTCTCCAGCAGGAGCAGCTCTCCTCCGCCGAGAGCGCCAACGGCCCGTTGGGCCTCGGGACCCACCAACTCGGGACAGAAGTGCACCGGATAGCTCAGGAGGCCGGAAAGATGCTCCGCCACCGGCCGAAGGGAGAAAGCAGGGTCCGGGCCCCCCTTCGGACGGCCCAGATGGGAGGTCACCACCAGGCGGCCACCCCTCTCGAGGAGATACTCCAGGGTAGGGAGGGCTCGGACGATCCTTATGTCGTCGGTGATCCGCCCTTCGGCATCCAACGGCACGTTGAAGTCAACACGAACCAGGATTCGGGCACCCGATATCTGCTGATCCGACAGGTCGGCTACGGTCTTGGCTTGCATGAAAAGGAGACTCCCCAGGTTGTTCTTGGAGGCATGAAAGAGACGGCGAGGAAGATAGAAAAGCCCCCCCGGCCTCACAACACGGGAGGTCGGGGGGGATTTCGGAACCCGGCGGCCGAAGCCGCAGGGATGCTAGCGAGATCCTATGATTCCGGCTCCGGAGATGGCGAAGAAGTGGATGGTGACCTCGACCCATGTCCCCACCGGCGCCCCATTGTAGGTAGCGGGACGGAATCGCAGCTCCTGGGCCGCCTCCGCGGCGGCGAAGTCCAACTCCCGATTGCCGGAGCTCTTCTGGTACTGGATGTTGTTGGGAACCCCGGACCCATCCACCCAGAATTGCAGTGTGACCGCCCCCTCGATACCAGCTTCCTTCAGTTCCTGCGGATATTTGGACTCGACGATCCGCGTGGCCTCCTGCCTGGAAAGGAGAGCCGGGAGGGTCACCGGAATCTCCGGAAGCGTGGACAGCTCAGATGCCGGCGCGGGCGCATCATCGGAAATGTCTGCAGGGGTCACCACCAGCTCCGTCACGGCCTCGGGCTCCTGTACCGTGATGCCCTGAAGCTCGATCTCAGGTTCCGGTTCTGGAGCGAAGAGTCCCGGGAGTGCCTCCTGGGCTACCGTCTGAATGAGCTGGAACACCGACGCCCGGGCGGAGGGAACGGATACCCCCGCAATCATCAATCCGGCCAGGGAAGCAGCCAAGAGGGTCCGTTTCCAGGTGCGCTGCTTCGTTGGGCCCTCAGCTTGCTGGGACTTCCAGGCCCGGGCCAGCTCTCTTTCCAACTCCGGCTGGAAAGAGGGGCGCTCTTCGATGCGGACCCCCGAAAGTTCCTTGTCGAGGGCCTGCAGATCAGGCGGAAGCGTAGCCCGAAAATCCGCATCGTGAGGTCCGTGTGTATTCGTCATCTATCTCTTGTCCTCAGTCCCTTCTCTGCTTTTCCACCACCGTTTTAAGGCGTGCCAAGGCCCGGTGGAGCCGTACCGCCACGGCGTTCCCTGAAATCTTAAGGGCCTCGGCGATCTCCTGGTTCCCCAGCCCCGACCCGTACCGGAGGGAGAGGATCTCCTGATCCGCCGGCCTGAGTTCCCGACTGGCGTTGAGGAGAGTTTCGATCCGCTCCTGTCGCAGCACCCGCTCTTCCTGATCCGGAACCTCTGCCACCAGGTCAGGGACCCGGTCCAGAGATACATGCAGGGAGGATCTCCTCCTCAAAGACCGGAGATGATCCGTCACCGCGTTTCGGGCAATCCTGAGGAGCCATGTCCTCGGGGCGGCTCGATTCGGATCGTAGCGGTCCAAGGCTTTCAGAGCCTTCATGAAGACCTGAGACGTGACGTCTTCAGCAGCCTCCCTGGTCGCCAGGCGAAATCGCACGTACCGGTACACCGTTGGCTGGTGGTCCCGGAACCACTGGGTGAAGTCCGGAGGAAGGCCCTGTTCGGCCTCACGCTCCATCGTTCTTCCCGAAGACGGTTTCACTCCCTCTCGCGTCAACATCACAGCTAAATACGCCCACCCACGGCTGGTTCTTACAGGAATTCACCCGACCCTGGCCGATTCTTACAGATTCTTACAATCGCTCCCCGACGAAGCTGGCCAGGTCCACCACGCGCGCCGAGTAACCCCACTCGTTGTCGTACCAGGCCAGCACCTTCACCAGGTTGCCGCCCATGACGGCCGTACTGGGGGCGTCCACGATGGAGCTGGCCGAATGCCCGGTATAGTCCACGGAGACCAGGGGCTCGTCGGAAACGTGGAGAATCCCGTTCAGGGGGCCCGCCGCTGCGGCCTTCAGCGCCTCATTCACCTCCTCTGCCGAGGTCTCCTTCTCCACCACGGCCGTGAGATCCACCAGAGATACGTCGGGAGTGGGAACCCGGATGGCCATACCGTCCATCTTCCCCTCCAGTTCGGGGATCACCAGGGCCGTGGCCCGGGCGGCACCCGTGGTGGTGGGGATCATGGACATACCGGCAGCCCTTCCCCGCCTCAGATCCTTGTGGGGCATGTCGAGAATCACCTGCCCGTTGGTGACGGAGTGAATGGTCGTCATGAGAGCCTTCTCGATGCCGAAGGCGTCAAGGACGGCCTTCGCCACCGGTGCCAGGCAGTTCGTGGTGCAGGAGGCGTTGGAAATGATGTGGTGATTCGCAGGATCGTAGGCGTCTTGATTCACACCGAGGACGATGGTCACGTCCTCTTTCTTCCCGGGAGCCGAGATGATGACCTTCTTGGCACCAGCTTCCAGGTGCTTGGCAGCGCCGTCCCGGTCCCGAAACACTCCGGTGGACTCGACCACCACGTCCACGCCCAGATCCCCCCACGGAAGTTTCGCGGGATCCCGCTCCGAGTACACCTTCATCTCGTCCCCGTCCACGATGAGGCCGGCGTCGGACGCCTCGACGGTCCCGGGATACGCCCTGTGCACTGAATCGTATTTCAGCAGATGGGCCAGGGTTTTGTTGTCTGTGAGGTCGTTGACCGCCACGAAATCCAGATCGGTCCGACCGGACTGCTTTGCGGCCCGGAGGACCAGGCGCCCGATACGGCCAAAACCGTTGATGGCAACACGCAGGGACATGAAAGCTGACTCCTCGAGTTTATGGTTGGCGTGCGTCGTGTTCTCTCGGTTTCCGACGGTCAACCGGCAAGGGCACGCCTCTTCCCTGAACCGAAGGGCAGAGCCCGGGCGAAGGCCAGAAGATGCACGGAACCGGCTCCTCCTTCGCCCAGAGCCACGGCTGCCGAAGAGGCCGTGGCTCCAGTGGTCAACACATCGTCTATGAGGATAACGTCCCTTCCACGAATTCGGGAGCGGGCCGAGGAAACAACGCGAAAAGCTCCAGCCACCTTCTCGCGACGTTCTCTGGGCCCGGCCCTCACCTGGGTACCCCCGTGGGACCGGAGCAGGCCATCAACCAGGGGCAGCTCGAGCCGTTTCGATACCACCTGCGCCAGGACTGTTGCCTGGTTGTATCCACGCACCCGTTGGCGCCGGGATGTCGTGGGAACGGGCACGATCAGTGGACCGCCGGACACCTGTATACATACCTCCGCCATTCGCCGGCCCATGAGGCTTCCCAACGACCGCCACCCATCGTACTTGAGTGCGTGAACCAGGGCGTCGGCGGGAGGCTCCATCACCACCGCCGCCCGGGCGGACCGAAGGATCTCCGGCCAGGATTCACATTCGAGGCAAAGGGCTTCCCGTGGCCGGCCCGTGCCGAAGGGCACGTCGCAGCGAGGGCAGCGGGGGGCAGGAGGGCAGCGAAGCAGAGTCCGGCAGCGCCCGCATACCAGGCTCTCCTCCTCCTCGGGAGAAATCCGGTCACCGCACCCGAGGCAGCCCCGGGGGAGAAAGAGATCCAGGAGGTCTTCCGCCAGGGCCCGCAGGTTCAAGGATCGGCGAGACCCCGAAGGGACGCCCTCATTACATCCAGGGAGGGAGTCCTTCCCCACCATCGCTCGAAGGAGACCGCCCCCTGGTGGATCAGCATCTCGGCCCCGTCGGCCGCCCGGATCCCCAATCCCCGGGCGGCTTCCACGAACGGTGTCGGACGGGGCAGGTAGACCAGATCCATGACTGCCCTGGCCCGGTCGAGCCTTCGGAGATCGAAGGGCAAGGGGTCGTCCGGATTCAGCCCCAGACGAGTGGTGTTCACCACCAGGTCATAGGACTGG
>JASFVN010000085.1:0-15312 GCA_050049805.1 Gemmatimonadota bacterium
ATCGTCCGGGATGGCGTACTGCCAAGCCCCCACCGGGTCATTCCTGGCCCAGAAACCCTCCGCATAATTCAGCTCCCCAATGGCGCCCTCTTCAAACAGCTCTTTGGCCTTCTCGTTCCCGAGGGAGCTCATCCCCTGGCTCCCAACCTGGAAGGTCTTCCCCGTCTCCTCCTGGGCCCGTAAGATCTCCCCCGCCTGGGAGATGGTATGGACCATGGGCTTTTCGCAGTACACGCCCTTCCCCGCCCGGAGGGCATCGGCCGAGATCCTGGAGTGCCAGTGGTCCGGAGTCGCCACGATGACTGCGTCGACGTCGGCCAGGTCCAGGACCTCCCGGTAGTCGCGGGTGACAACAAGGTCGCTGCCGTGCCGTTCTCGGGCAGCTTCGAGGCGGCCCTCGTAGAGATCGCAAGCCGCAACAAGCCTCACGCCGGGGACCTCCAGGGCCGTGTCGACATCGGCCATTCCCATGCCGCCGGCTCCGATCACCGCCAACTGTACCTGATCGTTGGGTCCGGAATGAGCCTTGGCCGGAAGGAGGTGCCGGAACTTGTCCGACGCCGGGAGAAAGTGGGGAGTAGCGCCGGTGGCCAGCGCGGCGGTGGCCATCCGGCTCAGGAAACTGCGTCTGGAGGTACCTCGGTCGAATCCGGAGAGCATAGTGCACCTATGAATGGAGTGGTTTCGGTTCAGCCACAGGCCATCGCTCTTGGCCCGGCCCCTGGCCGCCGGTGCCCCAACGCTCCGAGCGGCCCTCGCTCCATGGCCAAATTCCGTCTCTTCGGGGCAGTGGGCAAGCGTCTCTGACAAACGGCCTCCTGGCACCATTCCCTTGCAACGCCCTTCCGGTTCTCCTCATCTTGCGGAAAGGAACGGCGGACACTCCCGGCCCGATCCGCAACGAGATTCCTGGAGGACCAATGACAGAAAGCGCTCAGGGGCAAGCCGTGAGACATCGGACCCGCTTGAGGTTCGAGGATTTCGAGCTGGTCCGGCTACCCAACGGCCGAGCGCGGATTCGAGTCCGTATGGACTGGACCGAGGGTCGGTCCTACTCGGGAGAGGCTGAAGGGAACCAGACCCTGGAGGGAGAGGTTCGAGCCGCAGCGGAAGCTGCCTTGGAGGCCGCCGTCGGAGCCACCCAGGGAGAACTGGATCTGGATTTGAGGGGAACCAAGGCCCTGAGAGTGTTCGACTCCTGGGTGGTCGTGGTCATGGTCCGAGCATGGACCGGCAATGACCCTATCCAGCTCTTGGGAGCCTGCCCTTGTCCCGACGAGGATACCGCCCGGGGTGCCGTTCTGGCCGTTCTGGACGCCACCAACCGTGTCCTGGAACGCTTCCTGGAATAGAGGCACCCGAGCCGCCTGGTTAAGAGACCTCCTTAGCCACCTGGGAAAGAGCCCCCAGGGCCCTCTCTATCCCGGCATCATCCACATCCAGGTGGGTCACCGCCCGAAGCCTCCGGGGGCCGAATCTGACCAACAGCACACCCTCCGCCGCCATTTCAGCCAGGACGTCCTCCACGGACAGGGCAGGAGAAGTGAGGTCCAACATCACGATGTTGGTCTCCGGGGGCACCACCGAGATCCCTGGAATCCTCCCGGCACCTTCAGCCAGGGCCCGGGCTCGGACATGGTCGTCGGCCAAACGCTGCCGATGATGGTCGAGGGCGTGGAGGCCCGCCGCCGCCAGGAAGCCCGACTGCCTCATTCCCCCTCCCAATCGCCGGCGGACTCTCCATGCCCGTTCCATGAGATCTTCCGAACCAGCCAGGAGGGAGCCCACGGGGGCCCCCAGACCTTTGGAAAGACAGACCATCACGGTGTCGGCCAGGGAACCGTAATCCGCCGGAGAGAGCCCCGTCTCAGCGCAGGCGTGCCAGAGCCGGGCACCGTCCAGGTGAAGAGGGAGGCCTGCTTCGCGAGCCAGATCACTGATCTCCTGCATGGCCTGGTAGGGGAGAATCCGGCCTCCCGCCCCGTTGTGGGTGTTTTCCAGGGCAATGAGGGAGGTGGGATGCATGTAGGGTGAAGCCGGTCGAATGGCAGCCCGAACCAGATCGGCCGAAAGAAGGCCGCCATCGGTAGGAACCGGACGGAGTTGAAGTCCACTCAGTGCCGCTCCGGCCCCCTCCTCGTAATTGAAGATGTGGGCCTCCGCCTCCAGCACGACCTCCGTCCCCGGACGCCCGTGGACAGCCAGGGCCGTTTGGTTCGCCTGGACTCCTGATGGAAAGAAAAGAGCTGCCTCCTTGCCGAGGAGGGCAGCCACCTTCTCCTCCAACTGTCGAGTCGTAGGATCGTGGTCCAGGACATCGTCCCCGACCTCAGCGGCCATCATCGCCTCCCGCATGGCCGAGGTGGGCCGGGTCACGGTGTCGCTCCGGAGATCCACCACCGAACCTGTCATTGTCCTACTCCTTCAGAGCCTTCTCCATCCGGCCCAGACGCCTGGCGATGGAAATGACCCAGCCCAGGATCAGGGCCCACGCGATGAAATAGGCGATGAACATGTGGGTATAGCCCCGCAGGTTCTGGCCGGCGATGGCCTCGGCGTCCGGGAGTCCGCTCTGGGCCTGAAGGAGACTCGGGATGGCTCCCAGGAAGAGGAAAACGAGGGCCATCCAGGAGATTTTCTTGATCATGACACAGCTCCTTCCGGCAGCGGTCCCCCGGAGCCCCCTGCGTCCCGATGAACGAGAGCTTGCCTGTAGCGCTCCAGACCGTACCGATAGAGGAAGAACCCGAAAAAGAGGAAGGTGAAGGCCCCCAGGCCCGTGAAGAGGGTCACCAGCATGTCCCCGGGTAGCGTCGGCCCGTCCGGATTCATGACCACAGGTTCGGGATGGAGAGACCGAAACCACTTCACGCTGATGTGAATGAGTGGAATGTCCAGGGCCCCGACGATCCCCACCACCGCCGCGAAGCGCTTGCCCTTCTGGGGATTTTCTGACGAGGTCCTGACCAGGAAATACCCCAGGTAGATGAACCAGAGCAACAGGGTCAGGGTCAGGCGGAGATCCCAGTCCCACCACACCCCCCAGGCCACCTTCGCCCACAGAGGGCCCGTCAGGAGCACGATGGTCGTGAAGAGCATTCCTCCCTCCGCTGCCGAGAGGGCCGCCATATCCAAGCGCTCGTCCTTCAACCACAGATAGACGGCACTGCACAAGGCCACGATGCCGAACGCCATGAAGGCCACCCAGGCCGCCGGAACGTGAATGTAGAAAATACGCTGCACTACTCCCATGGTCCGTTCCGTGGACACCCAGAAGAACACCTCCCAGTGGAGTACCAGCACCAGCGCGATCCCGATGGCACCACAAGCCGCCCCTGCCAGTCTTACTTTTTGGCTCATCATTCCTCCACCACGAACCGGAAAAGCCCCGCTCCAGCAGCAAGAGCCACCAGTGCGAATGCAGCCAACATACGAATGTTCCCATCCACCTCTGAAACCGGAAGGCCCTGAAAAAGCGTGTTCGTGGCCGTTGCACCGTAGATGACCACCGGGATCAGCAGGGGAAAGACGAGGATGGGTAGGAGGGTCTCTCCCATGGTGGTCCGGGCCGACATGGCGCTGAAGAGGGTCCCGGTGGCCACGAACCCCAGGATCCCCAGCAGTACCACTGAGGCCAACGCCAGGGGATGCTCACTGGGGCCAAGATCGAAGAAGAGGGCAAAGACCCCGAAGACCAGAGCGGTGACGACCGCCAGGAGAATGAAATTCCCCACCACCTTCCCGAGAAAGAGGGCGTCCCTGGGAATGGGGCTCAGGAGTACCCCTTGAAAGGCTCCGTCCTCCTCCTCCAGTTGGAAGGTCCTTCCCAGACCCAGCATACCTCCGAAGATGATGGTCATCCAGATCAAGCCGGAGGCGATGGCTTGGGGCTCGACCACCGAGGGATCGATGGCGAAGTTGAAGAGGATGCCCACGAGAATAGTGAAGCCCCCCATGGCGGCGATCCGCTCCCGGGTCCGAAGCTCCACCACGACGTCCTTCCAGATCAGCGCGCCCATCTGGTGAAGGTATTCCATCAGGATTCACCCTCCACCAGTTCCCTGTACGACCGCTCGAAGTTGCTGGCGTCGACCTTTAACCGGTCCTCGAGAAAGACCATACGCCCACCGACCTGGACCGCGACTTTGTCGGCGAGCTCCAAACCTTGGGAAAGGTTGTGGGTGACCAGGACAACGGTACGCTGACCGTCTTTGAGGGAAGCCAGGACCTGGCGCAGAACGCCGGCGGCGTGGGCATCCAGGCC
Source organism: Gemmatimonadota bacterium (assembly GCA_050049805.1). Taxonomy (GTDB): domain Bacteria; phylum Gemmatimonadota; class Gemmatimonadetes; order Longimicrobiales; family Gaopeijiaceae; genus JABDNZ01. The sequence continues at coordinate 4,265 of JASFVN010000085.1, forward strand.
CGTGTAGGGCTCGTCCAGCAACACGAACTCGGGGTCGTGGAGGAGGGCCCGAGCCAGCGCCAATCGCTGCCGCATTCCCCTGGACAGTGTCCGAGCCAGGCTACCGGCCCGCTTCGCCAATCCCACCTGGGCCAACCGCTCAGGAATCCGGACCGACAGATCTTTCAGGCCGAAGAGACGCCCAAAAAAGCTCAGATTCTCTTCCAGGGTGAGGTGGCCGTAAAGGAAGGATTGGTGAGAGAGGAAACCCACTCGGCGGTACCACTCCGGGTCCCCGCTCCTGAGTCTTCGACCCCGAAGCACAACCTCTCCCCTGGACGGCTTCAACCCTCCCGAGAGGATGCGGAGAAGGGTGGTCTTCCCTGCCCCGTTGGGACCGAACACCGTCAGGAGCTCTCCTGCCCCGAGCTCGAAGCCCACGCCGTCCACCGCTCTGAGAGGACCGAATTCCCGGACCAGCCCCGTTGCGGCCAGGGCCGGGGCTACAGTGGGAGCCTCACCGGGTGACGCAGCTCCCCCCATGGCCGGGTCAAGCTCCCAGCTTCGTCCCGCAGTCGCCGCAGAAACGGCTGCCGGCAGGATTGGGATGACCACAGGCCGAACAGAAGCTGCCGCCGGCCAGGCGGGTCCGGACCGCCGCGATCTCCTCCTCCAGCTCGGCATCCGTGGGCCCTTCAAAGGACCCGCTTCCTGCCCTCGTCTCTTCCTCTTCTGCCCGGATGGCCTCCAGGGCTTCCGCCGAAATCTCCGTTCTGAGGGTCTGATAGTCCTCCTCGCCCAGCTTACCCATGGCGTATTCGTACTCGGCGTCTCGGAGCTGAAGAAGGGAAACCCTCTTTCTGAATTGGGCGTCGGTAGGCTCTTCGCCGGCGCTGGAAAGAGGGGCCTCCTCACCCGAGATGACGGGCTGAAGGATCAGGAAGACAGTGATCCCCACGAGGATCAGGGCTCCAACGATGGTCATGCCGCTACCCCCGCTGGCTCTTCCGAAACCGGGGCCGCAGACCGTTTCCGGACCTCGGCTGCCGGCCAGAGCGCGATGAGGGACCCGATGGTGAGGACGATCCCGCCGTACCAGATCCAGCCTACCAGAGGGTTCACCTGGATCTCTGCCACGATACGCTGGGCCCCAGGATCATTGTTGACGATTCCCTCCAGATCCTCGGCGTCGGCCAGGATGATGTACAGGTCCTCCAGGAAGGTCGACCGGATCCCCACCTCTTTGGTCGTCATCTGACGGCTGGGATAGTGGCGGAGCTCCGAGCTCAGGGCACCGTAGGGGTTTCCGTTCTTCTCCACCGAGAAGAGGGCCACCCACCGGTCGAAATTTCCTTCCCTCGAGGAGGAGATCCCCTGGTAGGTCAGGGTATACGTGTGTCCAAAGGGTGAAGCCACCTGGACCGAATCACCTGGATCCACGCTCTCGGTGACGCTGACCTCGAAGTTCCGGCCGGCAAAGGCGGTGAAGATCAGGACCACACCGATGTGGACGATGTAGCCTCCCCACCTGCGCCGGTTCCTGCCCACCAGGTGCGCCAGGGCCGGGAGTATCCCCTCCCCCTCGATCCGGGCTCGTGCCCGTGTGCCTTTGAAAAACTCAACGCCAATGATGGTGAGGACGAAGGTGGAGATCCCGAAGGTGGTGAGGGGATATCCACCTCTGGCTCCCATGCCGTAGAGAATGGCCACCACCGCCAGCCCCGCAGCCACCGGGATTGCGAAGTTCCTCTTGAGATTCCGCCTGGTCGCCCTTCTCCAGGCGATGACGGGTCCGATGCCCGTCAGGGCCAGCAGCACCAGGCCGATGGGGATATTCACGCTGTTGAAGAAGGGCGGGCCCACGGCGATCTGTGTGCCGGTGAAGGCCTCGCTGATGAGGGGAAACATGGTACCCCAAAGCACCGCGAAGGCCGCACCCAGAAGGATCAGGTTGTTTAGGAGGAAGGCCGCCTCCCTGGACAGGAAGGACTGGATCTGGTTCTCCGCCTTCAACACCGGGAGGCGGTACACGATCAGGATCACCGAAGCGATGAAGATGCTTCCCATGAAGGTCAGGAAGATCATGGCGATCTTGCTGTTCTGGGCAAAGCTGTGGACCGACTCGATAAGGCCCGATCGGGTCAGGAAGGTGGCGAAAATGGTCAGGAGGAATGTCAGAAGAACCAGGGACATGTTCCAGATCTTCAACATGCCCCGGTTTTCCTGGATCATGATGGAGTGGAGAAAGGCCGTGGCCGTGAGCCAGGGAAGAAGGGATGCGTTCTCCACCGGATCCCAGAACCAGTAACCGCCCCACCCCAGCTCCTCGTAGGCCCACCTCATCCCGAAGACGATTCCGTTGGAGAGGAAGAACCAGGAAAGAAGAGTCCACCTCCGTGTCAGCACGATCCAGCGAGAATCCGTTCGACCCGTCAGGAGGGCCGCCATGGCGAAAGCGAAGGGGATGGAGAAGGCGGTGAACCCCAGGTAAAGAACCGGGGGATGGATGGTCATCCAGTAGTTCTGGAGCTGAGGGTTCAAACCCTGTCCATCGGCCGGGGTGAAGCCCAACTGCTCGAAGGGATTGACCCCTGCAAAAAGGAGTACAACCAGGAAGAATCCCAGGATTCCCTGAAGGATTCCCACTACGTAGGGCATGAACTCCCGGTTCCTGTTCCGGTTCAGGAACACGCAGATGCTGGAGAAGAAGGCCAGGAGGACGGCCCAGAAAACCAGGGATCCCCGCTGACCGGCCCAGAGGCCGGAAAGCTTGAAGAAGGTGTCGAGCTGGCGGTTGGAGTAGTTGGCGACGTACCAGTATTGAAACTGGTCCTGGAGAAAGGCGTTGACGATTCCCCAGGAGGCAACGAAAAGGAGAAGGAAGACCAGGTGGACACTGCGCTCGGCGCTGAGAACGAGGTCACCCCGCTTCTGGTGTCCCCCCACGAAGCCCATGGCCATCCCCCAGAAGGAGACGGGTAGGGCAATCCATAAGGCGAATTCCCCGAGCTGGGTCACGCCGAAGCTCCGGTTCCGCCCATCTCCTCCGGGGTAGCCTCATAACGGCTTCCACACTTGGTCAGGAGGGTGTGGGCCCTGAAGACCCCGTCCTCCCCGTATTGCCCCTCCAGTACGACCTCGGTCTCATCGGTGAAGGTGTCCGGGAGCACTCCTTCGTAAATGGCCTGGAAGGTCACGTCCCCGTGCTCCAGATCCTGAACGGTGAAGTGATGTTCCAGGTCTCCCTGGCCCTGGCTGTACGAGCCCGATACCACCCTTCCACTGACCTTCACGCCAACGGCATGGAAGGTTGGATCCTCGGAAACCTTGGCTACGAGCTCCGTGGGGGTGAGGTAGTAGACCATGCTGTCACTCACGCCCGTCCAGACCAGATAGCTCACCACCAGAGCAACGCCCCCCAACCCTACATAAAACCGGCCATTCTTCATGCCTGCTACCCCTCCAATGTCGGGTGCCTATTGGCCACCGCGTAACTGTTTCCGGAAGAAAATGGATAAAAAAACCTAATCTAGCGAAGCCCGCCCCTCAATGCGGCTTCACAGACTACCCCGACCTCTGCCCAACGTGCCCCTATCGGATACCAGAGACGCCTTGGAGAGCCCACCGGGCCGCTTCCTGGGCCGAGGAGAAGGTTGGAAGATCGAGGTCGCAGGGAGGCGTACCCAGGAGGGCCACCTCCCGGCCCATCTTCCGGGCCAAGGCGATCTCGGAGAGGGTCCCCCAACCTCCTCCTACCGCCACCGCGGCCTGTCCGGCCCGAACTACCAGTGCGTTTCGGGCTTCTCCCATCCCGGTGGCCAGGGGAATGCTGCACCATCGATTCGCCTGGGCCGCATCGGGTCCCGGGAGAATCCCCACCGTGGTTCCCCCTGCCTCGGCACACCCTCTGGAAGCCGCCTCCATGACGCCGCCCAGGCCACCGGTGATAACGACGGCCCCGGCCTTTCCCAGGGCTCGCCCCAGCTCGAAAGCCAACCGGGCCTCTTCCGGTGACGGAGCACCGGCGCCGATGACCGAGATCCTCGGCGACGGCGTACCTCTCCTGGGCCCCGATTCGAGGTTCACGAGACCTCCCCCTCGGACCAGACCTTCACCGCCCCCAGGGCCCGTCGCCATCCTTCCAGGCAGGTTCTCCGGTCGGCCTCCGACATGGACGGTTCGAAGACAGTGGATTCACCAAGGGCCGCCATCAACTCCGATCCGGTGGACCAGACGCCAACGGCCGTCCCGGCCAGGCCGGCAGCCCCCAGAGCCGTGGTCTCCACCAGTGACGGCCTCCGGGCCGGGATCCCGAGGATCCCCGCCTGGAACTCCATGAGCCAATCGTTCATGGCTGCGCCTCCGTCGACCCTGAGTTCCCTGGCATCAACCCCCGAATCCTTCTCCATGGCCCCCAACACGTCCGCGGTGGAATAGGCCATGGCTTCCAGTGCCGCCCGGGCCAGGTGAGCCCGCTCCGTGCCTCGGGTCAAGCCCACCAGCATGCCTCTGGCGTGGGGGTCCCAGTGGGGCGCTCCCAAGCCCACGAAGGCAGGAACGAAGTAGACACCGTCGTTGGAGGTCAGGGATGCCGCCAAGGCCTCCGATTCCTGGGCCGACTCCAGGACTCCCAGCCCGTCCCGGAGCCATTGGATGGCCGCCCCGGCTACGAAGATGGACCCCTCCAGCGCATAGGCAGGAGCGCCCGACTCATCACATGCCATGGTCGTGAGGAGACCCGAGGTGGACCGCACCCTTTTCTGGCCGGTGTTCAAAAGCAGGAATGCCCCGGTCCCGTAGGTGTTCTTCGCCAGCCCCTCCGACCAGCAGCCCTGTCCGAACAGTGCGGCTTGCTGGTCGCCTGCCACTCCTCCGATGGGGACTTCCAGGCCCAATTCTTCGCCGGCAGCGACGCCGAAGATCCCGGAGCTGGACCGTACATCCGGCAGAAGGGCTGAAGGCACCTCCAGAATGCCCAGGAGCTTCTCATCCCAACCCTGACGCTCCAAGTTGTAGAGGAGGGTTCGAGAGGCGTTGGTGTGATCGGTGGCGTGAACCTCCCCCCGGGTGAGGCGGGCGACGAGCCAACTGTCCACCGTTCCTGCAGCCAACTCACCGGCCTCAGCCCTCCCCCTCAACTCAGGGTGGTTTCGGAGGAGCCAGGTGAGCTTTGTCCCCGAAAAGTAGGGATCGAAGAGGAGCCCGGTGCGCTCCCGAACCTCTTCCTCCAATCCTCTCTCCTTCAATTCCCGGCAGATCGAGGCTGTTCGGCGGTCCTGCCAGACGATGGCCCGGTGGACGGGTTCCAGGGTTTCCCGGTCCCAGAGGACCACCGTCTCGCGCTGATTCGTGATCCCCACGGCTTCCACCCTTACTCCGGAACCGGCCGCGTCCAGGGCCTGCCGGGAAACCCTTCGGGTGACCTCCCAAATCTCCAGGGCGTCGTGCTCGACCCAACCCGGCTGGGGGAAGTGCTGGGTGAACTCGGAGTAGGCCCTGGACAGGAGTCGGCCGTCTGTTGCCACTACAAGGGCCGTGGTCCCCGTGGTGCCCTGATCGATGGCGAGAACTGCGGAAAGAGCGGTCATGGGGATCTCTACTCCTCTGAATTGCCGGAAGGTCGGCCTTTTGGCCCGGGGCGAAACAGGCCGTCAATGGCCGGTTTGAAGGGAGGTCTCAGCAAGCCACCGTCGGTGACGAAAGCCGTAACGAGGTGGGCGGGTGTAACGTCGAAGGCCGGGTTCCATACCCCGGCTTCCTCGGGTACGGCTCGCTCCTTCCCCGAGCCGGATACCTCCGAAGCATCCCTCTCCTCTATGGGGATATCCGCACCAGAGGCGGCCGAAAGATCGAAGGTGCTCCGGGGCAGGGCCACATAAAAGGGAATGCCATGGGCCCGAGCCAGGACGGCCAGGCCGTACGTCCCGATCTTGTTGGCCACATCACCGTTTGCCGCCACCCGGTCGGCGCCAACCAGGACCAGGCTCACCTGCCCCTGTCCCATGAGGGCACCGGCCATGGAGTCGGCAATCACGGTGGTCTCGATCCCCGCCCGGGTCGCTTCCCAGGCCGTGAGCCGTGCTCCCTGAAGCAAAGGCCGGGTCTCGTCAGCGAAGAGCCTGACGGGAATACCCCGGCTATGGGCCGTATAGACCGGTGCCAGGGCGGTTCCGATCCCGCCGGTGGCCAGGGCCCCTGCGTTGCAGTGGGTCAGTACGGTCGCCCCTGACTCCGGAATCAATTCCGTCCCGTGTTTCCCGATGAGACGGCACATTTCACGATCCTCATGGGCGATGGCCTCGGCCTCCCGTCGCACCGCCAACACGACTTCCTCCGCCGGCAGGGCGCGTGTCTCTGTGAAGCGGTCCAGGAGTCGGTCCAGCGCCCAACCCAGGTTCACGGCAGTGGGTCTGGCGCCCCGAAGCAGTTCATGGTCCATCCTTAGCCCTGCCTCCAAACCTGCAGGGTCGGAGGATCTCCCTCCTTCTTCCCAACGGGTCCTGAGTCCCATGGCCAGCCCCAGAGCAGCTGCAATCCCGATGGCTGGAGCTCCACGAACTCTCAGGGCCTGAATGGCTTCCCGCACCGCCTCCACGCTCTCCAATCGCAGATAGTGTTCAATGCCGGGAAGAAGGGTCTGGTCCAGGAGGCGGACCGCCATTCCATCGTCGGTCCACTGGACGGGCACCGGAACGCCCGGGAGATGGAGGCCGTTCTGCATCGTCGCGAGCCGCAGGCTTGGTTGGGGCGGACCCGGGTCAGTCTTCCGCCGGTTTCAGCTTTCCGAAAGAGTATCTCCACCCTGCCCTCTCCAGGAGATCCAGAAGAAGGGGGATCGGAAGACCCATGACTGTATGGTAGTCCCCTCGTATGTCCTGCACCAATGCACTGCCCAGGCCCTGGATTCCGTAGGCCCCCGCCTTGTCCATGGGCTCTCCGGTCTCCACATAATCCCGGGCCAGATCAGGGCCGAAGTCTCGAAAAGTAACCTCGGTGCAGAGAGACCCCGACTCCACTGCGCCTCCCGGAAACACCAGCGCAAGGCCGCTGATGACCCGATGGGTTCGTCCCGCCAGGGAACGAAGCATGCCCACCGCTTCTTTCCGGTCTCTGGGCTTCCCGAGGATCACCCGGTCCCGAACCACCACGGTGTCGCTCCCGATCACAAGAGCTTTGGGGCAGCCCACAGCTGCCGCCCGGGCTTTGGCAACCGAGAGGCGCTCGGCGTGGGCCTCCGGGCTCTCAGCAGGTAGGAAGTCTTCAGGGATGTGTGTAGGGAAGATCTCGAATTCCAGGCCGAGCCGGGCGAGAAGCTCGGCCCGGCGGGGAGAAGCGGAAGCGAGAACCAGCGGTGGAGGGCTACCCCGTCTCGTCACCGCTCCAGCACCAGCGTAACAGGGCCGGCGTTCACCAGGGCCACGTCCATCATGGCCCCGAACTCCCCACTCTCGACTCTCCCGGGGGAAGACTCCCTGAGAATCTCGAGGAAGCGGTCGTAGAGGGGGATGGCGATCTCGGGAGCGGCGGCGTGGACAAAGCTGGGCCGGCGCCCTTTCCTGGCATCTCCGTAGAGGGTGAACTGGCTGATGACCAGTAGATCCCCGTTCACGTCTCTAAGGGAGAGGTTCATCTTTCCCTGGTCGTCGGAGAAGATCCTGAGCCCCAGGATTTTCTCCGCCATCCACTTCAGCTCGCTCTCGGTGTCACTCTCCGTGAACCCCGCCAGAAGGACGAGGCCGGCGGCAATCTCCCCGGCAACCCTGCCGTCTATGGTGACGCTGGCCTCGGAAGCCCGCTGGAGGACGACCCTCATTCCACTGTCACCGACTTGGCCAGATTCCTGGGCTGGTCCACGTTGCATCCCCTCAGGACGGCCATATGATAGGCCAACAGCTGAAGGGGGATGGTGGTGAGGACCGCCTGGGTCAGCGGGAGGCTGCTGGGAACCGGAATGACATGGTCCACCTTTTCAACGATCTCGGTATTCCCCTCGGTAACCACGCAGATGACCCGGCCCTGACGGGCCCGGACTTCTTCGATATTGGAGAGAACCTTGGAGTAGATGGGGTCGGTGGGAGCCAGGGCCACCACGGGCATGTCGTCGTCGATGAGAGCGATGGGCCCGTGCTTCATCTCCGCCGCCGGGTACCCCTCTGCATGGATGTAGCTCACTTCCTTGAGCTTCAGGGCTCCTTCCAGAGCCACAGGAAACTGATAACCGCGTCCCAGATAGAGGAAGTTCCGGCAGTCTACATACCTCTCGGCCAGGGCCCTGATGGCCTCGTCCTGCTCCAGGACCTTCTCCACCTGATTGGGAAGTGCGGACAGAGCCCGGACGATTCGGTGACCCGCTTCCAGGGAGAGTCCCCGCCGTCGGCCCAGGTAGAGAGAGAAGAGAGCCAGCGCCACCACCTGGCTGGTGAAGGCCTTGGTCGACGCCACCCCGATCTCGGGGCCAGCGTGGAGATAGACGCCGAAATCCGTCTCCCGGGCGATGCTGGATCCCACGGCGTTTACGATGCCCATGGTGGGGGCGCCCCGCCGTTTCCCTTCCCGCAGTGCCGCCAGCGTGTCGGCCGTTTCACCTGATTGGCTGATTGCAATGACCAGGGTGGTCTCGTCCACGAGGGGGCTCTTGTAGCGGAACTCGGAGGCATATTCCACTTCCACCGGTACCCTGGCCAGCTCTTCCAGCATGTACTCGCCCAGGAGAGCCGAGTGCCAGGAGGTTCCGCAAGCGGTGATGATGATCCGTTTGATCCGCAGGAGCTCCAGGTCCGAGATCGTGATGCCCCCGAGCTTCGAGGCGCCTTCCTCCGCAAGGAGACGGCCCCTCAAGACGTCCCGGAGAGAGGACGGCTGCTCGAAGATCTCCTTGAGCATGAAATGCTCGAAACCTTCCTTCTCGATGGCCCCCAGGTCCCAGGTGACCCTCTGGATCGGCCTGGAGACCGCCCCCCGCTCCAGGTGGAAGGTCCAGTGTCCGTCCCCGTTCATGACGGCCACATCGCCGTCGTCGAGGTAGATGACGTTCCTGGTATGGGTCACCAGCGCCGCGGCATCGGATCCCACCAGGTATTCTCCGTCCTTTCCGATCCCGAGCAGCAAAGGGCTTCCATTCCGGGCCGCCACGATCTTCCCGGGGTCCCGGCTGCTCACCGCCGCGATTCCGTAGGCGCCTTCTACCTGGAGTAGAGCCGCGGCCACGGCGTTTTCCAGGGCTTGATTGCCCTTGAACGCCTCGTCGATGAGGTGGATGATCACCTCGGTGTCGGTCTCGCTCCGAAACTCGTAGCCCAGCTCCTGCAGGTCCTCCCGGAGTTCGTCCGCATTCTCGATGATGCCGTTGTGTACGACGGCGATGTCACGGTCGGTAGAAAAGTGAGGGTGGGCGTTTTCTTCGGTAGGCCCGCCGTGGGTGGCCCAGCGGGTATGGGCAATGCCACAATGGCCAACGGGCCGGTTCCCGTCCAAAGCCTCTTCCAGAACAGCGATCTTCCCCGGACGTTTGACGGTGGTCAGAACCCCTTCCTCTGTAAGGATGGAGATTCCGGCCGAATCATACCCCCGGTACTCCAGGCGACGTAGCCCCTCCAGGAGGACGGGAGAGGCGTCCCGGGGTCCCAGGTATCCTACAATTCCGCACATGTGGCTCTCTTTGTCTATTTCGGGCCCGGATCCCGATCGGGCGTTCTTTTTTTCGCCGGCTTTGCCGCAGGAAGACGCAGCCCCCTCCTATCAGCGGCGCAACCCCCACATATCAACGGTGTCCCATTTACGCCAGGCCCGCCAGGATCTCTGCTGCCCGGTGGAGGACACCGTCTGCTTCTGCCTCCGAAGGGCCCTCGGCAATGAGGCGCACCACCGGTTCGGTGCCGGACGGGCGAACGTGGAGCCACACCCGCTCCTCGGGCCAGCTCACGCGCAGCCCGTCGGTTTCATCCCGGACCGGAGCAGCCAGGTCATCCATGAGGGCCGCGTAGGCCCCCCCCAGGGATTCCCGGGGAAAGTCTACCTTTCGTTTCCGGATCACGTAGGCCGGCCACCGATGGGCAGCATGACTCAATGTTTCGCCCTGGTCCAGGAGGTGTTGGAGGATCAGGGCCGCCCCCAGGGGAGCGTCCCGGGTGAGATGGAGGTCCGGAAGAATGACCCCTCCGTTCCCCTCGCCTCCCACTACGGCTCCCACCTGTTGCATCTTCCTGGCGACGTTGATCTCACCCACCGGCGCCCTTTCCACCGAACCCCCATACCCACGGGCCACATCCTCTACAACCTGACTGGTAGAAAGGTTCGCCACCACCACCCCCGGGGTCCTGCTCAGGACCACCGCCGAGGCCAGGGCCAGGGTCAGCTCCTCCCCCAGCGGAACACCTTTCTCGTCCACCAGGGAGAGCCGGTCTACGTCCGGGTCCACGGCAAACCCCAGTTCGGCTCCGGACGTTCGAACCTTATCCCCCAGTTCGGCCAGGTTTTCGGCCGTGGGCTCCGGGTCCCGGGGAAAGCGGCCGTGGGTGTCGGTGTGGATGCCCGTGACCTGGCATCCAAGGGCTTCCAGGAGTTGGGGCATGATGACGCCGCCGGCCCCGTTTACACAGTCCAGGGCTACCCGGAAACTCCGGAGTTTGAGGGCTGGCACATTCAAAAGGGGTAGGGCGAGGATCCTATCGATGTGACGCTGAACGGCCCTGGCATCGGGTTTCAATGATCCGATGCCGGTCCAGTCGGCTCTGACGGGATCCTCGGTTTGGAGAAAAGCCTGAAAACCGGACATCACCTCGGCATCCAGGAAGATACCTTCCGACGAGGCGAACTTCAGGGCGTTCCACTCGCCGGGGTTGTGGCTTGCGGTGACACCGATGCCACCGGCGGCACCCATTTCTTCAACGGCCAGAAGAAGGGTCGGCGTGGGCACCATCCCCAGGTCCACCACGTCACAGCCCACCGATTGGAGGCCCGCAGCGGCACTTCTGCAGAGCATGGGCCCGGACGTGCGGGAATCCCGGCCCAGGAAGACCGGTTTCCCCTCCTGTGTCTTCTTCAGGAAAGCACCGAATCCAGCCGCGAGG
>JASFVN010000344.1:0-4807 GCA_050049805.1 Gemmatimonadota bacterium
ATCTTCCGGCCATGCTCTCATGCGGGGAGGATTCTCCCGAGCGAATTCCTTCACAGATTTCGGTGCCCGCCGATCCGAGTTCCCCTGACGCAAGACGGGATTCACCGCGCTGCCCTTGACCGAGTCGTAGCGCTCTTTGATGGCCCGCTCTTCGTCGTTGGCCGGTTCTTCCGGGTAGTCCGGCAAGGCGAACCCCTTCGACTGTAACTCGGCGATGCACGCTTTCATCTGGGGAATGGAGGCGCTGATGTTGGGCAACTTGATGACATTGGCCTCGGGCTTCTCGACCAGGTGGCCCAGCTCGGCCAGGTCGTCGCTCACCCTCTGCTCCTCGGTGAGGGCATCGGGGAAGACCGCCAGGATCCGGCCTGCCAATGAAATGTCCCGGGTCTCCACAGGTACGCCGGTGGCTCCGGCGAAGGCCCGGATGATGGGGAGGAATGCGTGGGTCGCCAGTGCTGGAGCTTCGTCGGTCCAGGTATAGATAATGGGTGGTGACTTTTTCATCGCTCGGCTTTTCTCGAAAGAGCTGTGGTTGTGGTTTCAGTGGTGGTCGCTTCAGGGGTCAAACAAACAAAAATAGCACTTCTTTCCCCACCCCGGACCCGCCATCAATGGGGCCGGGGCGGCGGAGGGGTACAGGGTAGGGCGGAAAGGGGAATCAGACAATATCAGTGCCGGAGAACGATGGCCCTGCGGCCGAGCGGGGGACGCTCGCCTCCCGGGATCGTATTCCTTCGGGGCTCCCTTAGCTACTGCGGCTTGAAACTTTGCCCGGCCTCTCTGCGGTGCCCCTTCGGGGGCCGCTCGCCTTCCTGGATCGAATTCCTTCGGGGCTCGCTTAGCCAACGCGGCCCTGCTTGGTTCTTCCAACTGCATTTGTAGGGGGCTGGGCCGCGTTGGAAACCCCCGCAGCGGCACCGCAGAGAGGCCGGCGTGTTGATCAAGCCGCGGGATGTTGACGCGGCCCCGCTTCTCGCTCCTCACGTCGTTCGATCCGCGCCGGGCCGCGTCGGATTCCCCCGCACCGAGACCGCAGAAGTCGCCGTCAGCCCCGGAGGTCGTGCCTTGCCCAGTTTGGTGGTTTTCCTTTCGCGGGACCTCGTGCCAGCACAATATATTCGCAGGTGTCCCCATCGAGCGTCGCTGAGGAGTGGCAGGTGTCCGAAATCCCTGAGCGGTTGCAGGCGGCGTTGGCCGGCCGATATGAAATCCAACGGGGCCTGGGCGAAGGCGGGATGGCCACGGTCTACCTGGCCCGGGACCTGAGGCATGAACGGGACGTGGCCCTCAAGGTCCTCCGGCCTGAGCTGGCCGCCACAATGGGGCCGGACCGCTTCCTCCAGGAAGTCCGAGTCACTGCCAACCTCCAGCACCCTCACATTCTCCCTCTGTTCGATTCCGGCGAGGCCGACGGATTCCTGTACTACGTCATGCCCTATTTGGAGGGAGAATCTTTGCGAGAACGGGTCGCCCGGGAGGGTGAGCTTCCGGTCACGCAGGCGGTGAGAATTCTCCGGGAGGTCGTCGACGCCCTGGCCGCCGCCCACCAGCAGGGGGTGGTCCACCGGGACATCAAGCCGGACAACGTGATGCTGTCGGGCCGCCACGCCGTGGTGACGGACTTCGGCGTGGCAAAGGCGGTGAGTGAGGCAACGGGCCGTCACCAGCTCACCACGAAGGGGGTGGCCCTGGGCACGCCGGCCTACATGGCGCCGGAGCAGGCGGCGGCCAATGAGCACATCGACCACCGGGCCGACATTTATGCCGTGGGGGCCATGGGTTATGAGCTCCTTGCGGGTCGCCCGCCGTTCAGCGGGCTGACGGCCCAGCAGATCCTGGCGGCTCACGTAACAGAGGTGCCCCGGCCGGTCACCGAGCTCAGGGAGTCGGTGCCAGAGGGCCTTGGCGAGGTTCTCATGCGCTGCCTGGAGAAGAAGCCCGCCGACCGCTGGCAGTCTGCCGAGGAGTTGCTTCGGCAGCTGGAGCTGTTCGCCACACCCAGCACCGGCGTGACACCCACGCAGACGACGCCTACGGCGGGGGTGGCGACAGGCAAGGGCGACCTTCCCCTGTGGCTGAAGATCGGCGCCCCAGCCGCTCTGGCCGCCATCGCCCTGTTCGTATGGCTCGGGACCCAGGGGCCGGCCACGGGGATCGGAGAACCCTCAGACGCCGCCGCTTCGGCTTCCGAGGACACGGAAAGACTGGTTGTGCTCCCCTTGGAAAACCTCACCGATAACCCGGAACTGGACATTCGCGGGAGCCTGGCCGCCGACCAGATAGCCCGATCCATCGACCAACCGAAGCCCATCCCGGTTGTTCCGTCCTCCACCGTCCGTGACACGTATCGACAACTGGGGGAGGACGCGAGCACGGAGGAGGTGGCCCGGGCCGTCAATGCCACCCACGCCATGGCAGGCACCATTTCCTCCACCGGTTCACAGATCCGAATGGAGATCGAGCTCATCGACGTACGGACGGGAGAACGCCTGCGGGCATTCGAGCCGGTGGCTGGGCCGGCGGATTCGGTTGAGGTTCTCATGGGCCGTCTGACCGTCATGGCTACGGCCGGAGCCGTGGCCCACCTCGCGCCGGACTCGCCTAGCTGGATGGCGAACGTCTCCCTTCCCGTGTCCCTGGAAGCCTACGAGCTATATGAGCGCCAGCTCGACCTGTTCTGTGAGCGCAAATACGCGGAATCCGTGGAAGTGGGCAACGAAGCTCTGGCCGGCTCCCCCGGGTATATCCCGCCGTTAAACCTGGTGGGCGTGGCTTTGAGCAATCTGAGGCGCGAAAGAGAGGCAGATTCGGTCTACGCCTTGCTGGGCGGCGTTCGTGATCAGATGGACACGGGTGATCGTCTACTCTATGACTGGATGATCGGCAGTCGAACCGGGAATCCGACCCTATCCACCAGAGCAGCCGAGGATGGGTTCAGGCTCGATCCGGCGGGCTGGGGCGTGAACGCCATGTTGACGGCCTATCGAACAAATCGGATGACCGATGCCGTGGAGCGGTACTATGCCGCTGCCCGGCCGGGGGGTTGCCCTTGGCTCGGCGCGTGGACGCAGGGTGCCACCGCCTTCCACGTACTGGAGCGGTACGAGGAGGAGTTGGCCGTGGCCCGGGAGGGACTCCAGTATTGGCCCGACCATATGGAGCTGATGGATATCGAGATTCGGGCGTTTGTCGGCATGGGGAGGCTGGACGCCGTGGACTCGGTCTTGGCGGTAATGGCAAACCTGCCTGCGGCACCCGAGTACGACCCCGCGCTGCGCCCTGTCTGGGCTGCCAGGGAGCTTTGGGCCCACGGGTACGAGACCGAGGCGGAAAAGATGTTTTCCGATGCCATCGAGCACTTCCCGTCGAGAACCACCTCCACCACGACGTACAACCTGGGAAGGGCCCACTACTACGCCCGGCGATGGTCCGAGGCTGCGGAAGCCTTCCGCCAACTCTCGCCGGAGTCTTCCGGCAACCTCAACTACATCGGCTTCTACGGAGTCACCCTGGCGAAGCTGGGCGACCGGGACGGGGCGGAGGTGATGATCGAGCTCGCTGGGACGTTCGGAGGCTCCCACCACCGGGGGCTCCACCTCCTGGCCCAGGCCAGGATCACCGCAGCGCTAGGTGAACGGGACGAAGCCATCCGGCGTCTTCAGGATGCCTTCGCGAACGGGGGTGCCTATGGAATCTGGATCCACGTAGATCCGGCCTTGGACGACCTCCGGGGATACCCCCCCTTCGAGTCCCTCGTGCGGCCCCGGTAGGCCTGACCAACCATCAGCTGAATCCTCCGTCGGGGAAACTGCTCGGCGGGCCGCAATACCGAAAAACGCTTCGGCTGAAACGTTCAGCCTCGTGTTTCAGGCTCCCCCGGGCCAGTTGGACTGCGAAGGTCCCCCTCCGGCTCGGCCCGCTATCCCCCTTCCGGGAAAACCCGATTCCGGTAGTTCAGCGGGGTCCTCATACGCGTGACGCGCCCATCCTCGCCGGTCTCGAAGATCACCAGGCCCGTGGGGCCCTCGCTCCCGGCCCGGCGGAAGGTGTCACCCTCCACGTGCTCCAGGGCCCGGACCGAAGGGCTGTCGGAGGGAAGTCCAAGGGTCCCGATTCCCCCTCTCCACCGGAGGACAACCGTCTCGTCCCCTCCAAGGCCGCCCGTATAGGTGCCCATGTATTTCTCGAAGTCCACGGGGGCCGCCTTCTCTCCTCTCTCCTCTTCAGGCTCCGGGGCCGGGTCTGCTTTCGGGGCTGCGGCCGCCTCCGCTTCCTCGTCGGCCTCAGCCGCCGCTGCTGCCACCGAGTCCGCCTTCGCTTTCGCCACCAGGGCATCCTTCACCAGGTCGTAGATGCCGGTCACGTACTTTCCGGGACTCACGGTGGCGTTGACCATGACCACCACGGCGATCTTGTCCTCATTCTGCATGGAGAACTGGGAGCGGAATCCGGGGCAGCTCCCTCCGTGACCGACGAAGGTCTCATCCCCGTGTTGAGAATAGGAGAACCCCAGGCCCCGCATGGTGGTGGACCCGGGCACGGCGAAGTGCACCCTCTGCATCTCCGCAAGGGTGTAAGCGTGGAGCACCTCCTCCTTGTCGCCCCGGAGCCTGAACTGCCACTGGGCGAACTTGGCCAGATCTTCCACCGTGGAGGCGAAGCCGGCGGCAGGGGCGATTCCCTGGGCTTCGAAGAAGTCGGCGCGGTTCCGGGTCCCCTGGCGGGTGAGGTTCCCGTATCCGGTGGCGAGCTGCCCTCCGACGTGCTCGGCCGGCATCTCGGGATAGGTATCTGCCATGCCCAA
>JASFVN010000346.1:0-4783 GCA_050049805.1 Gemmatimonadota bacterium
GGGATTCCGTGCGGTTCCTACCGGGAGTGTCGTGGTGAACCCGTCCATCGACCGAATGATCATCTCCGGCATTCTACTGGCGGCCGGTGTCGTCGGCCTCGTTCTCCTCATCGCCTGCGCCAACCTGGCCAGCTTCCTACTGGCCAGGGCCACCGATCAGCGCAGGGAGGTCGCCATGCGCCTCGCATTGGGTGCTTCCCGCAGGAGGCTGATCGGGCAACTGCTGACCGAGACCATGGTATTGGCCTTTCTCGGTGGGGTCGCCGGCCTGGGCCTGGGCACCTGGCTGGTCGGCCTCCTTCCCGACCTGGAGCTTCCGTTGCCGGTCGATATCGGTCTGGACCTTGGATTGGATTGGACCGTCCTCGGGCTGACTGCGTGCGTGACGCTCCTAGCGGGTCTTTTCTTCGGCCTGGTACCGGCTCTCCACGCTACCAGGCTCGACCTGTCCCCCACGCTGAAGGACGAGACCCCGGGGGGCGGCGGGCGGCGCGGCCGCGGCCTCAGAAGCCTCCTGGTGGTGGGTCAGATGGCCGCAACCATCGTGCTTCTGGTGGCCGCCAGCCTCTTCATGAGGAGCCTACAGTCGCGCAGGGGGATGGACCCCGGATTCGGCCACGAACCGGCCGCCATCGTCCACTTCAACCTTCGGGGCCGAGACAACGCGGATGAAGGACGGGTGCTCCTCCGTGAAATCGTGGAAAGGGCATCGGCACTCCCGAGCGTCCGATCCGTGGGACTCGCCGACAATCTGCCCCTGAATCCTCTCCGAAGATGGACGTGGGACGTAACCGTGGATGGAGTGGATCCACCCGCGGGCAGAACCGCACACGAAATCGACCAGAGTATCGTGGATCCCGGGTTCTTCGAGACCCTGGGGATCCCCATCATCCAGGGGCGTAACTTCCTGCCCTCGGACCAACCCGACGGCCAGAGGGTCGCCATCATAAACGAGGTCATGGCAGAGCGATTCTGGCCTGGAGAGAACCCCCTCGGGCGAGTGTTTCGGAGAGAGGGGCGAGGGGAATTCGTCGTCGTAGGAGTGGCCAAATCCACCAAGGTCAGGACCCTGGGAGAATCCCCCAGGCCCTGCATCTTCATTCCCTACAGCCAGAGCTTCAGCTCCTGGGCCTTCCTCGTCGCCCGGACTTCGGGCCCGGCCGGCGACTTACTTCCGGGGATGGTTGAGATCATCAAGGACGAGGATCCCCGAGCGGTCCTGGTCAACACCCAGACGATGGAAGAGCATCTCGGCGCCATGCTCCTCCCCGACCGCCTGGGCTCCATCTTCCTTGCAGCCTTCGCCGCGGTGGCCCTCATCCTCGCCACCATCGGCCTTTGGGGGGTGGTAAGCTACGCCGTGGCCTCCCGGTCGCAGGAGATGGGAATCCGCATGACCCTCGGCGCCGGGCCTGGAAGGATCGTCAGAATCATGCTGGGAGGAGGGATGAAGCTGGTAGTTGTGGGCGCAATGCTGGGGCTGGTTCTGGCCTTCCTGGTCAGCAGCGCCCTGCACGGGTTCCTGTTGGGTGTGGCGGTCCTGGATCCCGTGGCGTTCCTCGCTGTTCCGGGGGCTCTGCTGTGTGTCGCACTCATGGCGGCTTACGTTCCGGCCCGGAAGGCCATTCGAGCGGACCCCGCCAGGACCCTGCGGCAGGAGTAGGAGAAGGGGTTTTTTGCGAACGGAGGATATCATGGGACAATTGATCGGGTTGGTTGCGGTCTTATCGATATTTTTTGTGCCAATCACGGGTTTGATGTTCATTCTCACCACGCGCTTCGCCTTCAAACCTCTTGTGGAGACGCTGGCACGGGCCCTCCGGGAGTCCGGGTATTCCCGCTCCCCCGAACGGCTTTCACTCGACCAGGAGATGGTGGAGCAGATCGAGTTGCTGCGTGATGAGGTGAGGCAGTTGAGGGACGCTCAGGAATTCGACAAGAAGCTTCTTGGCTCCCCCCCACTCGCGGACATCGACTCTCCCTTTTGAGGAGGAAGGCCCCCATCTCCTTTTCTCGGGGGGGGCCTGGGTGAAATAGGCCTGGGTAGACCCAGGTCCGGAGGCCGCGCCAGCGGCCGGAAACGACTGAGGCCTTTCAGCTAAAGCGCCGCTTCGCTAAAAGGTCGGCGATGAAAATCTTCCCGACGTTTCAGGGGAAACGCGCAGGTCCGCTACCGATCTCACGTTTGTCAGGCGTCGGCGGCACCCAGCGCCGGCCCCCATTTCCCACTCACGACCAAGGCCACCGGCTGAACGATCGGGAAGCCCTTGAGGCCTCCTCGATACCGACGCGATGAGACCTACCCGGGTGACCGACTCCCCTCAGCCCCCGAACCGCTCCAGCAGATCCGGGCCCAGCGCGTCCTTGTGGAGCGTGAAGAAGAGGACCCGCATGGCCATCCAGTCGTCCCTCATCCAGACGTATCCGCGGCGGCCCGACGATGTACCGTGGGAGTTCTTGATGAGGTACCAGTCGCGGCCGTCCACCATACGGTGATCCACGGCGTGCACCAGGTGATCGTCGGTGGTGCGGCGCTCGACGAAGTCGGACTCACGGGTGTCCTGGTCGATAAACATGGGCGAGGTCATGTCCGGATGGATGACGGCGATGCCTGCGTCGTTCCAGCCGGCCCCCATGTCACCCCAATCCGTGTCGATGGCCACCGAGTAGCCCTGGTCCAGGGCGCGGTTCAGCGTGCGCATCCATGCGTCCAACGGGAGATTGTAAAAGCCCGAATAGTCCCACCAGTTGTCGGGCACATCCACCTCGCCCTTGCCATAGAACGGGATGCTCTCGTACGACGTGACCTCGATGTAGTCGTCGGGATCGATGCCCAGTGCGTCTCGGGCATACTCCACGGGGGTCATCGTCTGGCCCATGAACGTCACCGTCTCCGGGGGCGGGGCCAGGTGGCGGTCAAGCGCCTCCCGGACAGCCCGGATCATGGCATCCTCGTCCCAGTCGTCATCGTGTGCGGCCATGGCGGCCATGACGTCACGGGTCAGGGCCCGGGAACTGTCGGGCACCGTGTAAGCATCCTCGGGCACGAGCCCGTGCTCCCGGATGACCCGAAACACGTCGTGGCTCAGGCCCCCGTCCCCGAAGGGCACGTCGCCACGGCGGGGGTGGAAGCCCTGGCCCCTGCGCCGCACGTATTCGAGGGCTTTGTCCACCCATGCCCAGTAGACCACGTAGTACTCCGAGATGTCGAGCTGCTGGCGAGCCTCCGCCAGGGCGGTCCGGAGGGGCTCGTTCTGCCTCAGCACCTCGGACTCCAGAAGGGAGATGGTGGCGAAGTCCCAGCAGGTGCCCCCCATCTGGCTCTTGATGGGCGTGTGGAGTATGTCCGTGCCCAGGTAGTTCGGGGCATGGATCGCGTCGAAGAAGGCTTCCCGCTCGGTGCGGTCTCGATTCTGCGCCACGGCGGGGGAAACCACGAGAAGGACCGACAGAAAGATCAGCAGCCAGCCTGCCGTCCGGCGGGAGGTCAACATCGTAGTTCCTCCGGTTGGATGACCCGGCGGGCCGGCCTGACCCGCCGACGACTGAAAGTGCCACCCCGGGAAAAGGAATGAAAGAGGCACTATTGGTTCCATTCTTGTTCTTTTTATGCTGTCGCCCTCAACCGCTCCAGCATGGCTCGGGCCTCCTGCGCCGGCTGGTAGTCCGGGTCGGCGGGCGCCCATGTTTCCAGCGCCTGCTCCAGATGTTGGATGGCATCCAGGGGACGGTCCATGGCCTCGTAGACCCGGGCCAGTTCAAGGTGCGCCGGTCCGTAGGAGGGCCTGGCCCGTAGGGTCTCCAGGATCAGCGACTCGGCCCGGTCCAGATCGCCCTGCTCCCGATGACACCGTCCCAGTCGCGCAGGGATCTCCGCGTCGGTGGGACTCAATTCCCGCTCCCGCTCGAAGGCGGCGATGGCATCCTCCCATTCGCCCCGCAGCTCGTGGAGACGGCCCCGGCCCCAGACTACCGTCGATTCCAGGGTGTTCAGCCCGGTTCGGTCCAGCACGGCCTGGGCCGAATCGACGGCCGCCTCCAGCTCCACGACCCGCCCCAGCGCCTCGAAGACTCGGATTTGACCCAGCGGCACCACGCTGTTCATGGGGGCTTGGAGTTGGATGGCCATGGAATCGAGCATGGCCAGGGCCTTATCCGGCTGGCCCGCCCGGATGTACAGTCCCAGCGTGAGCAGTCGAAACTGGACCCGGGCCAAGGGAGGTTGGCTGGCATCGAACTCCATCATTTCCCTCTGGAGGTCCTCCAGCGCCGCCCGGTAGCTTCCCCGATACTCGTGGAGCTGCCTCAAACCTCGGAGCGCGCGGTAGCGCTGGGCGGCAGTGCCGGCGGCGGCCAGGGCCCGCTCGTACCCTTCCTTTGCCCCTTCGAAATCCCCAACGTCCCTGTCCAGGGCTGCCAGGTCCAGCGTCAGCTGAAGGTCGCCAGGCTCCAGGAGGCGGGCCCGCTCGTACAGCTCTCGAGCCTGGGCATGATCTCCCAGATCCCGGTCGAGCCCCGCCAACGCCGTGAACGACTCCTTGTCTTCTGGGTTTGCGTCGGCGTATCGCTGGAAGTACCGCCGAGCCGTGTCCAGGTCCCCCAGTGCCTGATAGAGCGAGCCGATCTCCTGGAGCAATCCCAGATCGGTGGGGTTCAGCTCGAGGACCTGCTCCAGCTTCTCGATGGCGCCGATACGGTCGTCCTGAAGATTGCGCACTTCCGCCGCCGCACGCTGGGCCTGGATGTCCTGGGGGTATAGCTCGGCCCACATTTCGTAGACCGC
>JASFVN010000347.1:0-4774 GCA_050049805.1 Gemmatimonadota bacterium
AGGAATTTCGGCTTGAGTCCCTCTTTGAAACAGTGTCTTGCGCCATCCGTACATTATGGTGACGTGGTCAAATGTAAACCGCGCCATAAACCCGTGAGAGGCGATTCTTGACCACGCCATGAAGGCGATCCAGAGGCACCCTGGAGGGGCAGGACCAGCCCCCAGGGTGTTTCGTGTTTTCTGTCCATTTAACAACAAGCCAGTGAGTTCACTAGAAAGAGGAGGCACCGTATGGCAGGCGAACGAGGTTTGATTCGTGTCGCGGCGTCGGTGTTCCTGGGGGTCCTGCTCTTTATCCCAGGAATCCTGTCTGCTCAGAACACCGGTTCGGTTTCTGGCAGGGTGGTGGATGCCGCGTCCCTTCGTCCCCTTGCCGACGCCCAGATCATGGTGGTCGGTACGGGGTTGGGTACCCTCTCCAACGCTGAGGGGGCCTATATCATTCAAAACGTTCCCCCCGGCGAGATCACGGTCCGTGTCCTGATCCTCGGATACGGGGCCCAGGAGGAGACGGTCAATCTGGCGCCCGGGGATGTGGCCCACGTGGACTTTTCCCTGGGGCAGGACGCCATCGCCCTGGATGAGATCGTCGTGACCGGGCTCGGGAAGGAGACCGAGCGCAGGCGGCTATCCACGTCCTTGGATGTGATCTCGACTGAGGAGATCAGCCAGGTGCCCGTCACCACCATCGACCAGCTCCTCCAGGGGCGGGTGGCCGGGGCATCCGTCAATGCCCAGTCGGCTCAGCCGGGCAGTGCGTCCCTCATCAACTTCCGGGGCGTGTCGTCGGTGTACGGTGCCCAGACCCCGGTTGTCTACGTGGATGGCGTCCGCGTGGACAACGACATGGCTACTGCCGGTGGAACCGGCGGAGAGCAATCCTCCGCTCTGGCCGACCTCCTTACCAGTGACATCGAGCGCATCGAGGTCACCCGGGGCGGGGCGGCCTCCACCTTGTACGGATCCGATGCCGCCACGGGGGTCATCCAGATCTTCACCAAGAAGGGCCAGATCAGTCCTCCGAGGTTTACCGCACGGGCCGAAGTGGGGATGGACCAACCCGAGCTGAAGTACATGTTCGACACCAAGCTCACCTTCCCGGATTTGGTGGAGGCCGGCGAGGTCTCCGGGAGTTTCATGGAGGACAACTACTGGCAGAAAGGGTTGGCTCAGAACTACTACCTGGCCGTGGACGGAGGGAATGCCCAGGTCACGTACAGCATCGGAGCCCGGATTCAGGATGAAGAGGGTGTCCAGCCCAAGAACAACAGCACCGTCTACTCACTGAGGGGTGGGATCCAGGCAACGGTTACGGACGATTTTCGCATGAACTTTTCCGGGAACTTCACCCGGAGCAGCTTCGACCGGCTCTTCAACGGGACTGCCATCGCCGATCCCCTCACCACCTTCGAGGTAGGGGATGCCCTCTATTTCTCCGGTGCCGGGACTCTTCAGGAAGCCTACGACATCTTCTTGATGCCTGAGATCACCGAGACGGTGAGCCGGTTCATCTTCTCGTCCGGGTTCAACTGGGACGTTTCCGACAACCTTTTCCTTCGGGCCAACGCCGGCGTCGACTACCGGGCCAATGAGCAGCGGGAGTTGGAGCCTATCGGTTTCACGCCCGGAGAGGTGAAGGGGGAGATCGAACGATACCAGCGGGAGTTCTCCTCGGTGTCCTTCGACGCCGCTGCCAGTTGGAGCCAACCCGTCGGGGAGGATTTTTCTTCCGACCTGACCGTAGGAGTCCAGGGGTACCGGAACGACGAGAGCATCTTCTACGGGCGGGGAACCGAGTTCGCGCTACCGGGCGCTCCCGACATCGACGAGGCCGGTGACCTGGACGTCTCGGAGACCAACACGGAGCGGTTTACCGGCGGGGTCTACGCCGAGGAACAGTTCGACCTCTGGCAGAAGCTGACCGTGAACGCAGGCGTTCGCTTCGATGCCTCCACCGCTTTTGGTGACGACATCTCCACGGAAGCGTATCCGAAGGCGGGTCTCTCCTACCTCGTGTCTGATGATGACTGGTTCGGAAACGCGGTGGGTGGTTGGTGGAATGACATGAAGGTCAGGTTGGCTTACGGGGAAACGGGAAAACCCCCAGGACCCTTCGACAAGGACAGAAGCTTCGGCTCTACCTCCTTCCGGAGTCAGTCGGCTCCCAGATTCGACAACCCGGGCAATGAGGACCTGAAGCCCGAAAGGACCTCAACTCTGGAACTGGGATTCGACGCATCCCTCTTCGACAATCGCGTGGGTATCGATTTCACCTGGTACGACGCTACCACCACCGATGCCCTCTTCTTCGTGCCCGAGCAGCCGACCACGGGTGAAGGGACCCAGCTTCGCAACGTCGGAGAGATTTCGAACAAGGGGATCGAAGTGGCCTGGTCCATCCAGGTTCTCAACCGACCCAACCTGGCCTGGACCCTCGGCGGTACCTTCCAGACCGTGGACAACGAGGTCACGGACATGGGCGGTGCGGCCGACTTCTCCGTCGATACCGGCACCGGGGATTTCAAACGTGTGACGCTGGGCCGGCCGGTGGGAGCGTGGTACGTGGAGACGCCCGTCGACAACGATGGTCCGGACGGGATCCCCAACTCAGGGGACGATGATGGAAAGCTCGATGGCTACGAGCCCCAGTTCACCGGGAGCCAGGCGACCCCGGACAAGAGCGGGAGCTTCAACACCAGCCTCCGACTGGGTACAGCCTGGACCATCACGTCCAGGGCCGACTGGGCCGCCGGTTACCAGGTACACGACTGGGGTTCCATGTGGGCGACGTACAACTACATCTACCGTCGGGAAGAGATCGAGGGGGTGCCGTTCCCCATTCGCCATGACCTGGACGGAAACGAAATCGGGCCTTATGGGCCCTATCAGGCCATTTCGGCCTTCATCTACGACGGAGATTGGTTCAAGTGGCGGGAGCTGTCGGTGCGCTACACCATGCCCGAGGAGTGGGCCGGGCGCCTGGGTGCCACACGAGGCAGTATCTACGGGTCGATCCGAAACATCTGGATCTGGTCCAGAACCGACATGGTGGACCCCGAGCTCAACGGAATGAGCGGGGGCGGGCTGGCGCTGGGAGGGGAGAGCAGCACCACCGCGTCTCCTCCAAGGAAGTTCCGATTCGGCGTGGAGTTCGTGTTCTAATGTGTTGGCCTCGAGTACCGACTGATTTCCGACGGAGATACCTCATCATGAGAAACTCGATGAAAAAGCGGGGATCGGCCCTCGGGAGGGCGCTGCCTTTCCTGGCCCTCCTGGCCATGGGGCTCGTTTCCACCGCATGCGATTTCCTGGATCCCACAGATGTGGAGAACCCCAGGACCACCGACGAAGATCTGGCCCAGGCCGACGAACCTACAGCAGCCCTGGTTCCGGGTCTGGAGGCCCAGTTCGCCAGGATGCTGGACGCAACGGTCGTCTCCACGGCATGCGCCAGCGACAACTATCAGATCAACGGAACCGGAATCGACAATTCCTGGGACAGCCCTGCGGACATCACACCCCAGGTTTCCAACACCACCAGCTACGTCACCGGAGCCTACTGGCATGCCCAGGAGCTGAAGGCTCTGGCGAACTTCGTGATCGACGAGATCATTCCGGAAGATCCCACGGCGACGCCGGAGGACATCGCCACCGCCCACTACTACAGGGGCATGGCTTTCCTCCACCTGGGCGAGAATTTCTCCTATGCGCCTCTCGAGGAGGACGGAGTTCCCATACCGGCCAGTCAGTTCCTCGAGTTGGCCGTTGCCGACCTCAATCAGGCCGCCCCTAGCGGAGGCAGCCTAGCTCTGGCCGCCCAAGCCGCCCTGGCCCGGACTTACCGCTGGCAGGGGAACCGGACGGCGGCGGCTTCCGCCGCGAATCAGGTTTTGAGCAGCGATCCGGAGTTCCTTTACCAACAGGGGTTCGATGCGAATTCCATCGACAACGCGCCCTACTGGTACTTGGTTGGGAGAGCCCTCCAGGAGATGCAGCCGGCCCCCCGGGTGGACTTCCTCGACCCCAAGTACTTCACAAAAGATGACGACATGCCCGTGGCCAAGGCCGAAGAGATGCACCTGATCCTGGCGGAAATCGCGTTGGCGGGATCGAATTATGAGACTGCCAAGGGGCATCTGGGGGACGCCATCCGGTTGGCCAAGAGTCGCCCCACCATCGAGTGGATCGATGACGACGCCCGCAGCAACGCCGACCTCAGCATCCGCCCCAGGGATTCGGAGATCCTGGTTCGAGCGGATGCCGACAGTCCCTACCGGGCCGGTCTGGTCCAGGATCGCTTTGGAGGAACCACGACCCAGTACGTCGTCTCCGGGACGTCCCTAAATGCCGACAGCGTCGAGGCCTTGCCTTCGGGAGACCCCGATGCCATCTGGCACTCCCTCTGGTTGGCCCGGCAGGAGATCCTCTTCCTGGAGGGTCGGCGGATGGCGGATCTTGGCATCCGGCTGCCCATGATGCGCCGGGAGATCGACCAGAACCCGAATCTCACCTACGATCCGTCCAATCCGGGTCCAGGTGAAGCGCCCGTGGTGCCCAGCTACATTCCTCCCTTCGGTAGTTATGATCTTTTCACTCCGGCGTCTCCCTATGACGTCGACGGGAACTTGCTTACCACCGAAGTGACGATGCAGTACGACATGAACAAGATTCTGGTGCAGAACAACGTGTCACCGTTCATGTAGACTTTCCGGGGTGGCGGCCGAGCCGAGCCAAGGAGGTTGGGGGCGGCCGCCGCCCGGAGACTGGCTATGAG
>JASFVN010000086.1:0-15134 GCA_050049805.1 Gemmatimonadota bacterium
GTGATGCCTACATGGCGGTGGCGGGCATGCCGGAGCCGGACCCTGAACATGCCCTTCACCTGAGCCGCGTGGCCCTTCGGATGAGGCGCTTTCTGGAACGCAGAAACACCTCCGCCGCTCATCGTTGGCGGTGCAGGATCGGTGTTGGGTCCGGCCCGGTGATCGGGTCCATCGTGGGGATTCAGAAATTCGTCTACGACATCTTCGGTCCGGCCGTGAACATCGCCGCACGGCTCGAGAGCCTGGCTGACCCCATGCAGATTCTGGTCACACCGGAGATCGCCCACAAGATTCAGGACGACTTCATCCTCTCCTCCCTGGGGGAGGTCGATATCAAGGGGTTCGGAAAGCAGGAGGTGTTCGTTCTCGAGGACGAAAGTCGTGAGGGGCAATGACCCGCCTATTCCTCCGCTTTTATCCCTCATGGCCTGGCCCTGGACCCGGTTCTCTCATGATTCGGGCCGGAAGAGCGACTTCGAAGACCGTCCTCCCGGGCTGGGACCGAACCTGGATCGTGCCCCTGTGCCGGTTGACCACGATGCCGTAGGTGATGGCCAGCCCCAACCCCGTCCCTGATCCCTGGGCCTTGGTGGTGAAGAAGGGATCGAAGATCTTCGGGCGGATGTCCGGAGAGATCCCGGAGCCCGTGTCCTGGACTTCCACAACGATGCCCTGGTCGGTGGGTCGCGCCCGGATTTCGAGGGTGCCCTGGGCGCCCATGGCATCCAATGCGTTATCGATCAGGTTGGTCCAAACCTGATTCAACTCTCCGCCGAATGCTTCAATGGCCGGGAGGTCCGGGGGCAGGTCCTCGACGACCTTGATGCCGTCGACCAGCTTTCTCTTTAAGATCGCCAGCGTATCGGAGATGCTGTCTGGAATGTGGACCATCTGCACGGGTCCCCGGTCCAAGTGCGAATAGGATCGCACGCTGGCGACGATGGCAGAGATGGACTGGGCGCTCCTTTGAATGTCGCTGACAAGACCATGGATGCCGGCCCCCGCCGCCGCCCATCCGAGGAGGAGGTTTCTATGGTTGGGGGGTACCCCGGCCAGCCACCCTTCCAGGCTCCGGCGGTCCCAACGGGCATCGGCAAGAATGGGCGCCGCCACCCAGGGTTCGTCCAGCCCCAGCTCCTCCAACCACTCCTCCAGCTCCAGCTCCCGCGACTCTCTTTCCGTGCTGCCCTCCTGGGAGCCATCCCCCGCCCTCTCGACCCGTCGGAACGAAGCGCCTTCCAGGTCCCTCATGGCCTTCCACTCCTGAGGGCCGAGAGAGAGTCGCCTCAGGTCGGAGCAGCGTTCTCCCCAGCTCGTCAATGATTCCTGGAGAAGGCTGGAGCTCCGAACCATGGCTGCAGCCGGGTTGTTCAACTCGTGAGCCAACCCGGCTGCCAACGTCCCGAGGCCTGCGAGACGCCCCTGTTCCACAAGGGAAGTCTCGGTACTCCGGAGCCTGGAGGTCACCGTTCGGAGCATGGTAAGAGCGGCCTTGGAGCTGCAAGCCAGCAGGTCCCGGAAGGCATCGGGATCGATGGCCAGGAGGGATGTTTCCCGTAACGCCCTGGCCGATGCCGTCCGAGGTCGATTCTCCAGGAGAGACATCTCCGAGAGGAAGCCACCCGGGCCGAGGACCGCCAGGATCACCGTTCGCCCACCTTCCACTCGGATGACCTCCATCTCGCCCTCCACGATCACGAAGAAACGGTCCCCTACGGACCCTTCTTCGAACAGAAGGGAGCCAGGAGGTATCGACACCCGATCGGCGGCAGCCGCGAGATTGGCAAGGTCCTCGTCGGGGAGGTCCGCGAAGAGGGGGAAGTCCCGGAGGACCCGAGCGGCTTGGGAGGGAAGGGGCTTGATCACGCGTCCATCCGGATCAACCGACGAGACCGGGAAACGAGGGTGCGGGAGGCCAGGTGACCGTGCACGAACTGCACCGCCATGGATCCCTCACCTACGGCGGAGGCGATCCGTTTGACCGATCGATGACGGATATCTCCGGCCGCGAAGATCCCGGGCGTGCTGGCTTCCAGCAGGAAAGGATCTCGCCGCTCGGTCCAACCCCGGGGCCGCTTCCCGTTCGTCATGACGTCCGGCCCCGTGACTACATATCCGTTCCGGTCCCTCTCCACCACGCCGTCCAACCAATCGGTACGGGCGGTGGCGCCCACGAACACGAAGAGGGCATAGGCTTGGATGATCTCTTCCTCCCCTGATCCGGAATCATTCACCCGCAGCGTCTCCAGCCGTTCGTCACCCTGGACCTCCAGGACACTCACGCCCGTGCGGACATCTACATTGGGAATCTCCTCCAGCCGGTCTATGAGGTACCGGGACATATGAGCGGTGAGCCTCGTCTTCCGGACCAGGATGGTGACGGACCGGGCGAAATCCGCGAGGTAGACCGCCGCCTGACCGGCCGAATTCCCTCCCCCCACGATGAACACATCCTGGCCCTGAACCGCCATGGCCTCGGTGAGAGCGGCTCCGTAATAGACCCCACACCCGGACAACCTGTCCGTGCCTGGCACGTCCAGGGTTCCGTAGGAAATCCCTGCGGCAATCAAAACGGCCTGGGCCACGATCTCGGACCCGCCCGACAGCTCGACAATCTTGTAGTCTCCCTCGATTCGAATCCCCGTGGCCTCCGCGGGTGTGAGGATCTCGGCTCCGAAACGTTTAGCCTGGGTGAGGGCACGCCTGGCCAACTCCGCACCGCTGAGGCCCGAAGGGAAGCCGAGGTAGTTTTCGATTCGGGAGCTCATTCCAGCCCGCCCCCCCGGGGCTTCCTTCTCGATCAAAAGGGTCGAGAGCCCCTCCGATGCGGAGTAGACCGCCGCGGCCAGGCCGGCCGGGCCCGCACCGATGATGATCAGGTCGTAGGTCTCGGACTTCGGCTCCGAATGGATACCCAGGCGTAACGCCAGCTCCGCCGGTGAGGGACCCAAGGCCGAAGTGCCGTCGGGGAACAGCACCAGGGGCAGGGACCCCAGATTCGGATCGGTCTCGGCTCCGGTCTTCAGAGCCAGGCTCTCGAGCCGGGCCGCCTCCGGGTCGGACTCCTGGTCGAACCACCGGTAGGGCACCTGGTTCCGCGTCAGGTAATCCTTGATGCGGTGTCCGTCGGAGGACCATCTATGGCTTACCACCTTCACGCCCTGGAAGGGCGGATCGAAGCTGGCCCGCCAGTCCTCCAGGAGGTCGTCCACCACCGGGTAGAGCCGTTCTTCCGGGGGGTCCCAGGGTTTCATGAGGTAGTGATCCAGCTTGATTTCGTTGATGGCCCGGATGGCGGCGTCGGTGTCGGCATAGGCCGTCAGGAGAACGCGGCCGGCCGCCGGGTAGAGGGTCATGGCTTCTCCGAGCAGCTCCACTCCGGTCATCCCTGGCATGCGCTGGTCCACGATCAACAGGGCCAGCGTCTTGTTCCGCAAGGCGAGGTCCTGAAGGATACCCAGGGCCGCGGCGCCCGACTGGGCTCCGAGCAATCGATACTCTTTCCCGTATCGTTGCCTGAGGTCCCGGAGGGCTGCGCTCAGGACGGGGGGTTGGTCGTCCACTGCCAGGATGATGGGCTTTGTTCCTCTCATCGCGGGGCTTCCGCAGGAAAGGCGGGCTTGTGGAGCGTGGATGTGCCCGGCCCGGCCCGGCGGGGGAGACCGACCTGGCTCAGCAGGGACTGGAACCGAGGGTCTTTTCGGAAGGACCGGAAGACGGGCTCCCGTCCGAGGTACACAAGCTGGGGAACCCTTTCGGAAAGGGCGACCCGGAGTGCTGACCAGGCCTCATCCCATCGGCCGAGGCCGACGTAGGGCACGGCGAGATAGTAGGGGGACACGTACCGCTCCGTGCTCCAGGACCGAAGTCGGGCAATCAACCGTTCCGCCTCGTCACGATTTCCTTCCCGTGCTCGGGTGTAGGACAGAAGGGAAAGGAGGGACACGTTGTCAGTCTCCCGGGCGAGAGAACGTTCCAGCACCCCGGCTCCTTCCCGGGGCCGATCAGCCGCCGTCAGGCTCAAGGCGAGGACCACCTCGGCCGAGGAGAAACGGGGATGCCGTAGAACGGCGTTCCGTCCGATCTCGATGGCTTTCTCCGGCCGTCCCCCGTAGTACTCGATCCAGGCCTCTGATGCTGCAGCCGCCGGGGACCCGGGATCCAGGGCGAGGGCCTCATCGATCTGCCTTCGACTCTCCGAATCCCTACCCATGTAGGCCAGGAGGAGGGCATACCGCTGACGGGCGAGGGGATAGTCGGGATGGGTGCGGACCACCGCCTCGAACTCTGCCTCGGCGCCGCCCCAATCCAGACTCATCTGTCGCACCAGTGCCGCGGCCGTAAGGGATTCTGCCAGCTCAGGTCCCTGGTGCAGGGCTCGGCCCGATGCGAGGCGAGCCGCCGTCAGCCCCTCGGCAGGCGACACCATACCATAATCCATCAGGATGCTGTGGCAATCCGCCAATGCCGCGCTGGCCTGAGGGAAGGAGCCATCCAGTGCGATGGCTTTCTCAAGGGAACGAATCGCCATCCGAACCGAGAGGGGGGTGCGCTTCCGCCAATGCCCTCGGGCTTCCTGATAAAGGGCAGCGGCTTCCTCCGGTGACTTTGGCTCAAGCCTCGGACTCATCGAGACCTCCCGTTCTTCTTTTGATCACCAACGGTCCTGGCGCTCTCACCTTATTCATGCGAAAACGGCCAGAGAAACCGGACAGCGGACCCCTGCGGAGGCTGAGACCAGGTTGCCATGCGTCAGGAGAATCCTTGTCTTTCTCGACGCAGAGATTAGAGTTCTCTAACTTCCCGCCGTGTTTCGAGTCTCGGCTGGCTCGGAAATCTTCGATTCAACACACGGTTGCTCGCATGACCACAGACCACCGGTCTTTGCCGGGGGAAGTGACTCGCCTCCTGACAGAAGCCAGGGGCGGCGACGACATGGCCCTGAACCGGGTCCTTCCCCTCATTTACGAGGAACTGCGTCGCCTGGCCCGGAGGCAGGTGGCCCGGGAAGCGCCGGGGCACACCCTTCACGCCACCGAATTGGTCCATGAGGCCTACCTGAAGCTCTCCAGTGGGGGGGGACCCGACGCCTTGAACCGAGCCCACCTACTGGCCATGGCCAGCAGGGCCATGCGCCAGCTTCTCGTGGACCATGCCCGGAATCGGAACGCGAAGAAGCGGGGGGGAGGCTGGCAGAGAACCACTCTGGCCGATGGCCCGGTGCGCCGGGAGTTGGCTCAGGAGGAACTCCTCACACTGGACAGTGCGATGGAGGAGCTGGAACCGAGGCAAAGGCAGGTCGTCGAGTGCCGTTTCTTCGGGGGCATGGAGGAGTCTGAGATCGCCTCGGTCCTGGGTGTATCGGAACGGACTGTACGTCGGGACTGGGTAAAGGCCAGGGCATGGCTCTACGCTCGAATGTACCCCGAGGAGGGAGGGGAGGAGGGAGGATGAGGCCCGGACGTCGCCGGAGGATCGAGGAGATCTTCGAGGCTCTTATCGAAATGTCCCGGGAAGACCGGGACGAAGCTCTGGCGAAGGCGAGCGGGGGAGACACGGAGTTGATGAAGGAGGTCAAGAAGCTCCTCCTGGCCCATGATCGGTCCGAGGGGCTCCTGGAGGGGGAGCCCCCGTTCCGGAGATGGGAATCCCGCTCGGGAGGCGTTGCCGGAAAAGAAGAGGTTATCGGCCGTTACAGGATCCTCCGGGAAATCGGAAAAGGTGGAATGGGAACCGTCTACCTTGCCGAAAGGGCTGACGGGCACTTTGAACAGCGTGTGGCCCTGAAGCTGATTTCGCGTGCAGACGAAACTCTCCGTGCCCGGATCGTGGCCGAACGACAGATCCTGGCTTCCCTGCAACATCCGAACATCGCGCGGTTGCTGGACGGCGGGGTCACGAACGACGGCCGGCCCTTCCTGGTAATGGAATACGTCAGTGGTCTTCCCATCGACGTCTACTGCGACCGGATGAGACTGAGCCTGAGGGAGCGCCTCAAGGTCTTCTTGACGGTATTGGGAGCCCTGGAGCACGCCCATCGCAATCTGGTGGTACACCGGGACCTGAAGCCGTCCAACATCCTGGTGTTGCCCTCGGGAGACGTGAAGCTTCTGGATTTCGGCATCGCCAAGCTCCTGAACCCGACACTCGCCGGCGACGACGTCCCTGTTACCCGGTTCGACCAACGGGCACTGACACCAGAGTACGCCAGTCCGGAACAGATCCGAGGTGAAGCCATCACCACCGCTTCCGACGTGTTCTCCCTGGGCGTCGTGCTCTATGAGCTCCTCTCGGGTTATCGGCCATTTTGCATTCCGGAAAATTCTCTTCCGGCCATCGTGAAGACCGTTTGTGAAGACGATCCGCCCCGCCCCAGCGTGCGGGTTCAGGGATCCGGACATAAGGAGACGGGAACCGACGGGGAAAGCCTCGAAGAGCGGAAGGCTGTGGCCGCCACGCGATATACGACTTCGGCTCGCCACCCCCGCTCATTGAAGGGAGATCTGGACGCCATCGTGATGAAGGCCCTCCGAAAAGAGCCCGTTCGACGGTACACCTCCGTAGAGCTTTTTGCCCAGGATATCCGACATTACCTGGACGGGTTGCCTATCATGGCCCGGCGGGGGACTACCGGTTACAAGCTGCGGAAATTCGCGAGACGGCATCGGGCGGGGGTATTGGCGGGAGTCACCGTGGCACTCTCTCTTTTGGCTGGTGCAGCGATGGTGGCCTGGCAAGCAGGAGTCGCCGCCGATGAAAGGGACCGGGCCCGGGCAGCCCTCCGAGAATCCGAAGAGGTTACCGAGTTCCTCTTGAGCCTGTTCGAGACCAGCGATCCGCTTGAAACCCCGGGGGATACCGTCACAGTCCTCGATCTATTGAGCCGGGGAATGCGGCGGGCCGACTCCCTGGCCGGTGAGCCCCTGGTGCGGGCTCGTCTCCTTCAGGTGATGGCAAAGGCGAACGGGAATCTGGGACGGTACGGCGAGGCCAGGGAGCTGGCAGGAGAAGCGGTGAGCCTTCTCGAAAGGGAATACGGAGAGGGACACCACGACTTGGCAGGGGCTCTCGGGGCCCTGGGAGTGGCTCTTTCGGCTTCGGGCCAGTATGACAGCGCTCGGACCGTCCTGACCCGAGCTGTCCAATACGAACAAACCTGGCACCACTCCGAGGTCCTGGAGATGGCGGACCTTCTCGAGGCACTTGCCAGGGTCACGATCTACCTGGGGGACCTCTCCGAAGCTGAGGAGCTCGCAGAAAGAGCTCTGCAAATCAAGGTGCGATTCCTGGGTGAGGGCGACACGTCCACCCTCAACACGCTGGGAGCCCTGGCATCCGTCTATCGTTTTCAGGGCCGATACGACCGTTCCGAAGCGGTGTTCCGGGAGGTACTCGCCCGTCGACGAGCCATTCCTGATCCGGACATCACCATGCTCACGGCGGACATGCTTCAGGTGGGGGACCTCCTCCGCTTGCGGGGGCACGAGCTGGATGAGGCGGAATCCCTCATCCGGGAAGCCGTTGCGCTCCTCCAGGACGGGGGAGGCATGTCGAATCCGAATTTCGTGTGGGGCCTTACCAGCCTCAGCCTGCTCCAGGAAGAGTTGGGGAATCTGGAGGAAGCCGAAACCCTACTGGCCCAGGCTTTGGAGGTCCGGAGGCGAACCTTCGGAGAGGACCATCCTTTGGTTGTGGAGTCCATGGGAGAGTACGGCAGCTTCCTGAATCGAAACGGAAGGCCGAGAGAGGCCGAGAGCCTGTTTCGTGCGGCGGTGGAGACCGACCTGCGAACCGTGGGCCCGACGCATTCACGTCATGCGGGGACACTGAGTGGGTTGGCGGCGGCTCTGACGAGTCAGGGTCTCTTTACCGAGGCCGATTCCCTGATGGATCGGGCCATCTGGATTCGGGCCGAGGCCCAGGGGCGGAGAACTCCGGTGGTAGCCCAGGAGCTAGCCGCCCGGGCCGACCTGAACACGCAAATGGGCCGTTACGTTCAGGCCGAAAGCTATCTTGCCGAGGCTCTTGATATCGTGACGGAGCAGTCCGTCGGCGGAATCGTTCCGAGCCAGATTCATGGCGCCTTCGTGCGACTCTACGAAGCCTGGGACAAACCAGAAAAAGCGGCCCAGCATCGAGCCCTCGCGGTCCAGGGGGAGTGAAACTCGCCAGGGAAGCCCACCCGCAATCTCTCTCGCGTCTTCCCCTGTCCGGTCAGAGCCCGGTTCCTCGCATCTCCCACCGAAAGCCCGGACCCGGCACATGAAGGCGGGCTCAACACGATCCACCAGAGGAGAGGGGAGCTTGTCTTGGCGGAGAGCCCCGTGGTCTTGGCCCGGGAAATGGAGGGGAAGCGAACCTCTTTTCCCCTTTCCTGGGAGCGTTTCCAAGGATATGGCGCCATGGGACTGCCCTTCGCCTCGGGCCACGTTCTCGCCTTCCGCAGGATGACGGCCAGCTCCATCGGCTCCCCCTACACGGCCATTTGGCACCGGGAGCCTTCGGGCCTGTGGACCATGTACGTGGACCAGGAGCCCGAAGGAGCATGCCCGAGGTTTTTCGGCAACGCGGTGGACCGCGTGGTTGTGGCGGAGATCGGGCTGAAATGGGAGGGATCGGCACGGCTTTCCCTCCGCGTACCGGAGCACCATGTCCAGTGGGGAATGAGGCTATCCTGGGATAGGGTCACGAGGGCTCTCAGCCGGTTGAGCGGCCTCCTCCCGCGTGCGGTTTGGAGACACCGCTGGGCCCCTGTCACCCTTGGCCGGCTGGTGGCCCCCTTGCTCAGAGTGGGAAACCTGCCCCTGGCTGGTAGAACTCCAAACGGACAGCACTATCGAGTCGCCCCCAGGGTTCTATTCCGGATCGACGCCTCGGCGGCCGTCCTGGCGGGACATGACCTGGGGCCCCAGGGTCCCTTGACCCAGCAGGCCCGGGTGGGTGACTTCTGGATCCCGAACCGGGGGCTCTTCGCATTCGGCGAGGCTGCGTTCGAAAGCTTCAACCCCACGAGGCATTCCAGGGCCACGACCCGGTGGACCCGGGAGGACCTATGGAAAGGCGGAGAATCCTCGTCCACCGCCCAGGTGCGGAGCAGGGATTAGAAAGTCCCCTGGGCCCTGAGCGTTGGGGGGGGCGATTCCCCCCCCAACGTCTTTCCTCTCACCTCTCAGGGAGCCGGTCGGATGTTGCTGTTCAGCCGGAACAGGTTCCCGGGGTCGTACCGTCCCTTGATCTCGGTCAGCCGACGGTAGGCAGGCCCGTAATTCCCGGCGGCCGAAGCGTCGATCTCCCACTCGATATTCTGATAATACCCGCCGGTGAAAGGCTCCAGGTGAGTGTACCATTCGCGAACCGCCGCGATGGCTTCCTCGTCCTGGGCTGGATCGTTCCATAGGCCCGCGAACACGAGCATGGTCTCGGCGTTTCGGTGCGGGAAGGCCGTGGCCAGCTCGTCCACTCGTTTCACGGCTCCACCCAGAGTGTGCGAGAACAGGGCGATCCGAGGATCAGGCCGATAGGCCTCGATCATGGCCTCGATGAAGGCCGGCGTGATCTCCCTGGCCATGCCGCTCTTCGCGTAAGAACGGATGCCATGGTGGGCCAGGGCGTCCTCCTGCGTCTGCATGACCGTGTAGTCCTGGAGGGTGACCCCGTTGTCCATGGGGTGTCCGACCTCCAGCAGGGGAGCCAACTCCCGTTCCCCGGAGGAAGGGTCCCCGGCATAAACGACCTCCATCACCAGAACACCCTCGCCTTCGGGCAGGGTCATCATGGCAGGACCCACGTACATGTCGTCCGAAAGCCTGTCGTACCACTCCCCATAGAAGTCCAGCACTTCTCGAGCCTGTGCCATGGGCCAGACGATGTTTCCGGAATACACCTCCAGCGGGAAGGGATGGAGTTGGAACTCGAACTCAGTCACGACGCCGAAATTCCCACCACCACCTCGCACCGCCCAGAACAGATCAGGCTCGATTTCCTCGCTTGCACGGTGGATCTGCCCGTCGGCCGTCACGATCTCGACGGCCCTGAGATTGTCGATAGCCAACCCGAACTTGCGATTGAGGCGGCCCACCCCTCCTCCCAAGGTGAAGCCTCCGACGCCCGTGTGAGAGACCACCCCGGCCGTGGTGATCAGGCCGTGCTCCCGGGCCGCCGTGTCCAGGTTGTTGAGTAGGGCTCCTCCTGGTGTGTACGCCCGCCTCCGTTCCGGGTCCACCCTCACATCGCTCATGGAGGAGAGGTCGATCATCAAACCCCCGTCGCACACCGACTTCCCGGGCCAGCTGTGACCTCCGCCTCGCACGGCCACAAGCAGTTCTCGTTCTCTCGCGAAGGTGACGGCCTTTTGCACATCCCCGACCTCCACGCACCGAGCAATCAACGCCGGGTACCTGTCGTGCATGCCGTTCCAGATCTTCCGTACGCCGTCGTACTGGGGGTGGTCCGAGAGGAGGAGAGTTCCCGAGAGGCTCTCGCTCAACTCTCTCACCGCGGCTGCCTCCAACTCGATCTCCGCTCCATCCAAGGAAATGGCGGCGATACTTCGAGCGACTTCAGTGGCCTCTCTTTCGCCGAATCCACAGCCGGAGACCCAGGGAACCGAGCCTGCGACACCGGCAGCAACGGCAGTACGGCAGAATTCACGGCGATTCATGGTTGGCTTCCTTGTTTTTGAATGGGTCCGACGGGGGTCCGGGAGAAGCCGGACCGTACCGACCCCTAGCTCGGCATATGTTTCCGCCAGAGCTCCATCCGGGCTGCCGCACTTTCCCCTGTGCTTCCTCGGACGGCACCTGATCCCTCGAGATGGAGGATGGCCCGGGTCATGTGCTCCGCCCACTCGGTGGTGGACGTCAATGCGTCCAGGCTCCCTGAATCACCTCGAATGAGGAAAAAACCATTCAGGTCGCCGCCGTGGGGATCCAGGAAGACTGCGTCGAAACCCTGAATGGCTCCGCTCTGGGCCTGAGACGTGAGGTATTCGACGAACTCGTCGAAGTGAGCGCCGCTGGTCGCCTCACGACCTGGAATAGCACGGTTCCAGGCGAAAAAGATGACATTGCGTTCCACAGTAGCCTCCTTGAGAGGTGGAGAGGGCACAACAAAGGAAGAACCCCTCGCCGTCACCCGACAGTGAACTCCTGGACCATCCCGTGCATGAAGTGGGGCATTCCGTCACCGGCGTCCGGGACGAAGCAGACGAGGGCATATCGACCGGGCTCGAAATCCAACGTCACGATATTGACCTCGCCCTGGGCAAGCCCCGTCACCCCACCCACAATCTCTCCGGGTCCGGCCCCCTCCCGTGGGATTGTGCCAACCCACTGAATGAAGTCCTGGGCGGTCATTCCTTCTCCCAGCTTCACTACCACAATCTCGTGGGCCTGGGCGGCTCGGTTCTCTACTCGGATGGTGTGGCGCCCCGGGGTGATCATCCGGCTCAGGGCGAAGTTGTAGTCATCCAGGACGATGCGGAGATCGGTCTCGGGCATCGGAGCCGATGTCTCCGCCCTCGCCTCCACCGTCAAGGCCCGAACCATCCCGTGGGCGAAGTGCGGCATCCCGTCCGCCGCCGCCGGGATCACGCACATGATGGCATAGTCCCCAGGCTTCAGGTCCAGATATGCCGAGGTTTCCTCCCCCGGATGGCCGGGTGTATTCGGCCCCCCTGCGTCCACCGCCCAGGCCGGGAGAGCCGGTTCACCGGTCGAGAGAAAGTCCTTCAGGTCCGATACCGTCTTCCCGTCCAGGAGCCTCACCAGCCAAACGTGATGGAAATCCGGCCCCTCGTTGACGAGGCGGAGGTGGGTGGGGCCGGAGTATACGACGTCCGGCGCATCGAATTCATAATCCCGGGCTCGAACCAGCACCTCCTGGATCCCGGGATTCTCCGTCTGGGCCTGGGCTGGAGTGCCCGTCAGGAGAGCAAGCAACGTGAGAGTGATCGTCGATAAAGGGCTGGGAATCCTTGGCATGGTTTCCTCCGAGAACTCCGCTCCGCTCCCGAAACGGACGACACCGTTGGGGCCTCGGAGACGGAAAGTGATGACCTCAATCCCTAGATGCGGAATTCCGTGTCGGGAGGGGACACGGAGCAGGGAGACGCGCCACGAAAACAGCAGATCGGCGCACTCGGCGCCTGGAATCCCCATATCCTGGGCTCGGCCATCCCATCATAAAGCTCAGGCCATCGTTGACAGCGTTAACCATACACCTTATTTGAAATGTGGGGCGGGCTTCGGGAAAACCTCCGGGCGGGCGCCGTTAACCAACGATGAGTCGAGACACCTCGAGCTGGCGCAAGGCACTTTCGGTATACCTCCTGGCCGGACTTCCGGCCCTGAGCTGTGCTATTCCTGTCCTGGACATGATGGTCGGGGATGGGGGGGCCGCTGTGGAAGCCCGCCACCACCCTGGTACCCACGGATTCCCGCATAATCACCTCATCTGTATCCAGCAGCAGGCCAACCAGTGGGTTATGCCCAGCCTCGATCTGCTTCCCATGGCCGTGGCGGCGTTCACCCTTCCGGCGTTCCCTGAACGGGGAGGGTTTTTTCGGCCCACTCAACTCTCCCTGCCCCACCCCAGAGCCCCTCCTCTGGTCTAACCTGCCAGCGCACCGCGCCTTGTAGTGGGCTTTGGCCGGCTTCCCTGAAGTCGTTCCGGAGTTCATTACCCGTTCCATGGACTAGAGCCGGTCCACCCTTGGTGCTAGGCCCAGAGTGCGGTTTGGGCCCGTTTCCAGGAACCGCCAGGAGATCCAATGATCCGCAGCCAGACCTTTCCTCGGCACCCCCGGTGCCTGACCCTGCTCCTCGGGTTCCTCGGGATTGCCTGTCCCGGGGCCACGAAAGCCCAGGAGGGGGCTCTGACACTGGAAGAGACCGTGGCCATCGCCATGGAGCAAAATCCGCTCATACGATCGGCCCTCGAACAGCATCAGGCGTCTCTGGCGCGGGTCCGCCAGGCCAGGGCCCTCCCTCAGCCCTCCCTGGACATCGACTCGGACCTCCAACCGGGCCTCACCGATTTCTCGGACTATGGGGAACGCTACATCGGGATCAGCCAGTCCATCCCGTTCCCGGGAAGGACCTACCTCCAGGGGCGGGTGGCGAAGGAAGAGGCCAACCAGGTTCTGGCCGATGCGGATATGGTCCGATTGGACGTGACCTTCCAGGTCACGGAGGCCTTCTATGCCCTCTTGCGAGCGGAAGAACAGGTGGGGTTTGCTCGGCAGAACCTACAACTGACCGAGGACTTCGTTCAGATGACGGAGTTGAAGTATCAGGCCGGTGACGTCCCCGAAATGGAGCTCATCCGGGCGAGAGTGGAAGCAGCAACAGCAGCGAACCTGGTGCGTGTGGTTGAAAACGACGAAAGGCTCGCCAGAGCCGCCCTGAACTTCGTGTTGGGCCGGGTCCCCTCCTCTCCCCTGGAAATCCGGGGCGAGCTGAGAATCTCGCCGGCCGACTACGATCTGGAGGAGATCACGGCATGGGCCCTCCAGGATCGCCCCGAGATCCAGAAGTTGATGTCTGCCATCGAAAGAGAACGGCTGGTGAAGCGTCAGGGCATCATGTCCTACCTTCCGGATTTCGATGTGGGTGCCGCCAAGCACAAGATCCCTGGAGAGGGTGACACCTGGGACGTGACACTTTCCCTTGCCGTTCCCCTTTTCTTCTGGCAACCGGTAAGGGGGGAGATCGCTGAAGCCGACGCGAATCTCCGATCCCTCCAACAGGAGGCGGCGAACCTCTCCAACGGCATCACGCTTGAAGTGGAGGGGGCTTTCGTGAGCCTCACCTCCGCGGCCAACCAGATCCAGTTGTTCGAAGAAGACATCCTTACTCAGGCCGAACAAGCCTACGAGATGTACCAGTTTGCCTACCAGCAGGGGGAGATCGATGCCATCGACCTCATCGAGTCTCGCCGCACCCTGAACGATGTGAGGACATCCTACATCGATGCCCTCTATAACTACGACGTTGCCCGGGCGGCCATCGAACGATCCATCGGCCGCCCCCTCGAGGAGCAGAGAGATGATCCGGACCAAAACGAGATGGTGGGCATTGACCCTGGCATCACTGACCTTCCTTCTGGGGAGCTGCAGCGGGGCCCGCGAGCCAGGAACCGCTTCCGAGGATCAGGCCGCCTCCGGTAGCACCGCCGGCCTCGTAACCGCCAACCTCCCGGAGGGTGAGGGCGCAAGCCCCGGGTGGGCTGAAGGCGACCTGGTAGTGCTGACGGATTCGGAGATGGCGGCGGTCCGCATCGAAGCGGTGGCCGTGGAGCGCCGGGCACTTGCCTCCCACCTGACCGCCATGGGCAGGGTCCTGGCTCATCAATACCGACAGGCCATCGTCAGCTATCCCTTTCCCGCTCGGGTGGCGGAGATCCGTGTGCGTGCCGGAGATTGGGTGAATCCTGGTGATCCGCTGGTTGTGCTGCAGAGTGAGGAAGTGGGTGAAGCCGCAGCTTCCTTCTACGGCGCCATCGCCGACCACGAGCTGGCTCAGGTCAACTTCGAACGGGAGACCCAGCTTTTCGAGAGCGGGGTGGGCGCCCGGAAAAACCTCTCTTCGGCGGAAGCCAGCCTCCGTGTAGCGGAGGCCAACCTCAACGCAGCCGAGAAGAAACTGCATGTCCTGGGCTTCACCGAGGACCAGATCCAGAACCTCGCGGGGTCCCACCAGGTGAATCCCATCATCACCCTCTATGCACCCATCGCAGGACGAGTGGTGGAAAACAACATGGTTCTCGGGGGCATGGTGGATGAGGCCACCGAGATCTTGTCCATCATGGACCCGTCCAGGCTATGGGTCGAGGCGGACATCTATGAGAAGGACGTCGCCAGGGTGAATACCGGGCAGGAAGCGGTGGTCTCGGTTCCTGCCTATCCGGACGACGTTTTCCAGGGAATCATTACCTATGTGGGCGACATCCTGGACCCGGACACCCGCACAATCACGGTCCGAACCGAGGTGGACAACGTCGGGGCAAAACTCAAGCCGGGCATGTTTGCCAACCTGACCATCGAGGTCAGCAAGAACGGGATGGCGCTGGTAGCTCCGTCCGACGCGGTTCTCGACGACTCGGGCGAATACCTGGTCTTCGTCAGGGTGGACGCG
>JASFVN010000348.1:0-4758 GCA_050049805.1 Gemmatimonadota bacterium
CGCCGCACAGATCGCCAGAGAAGCCTCCGATTCCGCTGGGAGGATCGCGACAGAAGCTGAGAAGGCCACCCATCATCTCCGAAACGCCTCCAGCGACTCGGATCTCCCCGTTCTCGTAGGAGGCTCGGTAGGCCCCACTGGAGAGATGATGGAGCCCCTGGGCACCCTTTCCAGCGGAGAAGCCCGGGAGGGGTTTGCCACTCAGGCCAGAGGACTCGCTGAGGGAGGTGCCGACCTGATCTGGATCGAGACCATGAGCGATCTCCGCGAGGCTGAGGCGGCCATCAAGGGTGCCCAGGACGCATGTGACCTGCCTCTGGTAGTGACCCTGACCTTCGATGCCGGCGGAAGGACGATGATGGGGGTCTCGCCGGAGCAGGCCGTGGAGACCCTCACACCATTCGGGTTGGCGGCGGTGGGGGCGAACTGCGGGAGCGGGCCCGAGGAGACGGAGGAGGTGATCGCGACCATGGCCTCCCTGGGCTCGGGCCTCCCCCTCATCGCCAAGGCGAACGCTGGCAAGCCAGCCTGGGTAGACGGCGCCCTGGTCTATGACGGGACACCTGAGGTGATGGGTGAGCACGCCCTTCGTGTCAGGGACCTGGGAGCCAGCCTGATCGGAGGTTGTTGCGGTACCACGCCCGCACACATCAGGGAGATGGGCCGAGCCTTGGCAGATGGACCAAGCCCCGGGTGATGGATAGGGATTGCCGGGGAAAAGATCCGGGTCCCTGGCTTTCCGGAGGCGGCGATCAATCCCGCAGCGGGAACAGGACCTCCCCTACCTCGATGACCGGGGATCCAACCACCTTGTATGCATCGGGAATCGACTTCGCCAGGTCTGACGCCGCATACGCCTGTTGTGACTCCTTCGAATCCCAGAGGTAGACCCCGGCATACTCTCCCTCGCCCTCTCCACGGAGATAGTACTTCTGAACCAGACCTTCGATGGCCCGGAACCGAGGCGCTCGTTCATGGGCGATGGCTAGAAGCTCATTCTCTGACAGGGCGGTCTTGAACTTCACGATCTGCAGGATCATACCTCGGTTCCCCCGGCTGGCTGGGTGTGAAGGAAGGAAGGCGTTGCTACACCGAAGACCGTCAGGGTTTCCCAAGGGACGGAAAGACGTAGCGGATCATGATGTGATCGGTGGAAGGATTGCGGCTGTAGCTGGCCCCGGTGAAGACCACCACCATCTCCTCCTCGGGCACCACCCAGATCTCCTGCCCCCCCCAACCCAGAGCCTTGTAGGTGGAATAGCTGTTGCCGCCCACGGCGTAGTCGTTCAACCACCAGAGATAACCGTAATCTTCGGCCCAGTAGAGGTTGAAGTTGCGGACCGAAACCCGAGGGGCCACGGACTCCTGGGTCCATTCCTCCGAGATGACGCGCCGCCCCATCCACACTCCTCCGTTCAGAAAGAGTTGGCCGAACTTGGCCATGTCCCTGGGGGTGATGTAGATGTCGCCATGGCAGAGGGCGAGGCCTGATTGGTGGTGGGGGAAGCTGTAGTTGGAGACTCCCAAGGGCCCAAAGAGACGTTGGTCGGCGAAAGCCTCTACATCGGTCCCCGCCGACCGGGCTGCCAACTGGCAGAGGACGTTCACCGTCCCCCCATTGTAGTTGTAGACCGTTCCGGGGGGGTGGAGAAGGGGCCGGGATAGGACGTAGGCGATGGGATCGGCGGAGGCGTTGAGCTGTTCGATGGGGCTCAGGCCACCCCCGACGGGAACGTCCCACTCGGGCCACTCCAAGCCCGAGGTCATGGTCAGCATGTCCCGGACCGTGATGGCCTCCTTTCCTCCCACAGCATAGTCGGCGAACTCCGGGAAATAATCGAACACCCTCTCGTCCACATCGGAAATGAACCCCAGGTCGATGGCCAACCCCACCAACGCGGAGATTACGCTCTTGGTGGCCGAGTGAGTGTTGTGGGGGGTGTTCCGCCCGAACTCGAGGTAGGTGCCCAGGAAGCCTGGGTTCGAATAGCCGAAGTCATGGCCGGGAAAGTACTCCTCGAAGGCCAGATGCCCGTTCTTGACGATGACGACGGAGTGCACTTCCTCGTAATGACCGGACCGAAGGCTGTCCATCATCCGGGTGAGGTGCTCTGCATCCATTCCCGCCATGGCCAGAGAGGTGGTCTCCCACCCGTCGGCGAAGGCGGCGGGGGCCTCGTAGAGATACCTGGCACGAGCCGTGGCCGTGACGCTGATTCCCGGATAATCCCTCAGGGAAATGACAACGGTGTTTATCCATTCCTCCCCCAACTCCCAGCGGAATCGGGCTTGGCCTTGTGCGTCCGTGAGGGTGTCCGCTTCCAGAACCCGGCCGCTACCGGAGGCGGGAGTGATGACGAGGCGCGTGCCAACCACAGGCTCCCCCGCCCCGTCCACTGCCGTCAGCACCAGGGGATTGGGCAGCTCGGTGTGTTGTCGTCCCACCTGCTGGTCACCCGAGAAGACAGCGAGAGTCACGGCCTCCAGACCGGGACCGGCGGAATCGGAACAGGAGATGCATACGGCGAAGAATGTGACAACAAGAGACAGTCTCACGAGATCAAGACCCCTCCGGACCAGGTGACCCCATACCTCTTCGGCCTCGGCCCCAATCTCAAACCGAACAACACAGTGAACTTCGGACCTGGACCAGGGGAAGCGACGGATGCCAATGAATATCAGACTCGAGGAGGTTCCACTAGACCGGATCGCCCAGCCCCATCCTACGCCTCGGCCCTGGTCCGGACCGCAACAGCTTCCGCCGCGGGAGACACACTTCCTCTTTCCTGGCCGTATGGTATTCCGAGAATGCTCCCTTTCGCTTCTCAACCGGAGCCCGGGAGCAGAACGATTTCACGACAATCTTGCCAAGCCAAGGATCAACCAGGGGAGTCACCATGAACCGGAGATCTTTTCTCACCGTCGGCTTCAACGGCATGGCCTGTATGACCGTCCCCTCCTTGTTGCGTGTGCCTCTCCATTGGAGCCCTGCAGAAGAAGAGAGCCAAGCCGTGGGAATCACATCCAAGATCCGGGATAGAACGCTATTCGCGGGCATCAGGAAGCCGATC
Organism: Gemmatimonadota bacterium; assembly: GCA_050049805.1. Taxonomy (GTDB): domain Bacteria; phylum Gemmatimonadota; class Gemmatimonadetes; order Longimicrobiales; family Gaopeijiaceae; genus JABDNZ01. The sequence continues at coordinate 3,072 of JASFVN010000348.1, forward strand.
CAGAGCAGGGAGGAGCTGGCCCCGAGGATCGAAAGCCTCCAGGCGGCCCTGCAAGGCCGAATCACCGGTCCTCTCACCCACATCTTCCGCTTCGACACTCCGGTGGAGGGATACGACTCCGAGATCGGTTTCCCGGTGGACCAGGTCGTGAACACCGGTAGCATCCGAACGCACACTCTTCGATCCATGCACTTCTTCTCGAACATCCACGAAGGGTCGGTGGAGACGGTTCCCCAGACTAGGGACCAGCTGTATCGGTACATGAACCAGGTGGGCCTCTCCCCTGAACTGGAGCTGGTGGAAGTGTTTCACCGGTACGACCCGGCCCACCCGGAGAACCAAAGGATCGAGACCATGGCCTCGTACCTTCCCTGGCCGGAGAAATATCTGGAGGAGTTGATCCGGGTCCTGGGAGACGGCCGAGCGAGCCAGGTCTGGGAGGGCGGAAAGGCCATGACACCCCATACTCCCGTCGACGAGCGGTGCACGTGGGTGAGGGAGTCAATTGACCGCCTGAAGGCGCACGCGACCCCGGAAGAACAGTTCGACGTCCTCTCCCGCGTCGCTCTGGTTCGACCGCCTGAGGATATCGCCAAATACAAAGAGATCTACGAAGAGGCAGGGGGGGATATCCAGGCTGTCTTCGATGCCCAGCAGGCCCACTTTCTGGAAACGGGGCGAACCGAGGGTCGCGTGGACCCGCCTCGATTCGACGGGAAAGTGCTCCACCTGAGCAAGGTACCCTACAGGGAACCCGAATACCTGGAAGCTTCGACTCCCGAAGAGACGAGAAAGGCATACTGCTTCTGTGCGCTGGTTCGGGAAGCCAAGGATCCGCAGATCGATCCCATCTTCTGCTATCGAGCCGCCGGTTGGGCCCGTCAGCTGCTCGAACCCATTATGGGGGTGGAGTTCAAACGGTGTGAGATCACCCACTCCATCCTCAAGGGGGACCGGTTTTGTGCCTGGGATTACCATGTGGTATGAAGAGCCCAGGGGAACATAAGAGATCTCTTCCCCACTATCTTACATGAACTGTCGACGAACCTCGGTCTTCCAGACGTTGAAAGGCTCGACAGGGTCATGAGCGTCTCAACCAAGGACATGAATTGAGATCCACCATCCGATCCCTCATTCCGCCCCTGGTCCTTCTCTTCCCCGGGTCTATCGCCGCTCAGGATGCACCCCCTCCCAACCTGGCCGAAGTGGAAATGGCCCGTTCCAGGGCGTGTGTTGGAGCCCTGGCCGACCTGGCCGAGCTCCAAGCCACCCTGGACCCGTATCTCCAGAGAATCGACCGTCTCAACGCGCTGGGGCGTGCCGTCTCCCTCGAAAAGCGCCAGGATGCGGAACCCTTCGAGAACGCAGATCCGATTGAGGCGTCGGTGGCTCGCTGGTTTCAGTCGGACAGCGCTCTCGCGGTCCGCCTCCTGGAGGAGCGGGACTCCTCGATCCTGGTGGCGCGCGCCAGTGCCCGAACGGGGATCCTCGGCCAACTGTCCCAGAGGATCCAGGAGTTGTCGGACACGGTCCAGGGCAGATTGCTGGACGGTGCCGCCATCCAAGCCGCGGCCGACCCCTGCGTCGGCGCGATCCTGATACGGAGCGCGGTCCTGGAGGAGTGCGGCAGCAGGACAGACCCCGTGTGTGACGGAGCCAGGGCCGAGGAATCCCAGGGAACCTACCT
>JASFVN010000087.1:0-15005 GCA_050049805.1 Gemmatimonadota bacterium
GATAGTCGAGGATCTCCCCGCGAACATCCTGGGCCCATCCGGAGAGGTAGGCTCTTGGTAGATCGACCCTCAGGCTCGAAGGATCCGGTTCCAAAACGAGGCCGGTTTGGGCTTTTGCGGGGGAGGAAAGGAACAGAAAGCCCGAAGCTGCGATCGCCGGGGCCCAGCGGAGGAGGTTCGTCATTCGGTTTGTCCGTTCAGTTCTTTTCGTGCCTGAGGCGCCATTCCCTCTGGCGGTTGTCCATCTTCGTCGCGTCAATCTCGGTCCCCTCCCATGGATTCGGCCGGTGTCGGTTTCCAGGGTGATCGCCTCCCCATTGAGGGTGAACCTGATGGTTTCTTTCAGAATGCCCTCCTCCTGAATTCACTGCGATCCAGACCCGACCCTCTCGACACGGATGTACGAAGAAAAATTCCCATACGATCGGTTGGCGGTGAACTGGGTGTTCACATAGCCGCTGAGCACGTCTCCCTCCAGGAACATTCGGTAGCCGATGTTGTGCCGGTGCATCCTGGCATCGCTGGAAGGAATGGTTCCGTAGCTGGTTCCCGAAAGATACCCGTCCGCGAATCGAACTCGATCGATCAGAGTCCCGAGTTGATCTGCGATCTTGATCTTGACGTCACCGTCTGCTTGGATGGTGATGGCCACGGGAACCGTTTCATCGTATGTCCTGATCTCGCCCACCCACTCGCCGATGAGCTCCGGAGCTGGCTCGAAGGACGCCCTTTCCTGCCTCGACCGATCCCGCTGGGCCGCCCACCTTTCACCGTAATCCGGCAGGAGGACCCCGATGATGTCCCTGGGTATGATCTGCCTGAGTTCCGAGGACGTGTTGACCAACACCACCACAGCGATGTCCTCGCCGGGGACAAACTTCAGCATGGTGTTGGTGCCCCGCATGCTTCCGGTATGCCAGGCGATGGGGTAGCCGTACTCGTCTCCGTTCAGGAACCACCCCAGCCCGTATCGGTCGTTCTCAGGGTTGGGATCGCTGTCCCGCTTCATGAGGTCGATGGATTCCGCAGAGATGATCTGGGTCTGTTCCGGTAGGGTATGCCCGAGGTGAAAGAGTCCGAAGCGGATGAGGTCGTGGGCGCTTGCAAAGACCTGTGACGCTCCGGGGTGGTCGGAGACATAGAAGGGAACTGGATTCCCTCCTCCATCGTACCGGACGGCCGCATACTCCTCCAGCCCCGGACCCACATCGATGCTGGTGTGGTTCATTCCCAGGGGCAAGAAGACCTCGGTCTTCATGAACTCAGCGTACGGACGTCCAGACACGCTGGTGATGATGTGGTCGGCCAGGGCGAAGCCGAAATTGGCGTACTGGTATCCGGCTCCGGGGGGATGGACCAGGATGCCGTAGCGGCGGACTGACTCGGTGAAGGGGGGCGGCTGTCGCCCCGGCTCGTCCTGGTAGAACACTGAGTAGTGAACCGGAAGCCCCGATGTGTGGTTCAGTATGTGCGTTACCGTCGCAGCCGAGGCCTCACCTTCGAAGGCCGTAAGCTCAGCCGGAGCGATGTATCGGTTGACCGGTTCTGCCAGGTCGACTTCACCTCGCTCCACGAGAATCATCAGTCCGGTTGTTGTGATGGGCTTCGAGATGGAGGCCATGGAGTACATGGTGTGGGGCGTAGCCGGGGTCATCCCCTCTCGGTCGGCCCAACCAAAGGCTTCCTCCCAGATGATCTCACCGTCCTGCGCCACGGCCACAGACATGGACGGTATATCGCCCTTGGCGATGGCCTCCAGAATCGTGGCCCGGACCGCGTTGAATCTGGAGTTTGGGATGGTGGCCGAAGTCGGTACCTGGGCCACGCCTGGGCCGTACACGGCGCAGAGCAGCAGCAGGGTTACCACCATGCCGATCAGGACTCTGTTGAGTTTCATGGTAGGTTCGGGGCCCTCGTCGAAAGGAAGGAGCGCGGAGCGGATTCACTTCATTGTACCAGGGCTGCGAGATCCTGGCATCCAGTCTGTCCTTGCCGCCCGGTCGTTCCCCTTCGATTTTGGGCCGGGTGTCCTTCGGCACGTAATCGGTAGGCCGAGTTCCTCAACATCCGCGAGGAAGCCATGCTTCGATGCAGTGGTCCACTTCCGAACCGCATTCCGGTCCTGTTCGCCACGCTTCTCATCTTCTGGTTCGCGGGCGCAAACCGCGGTGCTGCAGCACAGGAAGACCCGTCAAAGGCAGTGGCTGGCGAAGAGCAACTTCCCCATGCCGAGGAGGCACTGGCCGCAGCCCTCGCAGAGGCCGAGAAAGATGGCCGCCTGGTGTTCCTTCACACGGGAGCCGATTGGTGAGGTTGGTGCCGCCGGCTGGAAGCCTGGCTAGAGCGTGAGGACATCGAACCCATCTTCACAAAGGATTTTGTCCCTGTGAGGATTGCTCAGGAGATGGAAGGGTTCCAGGAAGTCATCGAACCGCTTGGAGGCTCAGGGTCCGGGTTCCCCTGGTTGGTCATCCTGAGGCCGGACCGGAGTATCGTCATCGATTCCAACCATCCCGAGAGAGGGAACATCGGATCGCCCATCAACGAATGGGAGATCGAGTACTGGAACGTGATGATGCGTGCGTCGGTCACGAGGATTACCGAGGACGAGATCGCCCATATGGCAAAAACCCTGGCGGAGGACAGGAAAGGTCAGTAGGGGGGCATGAGAGAAAAGACGAAAATCCGCGGGGGAAGTTGACCCGGCGGGTTTTCCCGTGGTACGCCAGGGGTGCCGGGAGCCGTTATTGGATGGGACGACCGCCGTCGTCATTGCCGCCCGCCTTAGCCCCGGCTGCGATGGCGTCGATGAGGGCGTCGAAGATGAAGGCGTGGGCGGGGTATGCCCCGTACCAGTAGAGCCATCCGAAGAAGCCCTTGGGCCTGAACAGAGCTGCCTGGATAAGCCTCGTCTTGCCTTCTTCCTCTTTGGCCTCCCACTGTAACCAGGCTTGGCCCGGCAGCTTCATTTCCGCCCTGAGCCGGAAAATCGTGGGGATCTCCACCTCCTCCACCCGCCAGAAATCCACGACTTCTCCGACGGAGACTTCAGTGGGATGCCGCCGGCCCCGTCTGAGGCCCGGGCCACCGAAGAGTTGATCCACGAACCCCCTCAACTCCCACGCCCACTCCCAGACCAGCCAACCTCTCTCACCGCCGAGTGAAGTGAAAGAACGAAAGACGTCGTCCTGACTTGCATCCACCAACCTGGTTCTGACCTCCCGAACCAAACCCTTGCTGTCTTCGAGCCGGAAGGTCTCGTCTTTGCCCAGGGCATCGCTCCAGCGAGTCAGCACCTCCTGCTGCCGGGTGCTCTCTACAGCCGCCTCCACGGCTTCCAGATAGGGCCTGGGCCGGATCTCGGGGAAGAGTTCCCGGCTCCTCGACATGTCCCCCACCACCGGCCTGACCATCCCTTCCACCAGGGGAACCGCCAGGCAGTTCGGAATCGGCGTCACCAGGCCTACCCACAGGGCTGCGAGGCGAGGCGCCAACACGGGCAGAGGGATGATGACTCGTGGCAGGTCCCGGACGTTGGCGTAACCCAACATCATGTCCCGAAAGGAGAGGGGCTCCGTCCCCACGTCGATGATACCCAGGGCATCCTCTCTTCCCAAAACACCCACGAGGTAGGCGAGCACCTCATCCACGGCGATGGGCTGAACCAGATTGATGATCCACTTGGGCGCTACCATGGCCGGAAGCCGCTCGGTGAGATAGCGCACCATTTCGAAGGAAGCAGAGCCCGACCCGATGATGGGCCCTGCTCGGATTTCTGTGGCCGGCAAACCCTCCCTGAGGATTGCCCCGACTTCCGCCCTGGAGCTGAGGTGCTCGGAGTCTTCCCCCTCTCCGGCAGCCGGCAGGATTCCACCGAGGTAAATGACCTGACCGAGTCTCTTGCCGGCCTTCACGAAGGTCTGGGCAGCTATCCGGTCTCGCGCAGCGAAGTCGGACCCCGTGCACATGGAGTGAACCAAGTAGTAGGCGGCGTCCATCCCATCAACCGCCTTCTCAAGGGAGGCGGAATCGTGAACATCACCCTGCACCACGTCCACCTCCGCCGCCCAGGGTCGGGCCTGCAGCCGCCGGGGATCCCTCACCAGGACCCGGACCGAATGGCCCTCGGACAGGAGGAGGGGCACGAGACGGCCGCCGATGTAGCCTGTGGCTCCGGTGACGAGGACGTTCATGGAATGGGCCTGGATCGGGGTGCTAAGAGTGCCGTCTGCGCTGACTCGAAGGCAGCCAGGACTTCCTCGAGTTCCTCTTCCGGAAAACTCACCCGGCCTTGCTCGGTCCAGTCCCATTGATCGGGAAGCCCGAGATCCTCAGCGATGGACCCATAGGTGGCTTCGGCAGACATGAGCACACCCGGAACTCCAGCACCGGGGTGGGTCCCGGCTCCCACGAGGTAGAGACCGTCCACGTCCTCGCTCCGGTTGTGGGGCCGGAACCAGGCTGTCTGCGTGAATTTCGGTACGATGGCGAAGGCGTTCCCATGAAACGCGTTGAGCTCCGAGGCGAAATCGTCGGGGGTGAAGATGTGCAGGACCTCCAGGTTCTCTTTGAGCCCCTCCATGCCCCACTCCTCGAGGAAGGTCAGGACCCGATGGGCAAACTCTTCCTTCAAGGCGGACCAATCCAGGCCGCTCTGGTTGTTGGCCACGGGAACCAACACGTACATGCTTTCAGATCCCTCGGGAGCCATACCCGGGTCGGTGCGCGTCGGAACGTGCAAGTACATGCTGAAGTCCTCCGGGAGGATCTTCTTATCGAAGATGTCCTTGAGAAGGGCCTTGTACCGCTCCGAAAGGATGAGGGTGTGGTGTTCCAGCTCCGGGTATTGCTTTCGAGTGCCCAGGTAGAGGAGGAAGCAGCTCATGGTGTAATCCAGGCCGTCTACCTTTCGATCGGACCACCGCCGCCGATGTTCGGGTTCGATGAGGTGCTTGTAGGTGTGACCCACGTCGGCGTTGCTCACCACCAGGTCGGCGGGGCAGTATTCCCCGTTGGCTTCCACTCCCACGGCCCGGCCCGACTCCACCCGAATCTGTGTCACCTCCGTTTCGGTGCGGATCTCTCCGCCCAGCTCCTGGAACACCTGCCCCATGGCTTCCACCAGGGAGTACATCCCCCCCTTTGTGAACCACACTCCGCCTTCCCGCTCGAGGAAGGGGATCATGAGGTAGATCGCAGGCGTGTAGAAGGGATTTCCACCTACGAAGAGAGGGTGGAAGGAGAAGATGAAACGATGCCGGAAATCCTCGAAAAAGCGGTTAACGAAGGTAGCGACCGGAAGAAAGGCCCGTAGCTTGGCCATGCGTGGCAGAAAGCCGAGCATGGTGCCCAGGGTGTCGAAGGGCTTGGATCCGAGCCGGTCCCCTATGACGGTGTCGAAGATGGGACGGACACGGTCCATGAAAGCTTCCAGCCGGCTCGCGTCCTTCTCGTTGTATCGGGCCATCTGGGCTTTCATTCGATCGGTATCGCCCACGTAATCCAGGTGTGTTCCGTCGTGATAGTACACCCGGTAGTAGGGATCGAGAGGGACAAGATCCACGTAGTCTTTCAGGTTGCAGCCAGCGGCCTTGAAGACCGAATCGATTACATGCGGGGCGGTTATGAGGCTCGGGCCCATGTCGAACACGTATCCGCTATCCACGAGTTGGTAGGCCCTGCCCCCGATCTTCTCCCTCTTTTCCAGGAGGGTGACGTCGAGTCCCGCGGCCTGGAGGCGGATGGACAATGCCAGTCCGCCGAAGCCGCTGCCGATGACCACCGCCTTCTTCTTATCCATTGAAATCCACGCTCTGGTTTGATTGAAGTTGGGTCGAAGCCTCTGTCTCGAGGGCTCCTCGCAATCGATCCCTCTCCGCCTCGCCCACCTCTCCGTTGTCCACGACGAACTGAACCACGGCCCGATACACGGCCGGAGAAAAAGCCTCTGGATGGTCGGGAAGATTCGCCACCAGCGTGTCCAGATCGGCGGCCACGGAGTCGTCCCGTCTGAGGAAGAAGGGCAGGAAGATGTAGCTGGCCAGGCGAAGATATCTGACCTCCAGGTTGGCCGGATTACCAGCGATCAGCCCGTCGAGGATCTCCGCACCTCGGTTCAGGTGCTTGAGCTTGTTTCCGGGCCACCGGGCGTGCTTGGCTCTGACTACTTCAAGAGCCCCCCGGTAAGCCTGGTAGGTGACCGCATCATCGGTTCCCTCTGGAATGTCCTCACGTATCGCTCGAAGGGAGTCCCTGGTTCGATTCGCCCATTCCTTCTCCTCGACGCTGAGGAAGTACATGGCCCGGATCCGTTCCAAGCGGAGCTCGAGACTCGTGGGAGCCAGGCTGCCGGAGAAGCTGAGCTCGGCCAGACGGGCTCGAGCCCAAGCCGCGAGGGGGTCTCCACCTGTAAATTCGACGGCAGTCGTGGAGGAGGAGTTTTCCCCGGCAGGGAACTCCTGGGAGGTCGCCGGAGCCGCCACCCATACACAGCCGATCAGTCCGAGTATGGACCCAACCAGGGACTTCGGATTTCCGTGGGCTAAAGCGCTACGTCTCATCGGGCTGCCTGCCTTCCCCGATCCTCGGTGAGGGTTGTCAGCGGAACCCGCTCCACGTGGGGCCGCTGTTTGGCCCTGGCCGAAGCCTGGCGGAGTCTGGCGAGACCCTGGACGGCCAGGACGACCTTTCGCGGCAGAGATGTGGAAGCTCTGCGAGTCAGATTATCGAAGGCGTTCCGTCGGATTTCCCTGTGGATGCCACGGTAGACGTTGGCCGCAACGGCTACCGGCCACTGAAAGAACCCGGGGAGTGAGGGAATGGCCTCGAAGGCCCGATCATAATCCGCCTCGGCCTCTTCCATCAGTTCCTCCAAGAGCTTTCGGTATCCCGAGGAAGCCGGAGATCCAGCTCTCATCTTGGCCTGGAGGAATTCCCGGTCCACACCGTGCTTCGACATCCGGTCTTCTGGCAGGTAGAGGCGGCCCCGCTCCAGGTCTTCTCCCACATCCCGGAGAATGTTGGTGAGCTGCATGGCGTGACCGAGGGTGTAGGCCCGGTCCAGGACCCACCCTTCCCGGATCCCGAAAAGCTCGGTGAGCCACCCGCCCACTACCGAGGCCACCCTGTAGGAGTAGACTCGAAGATCGGCAAGGGTGTGGAAACGCGGATTCGTCAGATCCATTCGCACCCCTTCCACCAGCTCCTCCACATATGAAAAGGGAGCTGAGGATTCCGACATGTCCTTCATTACGTCGTCCAGAAGCGGGATACCCGTCTCCTCGCCGTCGTAGGCCCGCCGGGCCATAGCCACCCAAGCGTCCAAACGGGCGTTTATGGATTCATGACTCTCGCTTCCCGCCTCGTCCACCAGGTCGTCGGTAAATCGGCAGAAAGCATAGACGCCGGCCACTCTCTGCAGCTGCTCCCCCGGGAAGAGGCGAGCGGCGAAGCGGAAGGTCTTGGCGTGCTCGCCGAAGTAGGTGAGACGGGCCTCAGGTGTCTCGAGGCCCTCGGCGGCGATGCGGAGCTCACGGCGCACAACAGCGGTCCTGGGCCACTCCACGGTGGAGCCATCTTGGGCCGAAGATCGGTGAGCCGAGTCCTCCTCCACCCTCTCCATCTGTGCCGACAGTTCGGCTGAAGCTGCATCCTGCAGCAATGTTTTCCAGCTGGCCAGGAGGCTGGCGAGCTCCCTGGTCTCGAGTCCCTGATCGGCCAACCCCATGAGGAGAACATCGAAATCCTCTCCGATCCGTTGGGCTCCGGCTTCCATGGGAGAGGGAACATCGGTGGCGGGCCGTCGGAAGAGGCGAGAGAGGACCTCGGATTCGGGTCGCTCAAAGTCATTGACCTGGATCAACCCGAGAGGCCAGGTCCACTTCTTCTGCCGATAGTCCTGGAGGGGCGCCTTCCCACGGTCGGCGTCGGTGCAATAGTCCAGGAAGTCGTCCACCATCTGGTACAGGGCCCCAAACCGTGTCCCCTGCCGCCCGAGGATCTCTGTGGACCCTATCTGAAGGAGGGTCGGGGCCAGAGTGAATGCGCTCCGAAAGAGCTCACCCGACTTTCCCGAGATGACTTCCTGGTATTCCGTCTCGTCCAGGATTCGACCTTGGGCTCGTTCCTGGGCGATTTCTCCGGACACGGTCCTCTCGACGGACCGAATGAAGACGTCCAGGAATTCGGGAGAGCCGGTGGCGGCTGCCGCCCGATAGGCGGCGGTGAGGAGGTGATCCCCCAGAACAAGGGCCGGCCCGACCCCCGCCGCGGCGGCCATGGTCGGTCGCCCTCGCCGTTCCGGAGCCTCATCCAGGATGTCGTCGTGGAGGAGGGATGCCTCGTGTACCATCTCGATGGCCAGAGCTCCCATCCAAAACCTCTTGTCCAAATCTCCCCGGCGCTCACGAGGCACCATGGCGTAGGCCGCCAGAGGTCGAAGCAGCTTCCCGTCCAGGGCGGGTCGAGGGAATCCAACCGTAGAAAGCTCCTGGGCTGCCTGCCTCAGGCGCTTTCGAACCTGGTCTTGAGCTCGTTTCAGATCTCCCTTCGAGTTCGTCATCCGGCCTCCTCCCCGGCCAGGGTCATGGTTCCTTTGGGCCGTCTGGCGTTCATTGAGACCAGGACCGCTCCCAGGGGGATGAGGAGGGCAATCGCCGTGACGCCGATGGGTAGCCAGATGCCGGAGGCCGCAAGCATACCCACCGGCATGAGGAGAACGGTGAGGTAGTAGGCAAGGACCCAGCGCACGTCGAGCTTCGCCGTCCAGCTTCGAGCGTTGAGTAGCTCGAGGGCAGCCGTGAGGACCAGGCCGGTCCCCATCCATCCAGCCAGGTTCACCCAGGGCATGCCGTAGAATGGACCCGGATTCTCCCAGACCCAGTACGGTGTCAGGTAGCTCATGGCCGGATCCAATGCCAGATCCCATGCCGTGAGGAGGTAGGCTGCAAGCACAATACGCGGTAGGACGGCGCCGCGGCCCGGAAAGACCATGCTGGCCAGAATCCAGGACGGGAGGGCCATCAAGAACCAACTGATGGGGATGACGAAGGGTACCCGCCCGCCCACCTTGAATCCCAGCAGACCGGTGTATTCATAGCCGCCGAAGGGGAACCCGTACCCCGTGCCCACATGTTCACTGAGAAAGCTGATGATGGCTACGGCCGCAAATCCGGCCAACCACCGGAGGTCAGAATGGCGATACAGCTTGATGGCCAGCACGAGGCCCGCCACCAGGATCTGTCCGCGAGCGAACAGCTTGAAGGAGAGTCCGTAGAAGTTACGGGCGAAATCATTGTCGGGAATGAGATTGGGGTGTAATCCGAACGTCCAGTATCCCAAGATTGCCGAGGCCGTAAACACGAACAGGATCATGAGTCCGATCCATTCGGGAAGGCGCGAGCTCTGCAGAGATTTCCTCACGCGAGTGATCATGCGACCCTCCTTGCCTCTGCGGCCTCATCCTCTTCGATCAGGGTGCGCGTCCAGCCGAGGAAATCCTCGGTCGACTTCGGTATTGCCAAAGAGGTGAACGGGTTCTCCCTCAGCATCTCCTGGGGTATCTCTCCCACGCTTCCTCCCAACCCGAGAGCATAGGGGGACTCGGGGCGATAGAACTCGGCCAGAACCCGAATGGCTCTGAGCAGGTCTGGTGGAGTGTTCTTTGGGGAAAACGAGATGCAGACCAGGGCGGCACCCTGGGCCCGCTGGATGTCGGCGAATTCCTCTACTGGTACGTCTGCCCCGAGATAATAAACTCTCCAGCCCTCCCGCTCCAGGAGAACTCGCACGGCCTGGGCCCCCAGGTCGTGGTGGTCACCTTCCATTGTGCCCACGATGGCCACAGGGAGCGGGTCCTGAGGATCCGCGGAGGAAGATCCGACGTTGTCCCAGCCGGTCCGGAGTCGGATGAGGACTTCCGAGATCGTTTGGCTGGCCATGTGCTCCTCGCCAATCCCGAGTCGGCCCCTCTGCCACTCCTTCCCTACACGGGCCATGAAGCCTCGTATGCCCTCGTCCAGGAAGAAATGGAATGGAATGGCGGGCCGGCTTCCGATCTCGAACCAAAGGCGTCCCATGAGATCCGGATTGCCGCTGGTGAGCCATCCGAGGGCAAGATTGTGAAGGCGATGGAAACTTCCCCGCTCCTCGACCTCCGAGACCGCGAGCCAGACATTCGCCTCCCAAGGATGGAAGAGATCGAGGAAGGTCGAGATTCCCTGAGTCCGCGCCGTGTCCAGCGCGTGGTTCAGACGGATCCTTCGATGTCCTCCCTGAGTCCTCTTGTACTGGAGGCTTCCCTCGTCACACCAACGCTTCACCGTGGAAGGGTGGACGCTCAGGAGGTCGGCGACCTTGGACGAGGTCAGGAGCAGAGTATTCCTGTTGCCCTTCATGTCATCCTCGGGGGATTGTGGAGTCGAAAACTTTGACAATGCAAATCTTTCATTCCACATATGCTAGACAAATTATCGACAGCGGTCAACCCTTCCAGCAAGAAAAATCGATCAACTGGACCAAACAGTCGGTTTTTTCCGAAGAAGCGAAGAATCCCATCTGGCTCACGGCATCCGGAAAAGATTCCTGGCACTGGCTCCAGGAGCGGTGGCCAGGCTTGACGCTGCCCTCGGGTCAAGGGCTTGGGGAGGCGGCTAACATTCGCCCGCTCTCATTTGTCTCTAAAAGGAGGACTTTTCGCGGATCCTCTCCCGGGTTACGCTTGGCGCTGGACTGATCTGCCGAACTGAAGAAAGGATGGTAATGATGTCTTCTCTTCGTCCGCTTTTGGGCATACTGGCGACCCTCCCCCTCGCGTTCTGCCTGGGATGTGCCGGCGCTGGCCCTGACCTCAACGGCCCGGAAGGTCCAGCCATCATGGAGGCCTACTCTGGTGACTGGGTCTTCGATCCATCGATGTCCGATGACCTGGACCAAAAGATGAGAGCGGCGATCCGGGAGAATTCGGGCGGACCCGGCAGCGGTGGTATGGGCGGAGCCCGCCCCCGTGGTGGTAGAGGTGGCATGACGGGTGGCGGAGGCAGAAGTGGTGGAAGATCCGGAGGCGGGGCAGGTGGGATGATGGGGGAGGAAATGGACCCCGAGGAGATGATGCGTGTCATGGAGACGATCCGCTCCATGGCCCAGGCGCCGGCGGAGCTTTCCCTGATTCTGCGCCCTGGCTCGGTGACACTCAACGAGGCGAGCTCAAACGTGTTGATTCTTGGATTCGGCGCCGAGAGGGAAGAAGTGTCCCAGGGGGACGTACAACTCTATGCTTCAGCCAGGTGGCTGAAAAGAGGCATCGAGATCAGGCGAGATCTGGAAAGGACTGGGGGGGTAAAGGACGAGTTCAGCCTGGACGAAGACGGGAACCTGGTCCTGAAGCGGGAGATCGACCTCATGGCCGGCAGGGTGGATGGCGAATTGGTCTACCGCCGAAAGTCGGGTTCTTAGGTCCGTGCGCCCCACACCTCACGTAAGGAACAGCAACCCTCGGATTGCCGGAGGCTGATCCGGATCCCTGTACCCGAGGGCTACCTGGCTCCTTTCTTCTTCTTGGGCGCCCGGGTGGGGATCCACACGTGGAAGACCGCCCCTCCCAGGTCGTCCTGGCTGCTTTCGCCCAGCTTGATCCACCCCCCGTGGGCCTCCACCAACTCCTTGGCGATGGCCAACCCCAAGCCGGAGCCCATGCTCTGAGATCTTTCCGCCTGGTAGTACTTCTTGAAAACGTGGGCCCGGTGCCTCCTGGGAATTCCCGGCCCGCTGTCTGCGACCTCGAAGAGGACTCCTTCTCCCTCCCGGCCGGCCACCACCCTTACTTCCCCTTCAACTGGAGCGAACCGAAGGGCGTTGGAGATCAGGTTCCCCAGGACCTCTCCCCGGAACAAATCCACATCGACTTCCACGTCGGCTGGGGTGTCGGGAAGAATCTTGGTATGGAGCCGGATGTTCCGTTCATCAGCCAGAAGCTCGTACCCTCGTACCAGGCCCAGAAGGAGGTCGTTGACCAGGATCACCTCCGCCTCCATCTGGTAGCTGCCGGTGGCGAGCTTGCTGATATCCATGAGGCGGCTCACCATCCGGGCCATGGAGCGCGTCTGGTCGGCGATTCTGTCCAGGATGTCTCGTTGATTCTGGGTGAGATCTCCGGCGAGCTCCTCCTCGATGAGCTCGGTGTAACCCCGGATAACGTTGATGGGCGTCTTCAACTCGTGACTGGCGACGCCGACGAACTCGGTCTTCAGCCGATCCAGGTCCTCCAGGCGTTGAGTCATTCCTCTGAACGACCTGGCCAGGTCTCCTATCTCGTCACCTTCGCCGTAGGGTAGGTTTCGAGGGGGAGCGTAATTTCCCTCCGCCACCTCGGAAAACCCATCCCGGAGCCGCTGGAGGGGAACCCAGAGCACCTGGTGCATCCACCCGGTCACCAGAAGGGCCAGGGACATACCCAGTAGCAAGGTAAGAAGGATGATGACCCGGGCCGATCCAGCGATCTCCTCGGCCCTGTTGAAATCTGCCGCGGCCCGGATGTCTATGGTTCGGGCGATTGCATCCAACCCTGCCCGAGCCCTCTGGATCTCCGGCTGGAGGAGGATGAAGGCCTGGGTGGCCTCGCCCAATTGATCGTCGAGGATCAGGCCGTCGATCTCATGGGCTTCTGCCTCGAGGGCGCCTAGATCCGATTCGAAGTCTGCGGCTGCATTTTCGAACCCGACTTCCTCGATTCTCCTGGCACTTCCCTCCAGGTTACCCAATGCCGCGAAGACCGCGCCGCGGAGGGCAGAGTCGGGGGCAGCTACGTAACTCCGGAGATACCGGTCGAGCTCCGAGAGGCCCGTCTCGATCTTGCCAAGGGCGAGAGCCGCCTCGGCATGTCTGGCTCGCTCGCGGACGGCCAGATCCCGTAGCTCGCCCAGGCGCCCGGCGGCGATGAAGGACGGAACCGCAAGCATGATCCCGACTGCCGCATAGGACAGGATCAACCGATCCCGGACCTTCATGGGCCGAAGGGGAGGTGGTCCATCCCGATGCCGGGGATCCTGGACGGAACGACGTCAGGGGACGGAGCTAGCGTGGTGTCCGGTGGCCTTCTCACAGCAGTGGTGTCCGGGAGCCGGATGAGTTGCCGAATACGCCCCAGCTCCGCTTCCAGAGCCTCCACCCTGGCCTGGAGGGAGTCGGAAGCGGTTCGAAGCCGCCGCACGGTGTAGCGAAGCTCCTGGTTTTCCTGAGTGAGGGCGTCCCGCTCCTCATCCAGGCTCCTCAGGCGGCCCGAGGTGGAGCTCTCCAGGGTGGGCAGCGGCCTGTCGTCTCTGGGCGGGAACGGTTGGTCGCAATCTCCGAAGCGTACCGCGAAACCGGGGTTTACAGGGTCTATACGCAGCTCCGGATCGGCTCCGTAATCGAGGGCGGCGATATAGAGGGCCTCCGCCTCCAATACCTCCTCTCGGGTATTGCTGGGGAGGTTCAAAAACCGAGCCGCCATGAGGGCGGCGGAATCGGGGTGGGCTGCCGTATTCCTTGGATCCAGGGACAGAATGGAGAGGAAGAGGAGGGCGCGCCGCCCGTCGGACCCGGACTCACAGCGGGATGCCGCGTCCCGGAACGCCAGTTCCGCACCTGTGAAGTCGCCGTTTGCCAAATGAGCAAGCCCGATATCGAATACGCTTGGAGGCGCTGGCGTGGGCACCGGCTCGAGGCGGTTGCATCCGGCTATCCAGAGGAGGAGTAACACCGGGATGATGCCCAGGGAAAAAGACTTCCTGCTGTCTTCGGCAGGGAATCGGATCCATTGGCCCTTCATGACGGACCTCTCAGGTTGAGGCCGGTTGACCGTAAGACCTTCGTGAACGCGTCCACGACTCCGGGATCGAAATCAGCGCCGGCCTTCCGCGCGATCTCCCACCAGGCCTCCTCGGGGGCCCAGGCCGACTCATAGGGCCGGCTGTGGGACAGAGCGTCATAGGAATCGGCAACAGCGACGATGCGACCCGCAATCGGGATCTCCTCGCCAGACAGCCCGGCCGGGTACCCGCTCCCATCCCAACGCTCGTGGTGGGTCCGGGCGATCTCCTCAGCAAGTTCCAAGAGGGGTATTCCGCTTCCCCCCATCAGGTCGCTCCCGATTTTCGTGTGAGACCTCATGACCTCCATGCCTTCCGGCGTGAGCCGACCGGGAAAGAGCAGGAGTTCGTCAGGGATGCCGATTTTCCCTACGTCGTGCAGAGGGGCCACCTGCTGGATGAGGGAGACGTCTTTCGGATCCAGGCCCAGCTCCTCCGCAATGGCTCCCGCCAGATGGCCGACTCTGCGGGTGTGCTCTCCGGTTTCGTCGTCCCTGTATTCGGCGGCGCGGGCCAGCCGGGCCAGAATCTCCGAGTGGGCTTCTTCCAGTTCCGCGGTCCTTTCCCGGACCCTCTCTTCCAGAAGCCGGTTGTGATCCCTGAGAGCCAGGTGGAGGAACCTCGTCTGCAATAGGTTCTTCACCCTGAGGCGGACTTCGGCCGGGCTCAGGGGCTTCGTCAGGAAGTCCTGGGCGCCAGCCGAGAGGCTCTGCCGCTTCGTTCCGGGAGAGTGGTCGGACGTGAGGATCAGGACGGGGAGGTACTCCTCCTCTTCAGTGTGCTTCCTGATTTCCGCCAGGACCTCGAAGCCGTCCTTTCCCGGCATGGCAATGTCCAGGAGCACGAGGTCCGGCTGACACTGTTGGAAGAGGGGGAGTGCTTGGAAGGGGTCGGCGGTCTCTTCCAGGTCTTCGAACCCGACAGGCTCGAGAATTCGCCTCAAGAGCTCGAGGTTGGACTCCTCGTCATCCACCATCAGGATGCGTGCGGTCAGTATGCGATCGTCGACCATTCAGGAAGAAATCCTATCGAGATAGGCTCGACGGACAGTCGTAAGAAAACACAAGGTCCTATTTTAAAGGATAGAAGCGTCGCCGGGTCTGCGGAAGGAATTTGGTGGGTGCCTTCGCCTGGAGGGCCTTCGAACGGTTTGCAGGAACA
>JASFVN010000349.1:0-4696 GCA_050049805.1 Gemmatimonadota bacterium
GGGACCAGGGTCATGAGTGCCCAATAACCCAGGAGCAGCAGTGCCGTGACCAGAAAACGCCCCCGGCGGCTCAGGAACAGGTAAGCCGGAGCGGCGAAGAGATAGACCAGGCCAATGCGCTGAAGTACCCCCATGATGCGGAGGGTGTCGAAATCGAACCTCGGAACGACCCTCATGAGCAGCCCCAGGGCGAAGAGTATCGCCGCCCGTCGAACCACGTGAACCATGAGCCCGCGTCTTGAGTCTCCCCTCTCCATCCGCTTCCCGAAGGAGAAGGGCACCGCCACCCCGACGATGAAGAGAAAGAAGGGGAAGATGAGATCCGTCGGGGTCCAGCCGTGCCATTCCGCATGCCGGAGGGGAGCATAGATATGACTCCAACTCCCCGGATTGTTGACCAGAATCATCCCGGCGATGGTGAGGCCCCGGAAGGCGTCGAGGGAAAACAGGCGACCCCGGGGAAGCTCCCTGGCGGTCATTCAGGGCCACCGCCAGAGAAATGGGCGGATCTTTCCATTTTCTCTTCCAGGTAATCGACAAGGCGAGCCGGAAAGCCCTGATCGTCGAACCGGAAGACCGGTAGAGGCAGGAAAAGGTCGGTCTTATCGGTGACGACGGCGATGGTCCGGGAGGCCATCTCCGGATCGGAACGAACGAGGGGGGCCTCGCTCCCAACCCCCCGAAACACTTCGATCTTCGGCTCCGGAGAGGTCTTGAACCCCTCGGCCAGAACGATATCGGCGTCGAAAAGGAACCGGTCCACCAACTCCCCCAGGGGCATCTCCTCCGCCGGCCAGCTCCCCACCACGGCGAATTCCGCAGGGCTGGCCAGGACGGTCCGTCTCGCGCCTCCCTCGTGCCGATGTCTCCAGGAGTCCTTGCCGGGCTGGTCCAAGCTGAAACCGTGGCTGTGCTTCACCGTCATTACCCGATATCCCCGGCGGTTGAATTCCCCTCCCAGGGCCACCGTCAGCTCCGTTTTTCCGGCGTTCTTCCTACCCACCACCGAGAGCACCCAAGGCCTCCGGGACATCAACGGGTCTTCCCGTCCATCGAGGTTTCCACCTCCTCTGCCACGTCCTCCGTATTCACATTGGTGAAGGCTACGGCCAGATCGTCGGCTTTCCCCAACTCCTCTATTGGAATCGGTGCCACCTCCAGGACCTCCAGGAGCGATTCCATGGCTCGCCGACCCTCCTGCAAGAGGGTCTCCGCAGCTTCCAGGACGTCAGTCCCGTATCCGGCACAGAGGGGCTCGAATCCGAGGGGGCCCGGGCTGCCAGGAACCGCTGCCGGCGCACCCGACGGCCACCTCCCAAGGATCCGATGAATCAAGTCCCCCTTCACCAGTGGGAGATCACACGCCAGAAGGAACACACCGTCTCGACCCTCCTCTCGAGCCCAACTCAACGCGGCGTGCAGACCGCCCAGGGGTCCCGCCCCTGGGATCCTGTCCGGGCGACTCCGAATCTTCAGGGTTTCAGCGATCCTGGGCTCCGTCGTGATGACCACCTGATCCGGCGTGCACTGCCTGAGCGCCTCCAGGGCCCATGCCGCCATGGGGCGGCCCGCCAGGGGGAAAAGGGCCTTCTCTCGCCCGAATCTCCGGCTTCCCCCCCCGGCCAGGATCACGCCGAGGAGATTCCCTGTCGTGATTCCGCCTTCGTCAGCCCTGGCCGGCATGGGATCCAGGCCCCTCCCAATCCAATACGCGTTCCTCTCCCGCATAGAGATTGAACCCCCCGGTCCGTGTGAACCCGACCAGGGTCAGGTTGAATCGACGGGCCAGATCCACCGCCAGGCTGGACGGTGCTCCCACCGCCACGACCATGGCGATACCCGCCATGACGGCCTTCTGGATGATCTCGAAGGAAGTGCGGCCGCTCACCACCAGGACTCGATCATGCCAGGGCAGGGATCCCTCCAGGAACCCCTTTCCGACGACTTTGTCCACGGCATTGTGGCGTCCCACGTCCTCCCTGAGGATCTGTGTTCTCCCATCGGCCCCGAACAGGCCTGCAGCGTGGAGGCCGCCGGTCTTTCGGAAGGTGGATTGGCCCTCCAGGAGGCGATCCGGGAGAAGCGCAATCCTCTCTGCCTTCATGGCCAGAGTGCCAGAGGGAAGGACGGTGCAACCCTGGGCCTCCACGGCTTCGATGGAGGCCTTCCCGCACACGCCGCAGCTGGAGGTCGTGTAGAAGTTCCGGGTCAGAAGACTCGGATCGAAGGCGACTTCGTCGTGGAGGCGTACGGAGAGAACGTTGTACTCCTGGGGTGGCTCGTCCTGGCAGTACGAGATCTCCCGGATCTCGGCCCTGGAGCTGAGGATATCTTCCGAGAAAAGGAACCCGGCGGCCAACTCGAAATCCTGGCCCGGGGTCCGCATCGTCACCGACACGGGTCGGCTGAGTCGCACACCTTCGGCCCGGAACTCCAGGCGGATCTCCAGGGGCTCTTCCACGGCCACCTGGTCGTTACGGCTCTTTCGGATCCCCGGTTCCAGGCGCTGCAGGCGGAGACCATGAGTACCGCGCTGAGGGGAGATCAGAGGCCCACCTCCAACCCGGTCAAAGGGACGAGCCTCCGACAGCTATGAGGCCCCCGATGATCGCGGCCGGGATGAACATGGCGAGCCAACCGATGACGGCGGTCAGAACCGCCTTCCCGGTGCTGAAATCCAGGGCCTGGCGAATGGCCACGATCCCGGCCCAGAGCATCCAGAAGGGGACCACGAGGCGAATCAGGCCGCCGACCAGGGGTAGCACCGCCGCCAGGTAGAGGACCCCCGGGGACTGGGCGAATCCCAGCGTCCGGAGGAGCTCTCCCCACGTCGCCGTGCCGCCGAAGATCTTCGCGCCGATGAGGTAGGTGACCCCGGCCCAAACCAGCCATCCGACGATCTGGGCTATGGGTGCGAAGAGGAGGGAGCTGTTCTCGCCACCCATGCCTCCGATGGTAGAGGCCACAGCGACCATGGCCACGACGGCGGCGGCCTGCATGGTAGCGGTTTCGTCAGCCTCCACCTCTTCGAAGGTATCGATGTTGATGGTAGCGGCGCCCAACATCCGTTGTACCAGATCGCCCTGGGCCATGATCGTCTCCTCCGCGAAATGAGCATGTGATCCAGTGGTCAAGATAGGGGCGCGGATCCCCCGGGCAAAATCCAAAGGGGCTCAAAGGGACCCATGAGAGGAATAGCCGCCCACTCCTGGCTCATCTTCGGCCCGGATTCTAGCTTTTGAGTATGGGCCGATCGAAGAAGAAGGATCCAGCCAAGCAGGCTTCCGTGGCGGGAAGGCGCTTCCTTTTGTGGGCAGCGTATCTATCCGTGGCCATCCTCTGGGCGTGTGGGGATTCTTCCGGCCCTACGGACCTCGACCCGGTACTGACTCCCACGACCATGACGGCCGTCGAGGGTTTGGCCCTGCAGGCCCCGGCTGGAACCATCCTGCCCGAAGGGCCCACCGTGGAAGTCCGGGACCAGAACGGGAGTCCAATGCCCGGGCTGTCTGTCTCCTTTCAGGTCCTGGAGGGTGGGGGAACCGTGCCGGTTGCCAGTCGAAGCACGGACACCCGGGGCCGATCTCGGATCCCCTGGATTCTCGGCCGCGACGCAGGTACCACGCAGCGCCTCCGGGCCAGTGCGGGGAGCTTGTCGGTGGTCTTCGAAGCCTCGGCCATCGAAGGCGTCCCGGGGGAGAGTTACCTGGGGCGAGCCGGCTACACCGAGTACCTGCCTGGAGAGATGCCCCTGGTGGTGAGCGCTCCCCACGGGGGTGAACTGAGGCCCGAGGAGATTCCGGATCGGACCTGGGGGACCACCGTCCACGAACGAAATACCCTGGACCTGGCCATGAGAATCCGATCGGCAGTCAAAGCCAAAACCGGGTTTTACCCCTTCGTGATCCTCTCCCAACTCCACCGGGTCAAATTGGATCCCAACCGGGAGATCGAGGAGGCGGCCCAGGAAAACCCGGAAGCGGAGCGGGCCTGGTGGGAATTCCAGACCTACATCGTGGAGGCCGAGGCCATCGTCGAGGAGACCTACGGCGAAGGCTTGTACGTCGATCTCCACGGCCACGGTCACGACATTCAGCGCCTGGAGTTGGGTTATCTGCTCTCCTCCAGTGACCTGAGGAACACCAACGAAGCCCTTTCCGCTCCCAGCTATGTCAACAAGAGCAGCTTCAGGGTCCTAGGGCAAAAGCCCGGCGTGAACTTCGCTGAGCTGATCCGGGGCCCGACCAGTTTGGGCACCCTTTTCGAGGCCCAGGGTTTTCCTGCAGTTCCGAGTCTGAGCCAGCCCAATCCGGGGGAGGCTGATCCCTTCTTGTCCGGCGGATACAATACCGGCCGTCACGGCTCCCGGGACGAAGGCTCGGTGAGCGGAGTCCAGATCGAGTGCAATTACACCGGTGTCAGGGACACCGACGCCAATCGGCAGGCCTTCGCCGAAGGGCTGGCCGAAGTGCTGTCGAGTTTCTACCCCGTTTACTTCGAACGGGAACTCACCGGCTCCATCGCCCAGGGCGCCGCGGTCCGACACCATTGACCCGCAACCGAAAAAATCTCTTTCGAGGTTCGGCGAAAAGCCCGATCTTTCCATAACCACCGACAAGAGCTGGCGACGATCCGACCCTTCCGGGGGCCGGTGCAGGTTTATCAGAGGAGCCGGAGACCTCCCGGCCCCTCCCCG
>JASFVN010000350.1:0-4692 GCA_050049805.1 Gemmatimonadota bacterium
CGCGCCCTGGGTCCCGGACTCCGGAGCCACCGTCGAGGGGAACGTCCCTTACCGGTGCCTCGCGGGTCCGGGCGCTAGCGCGCTTGTACGGTCAGCTTCTGTGGATCGTAGGGTTCTCCTCTCTTCCATAGCCTGAGGGTGACGGCCGTGAGCTTCCGGGTCAGCGTTAGGCGGGCCAGTTCCTCACGCATTCCGCCATCGATCCTGGCCTGGTAGTAGTCCCGCAGGGGACCAGGGCGTCCGGTTGCGGCCGTGGCCGCAGCCTTGAAGACGTCCTTGAGCTCGCGGTTATGATTGCGATTCAGGCCCCGGGTCATAGGGGCCCGTTTCTGCCGAACGGTCTGGCCACCGACCTGGACGAAGTCGGAGCTGGAGTGGGTGACGACAGCCAGCCCGCAGTAGGCCCAGAGATTGCGCTTGGTCCGGAACCGCCAGGGCGTACGCATGATGGCCAGGATCAGGGCGACCCGGACGGGTCCCAGGTGGGGGATGGTTCGGAGTACCTCCCAGGCCGGGTCCCTACGAACCTCAGCCACCATGGTGGCCTTGGCCTTGGGTCGGAGATCTCGGAGTGCATCAAGTTGGGCGTAGAGGACCTGGGCCCGGAAACGGACACCGTCCTCGGTCAGCTTGGCCATCCACTCGTTCCGGTTCCTCGGGTGATAGACGCGCTGGCCGGGCGCCTTGATTCCCCGAGCCCTGAACAGTGCCTTGAGGCGGAGCATGACTCGGGTCGAGTCCTCCACCACGTTCTGATAGGTGCGGGTGAGTTCCTTCAGCGTGGAGAGATGAGGACTGCCGTGATAGACAGCCCGAAGGGATCCGAGGCGAAGGAGCTCCGACAGATGATCGGCATCGGCCTGGTCTCCCTTGGAACCGTGCCGCTTCTCTCCCCGGCGATCGCAGACCAGGACCCGGTCCACACGGTCGATGAGGAGATCGTACAGCCACTGGGCCTGGGTCCCTTCCTCGAAGGTCACGTGGATCGTTCCGCGCATCCCCCGGAAGAACTCGAGAATGGCCTGTTCTTCGGTGGGGATGATGCTTCGCGCAGTGATCCGCCCGTTTTCTTCCCGGACCGAGGCCACGGTCATTGCTTGGTGAACGTCGAGCGCCACATACTTGGTTGTCCTCTTCATGAGAGCCGCTCCTTGTGGGGATCCACCATGGTTGGGTCGTGCCTCCATGGTACCCACGAGGGGCGTGCTCTCAATATCCGTTACGTCGGGCGCACCTCCAGCAGTTGGTTGCTGTGCCGGTTCTGGAGCCACTCGGGGTAGGTCCTGTTTTCTTTGAGCATCCAGAACAGGTAGCAGCAGAGTTTTCGGGCCGCGGCCACGGTGGCTTTGGAGTTGCCTTTGGCCCGGGTGAGTCGGGTGAAGTGAGCCCGAACGGGCCCGGGCTTCATCTTGAGGGTCTGGGTGGTTTCGACCAGAGCCCATCGGAGCCAGGGGCTTCCGGACCCGGGCAGGGAGCCGTGGGTGGTCTTGCCTCCGGAGCTTCGGGTGGTGGGCACGAGGCCGGCGAAGCTGGTGAGGTCGTGGGAGGTCGGGAACCGAGAGAGGTCCCCGATCTCGGCCATAATGAGCATGGCGGCCTTGGCCCCGATGCCGGGGACGGAAAGCAGGAGCTGGGCCTCGGGGGTCATGTCGACCCGTTGCTCGATGCGCTTGGCCACCTTCCGGATGCGGCTCTCGAGTTGATCGAGGAGCTCCAGGAGCCCATCCACCTGAAAGCGAACCTCGTCGGGCAGGGTGAGGGAGTCCATCCAGATACGACCCTGCTTGCCGAAGAGGTCGGTGGCGGGGCTGGCCAGGTTGATCTCGGCCAGGTAGGCGTGGATGCGGTTCTTGATGCGGGTGCGGATACGGACGAGGAAAGCATATCCACGTAAGAGCTTGCGATTGGCCCGGGTGGCGGGATCGGGGACCCAGATGGCCGGGAGCAGGTTGGAGCGGACGAGATCGGCGAGCTTCTTGGCATCGATGGGATCGGTCTTGCATCGGGCCTTGCAGATGAGTTTGACCTGGCCGGGGTCGGCGACCTGGACGGCGTAGCCCTGGGCCACGAGGCGATCGTGGAGCCAGGCCCAGTGGAGCGTGGCCTCGACGGCCACGGTGATAGGCCCGTCGAGTTCGGCCAGGACGGCAAAGAGGCCG
Source organism: Gemmatimonadota bacterium (assembly GCA_050049805.1). GTDB lineage: Bacteria > Gemmatimonadota > Gemmatimonadetes > Longimicrobiales > Gaopeijiaceae > JABDNZ01. Next base: position 2,160 of record JASFVN010000350.1, read on the forward strand.
TCGGTGGTGAGTCGTCGATGCTGGACGACAACGTTGCCATCTGGGTCCAGGACACACAGTGTGAGGTAGCGTTTGTGAAGGTCGATACCAGCGAAATAGGACATGGGGGCCTCCGAGGGCTGTGGGTAGCACGATAAGATCTTGTGCTCCCGGAAACGGGACGCACGCTACCAAGATGTGCACCCCCCCTCGGAGGTTTCCCTTTTTCATAGGATCGGGTTCAAGCCGGGCCTTCCAGCGCTACTGCGAGTGAGGGGAGTGGCCTGTCGGGGAACATCGGCGCGGCCCTCCGGGATCTCTCCGGAAGGTCGGCACAGGTTGGAGAGGGGCAAAAAGATGTCCGGCTCCGATCTTGAACCGAATGGTTCGTTAAGTGCCATACCTTGGCTTCGAGATCCTTAGGTGGCAAACCATGGATCGCGGCGTGCTCGCGGGAGACAGGTCAGCGTGACTCTCGGGACGGCCTAAGGGCTTTGCCCAACTGCAGGATGTCATCATGAAAGATTCATCCTCCAGATGTTCCTTGTCGATCCTGGCGATCGGAAGCTCGTTGGTCATTCTGTTCCCAATCGGGTGCCATGATGCACCCCGGCGGGGAACGCTGGAAGCCTGCGCGAAGGACGCTGTTTTGGACCCTGCCGGAAGTTGGGAGGGGGAGGTGGTCCCCGACGAAAGGGTATGCCTGCACATTACCCTTGAGCCTGGGCAATTCGTCCGGCTCACCGTGGGAGCAGCATCACGTATGGAGAACCCATTCGAGGTCAGTGTGCTCGCACCAGATGATTCGGTTCCCCTCGTGCACACCTATGTCGAGACCGTGCAGGAGAAGCAGGTGAGTTGGGAAGCCCGCACGGGAGGTGTCTACACTGTCGTGCTCTTGAGTGCGTCGCTCTGGACGGAGAGAGGGCCTCCATCTGTTCTGGTGGAGGTAAGGGAGGTAGAGGGAGGGCCCTCCCTGGCTGCAAGACGAGAGGCGATCCCGAGGGATCCACGTTTGGCCAACCTTGTCAGCAGAGCAATTCGGCTGCGCACGCTCGACCCGGAGGACACGTCCTTCGGGGATCTTCAGGCGCTCAAGAATGTCCTCCACGACGTCCAGTTGGTCCTCCTTGGAGAAGCAACCCACGGAGATGGTTCCACCTTTTATGCGAACTCGCGCCTCATACGGTTCCTTCACTCGGAGATGGACTTCGATGTGCTGGCCTTCGAATCGGGCATGTATGGAATGTGGCGCGCTTGGAGAGAGATTGCTCTTGGAGAAGAACCGACTGCGTCCTTCGGCCAAGGGGCCTATCCGCAATGGGCGAAAGCACGGCAGCTTGGACCCCTGGTGGAGTACATAGCCCAGACTACCCAAGAACCACGGCCGCTGGTGCTCGCTGGAATCGACGTATTTAGTAGTGGATCAACCCCGCCAGATACGATGATTTCAGAGTTGACCAGGTTCCTTCAGGCCCATGGGCTCGAAGGGCCCTTCACGGATTCCCGGTCTCCTGAAAACGGAGTTCTGGCGCGATTGCATCAGTATAACCCGGGGCCCTCGCCAGACTCAGCTACCCTGGTTGCCTTTGAAAACGCTGTGGCCTCCACGGCCGGCCGCATCGAGCGGGAGTTGGCCAGCCTTGAGGCCCGTTACTGGGCGGGGATCCTGCGCAATGCAGAGCGGGCTGCGAATTGGAATTGGAAGCCACGTGGCACAGGGAGGCGGTTTTGCGCCACCGATGCCTGCCGAAGTTCGCCAGGTCGAGATCCTGAAATGGTCCAAAACCTCATCAGGCTCGCCACTCGGCTCTACCCCGGGCACAAGATCATCGTTTGGGCGGCCAGTGCTCATGTGGGCCGCAACCTCACTTCAATCGATACTCCGGGGTGGATAGGCGATCGATACACGTTGGGTGACGGCGCGAAGTCGGAGTTTGGCGATCTCAGCTATGCCATCGCTCCGGTTTCATACGAAGGTGTGTACTACAGTCAGGAATACACCATCGTCCCTGACCAGGACCTAGGTCTCGAGTTTGAGGAACTGATGGCGGCGGCCGGATATGAGATGGCATTTGTGGATCTTCGTGGTGCGGTTTCTGAGGATTCATGGCTCGGGGAATCTTTTCTAGCGCGACCCGTTGAGCACTCCACCATGGGTTCACGCTGGAGCGAGAACTACGACGCGTTTCTCTTCATCAAGAGACAGGAATCGAGATCTCCGGCTCCCGAACTGTGAGATGGCCCGACGTGTGAACATCAGCATATCACATCTCGGAGTCTGGCAGGCGCAGGGTATGGCGTTCACCCTTCCCTCCCTGAAGGCTCCAGGGACGGAAACAGGTGAAGAGCCTCTTTTTATTTTGATGACAAGGACCAAGGTACGGCACATAACAATGCAAGTTGCCGCGTCCGCTCGCTGCGCTCGCTCCAGTGACACATGGCCCTTGAGCGGATTGGTTGTCTGGGCAGTACTCCGGTGCGGCTCATGGATGGGTGTCGGTAAGGGACGTGTCGTGGGGCCACGTCGGCAACTTCTGAACGTTTCTGGACC
>JASFVN010000351.1:0-4665 GCA_050049805.1 Gemmatimonadota bacterium
GACGAGGACCGTGTCATGACCAGATACATCCGCCCGCTACACACCCTGAAATGATGTGCCGAATCCACAGGAGATGATGGCACCGTCAACAAAACTCAGTTCTTCTGGAAGCTCGAGGAGGGCGTATTCCTCTGTCAGCATGAAGTCGGCATAGGCGCCTGCCCCGTGCCAGCCGTAGACACTTCTTTCATCACTGGTGCAGTTGACGATCCATCCTTTGCGGCAGGGATAACAGTTACCGCAGCCGGAAATGTGGGAGACGATGACCCGGTCGCCTTTTTTGAATTTCCTACAGTTGGGCCCGATGGCTCCAACAACTCCGCAGGGCTCATGCCCAGCCATACAGCCCCGGTAGCGACCGGGGTCATCCAGGTTCATTGTGCGGTTCTATTTAGCGAATGACTCCGGTGGATGAGGATTGGTAGGAAAGGGAAGGAGCCCGGGGTCAGGGAGGCTCTTTTCCTACTTGACTTTCCTCTCCCGCACCCCCACTTTGTTCGGAGAGCGAACAAAGTATCTAACGCAGATTCGGCTTTCCCGAGTTGTCTCGGCCCCTTCGGGGTACCGGCACCCCGGGGCGGCCTCGTCTCAGATCAGGAACTTGCTACGGGTGACGCCGTTCCGGACGGCCCCCAGGTGCACCGCGAAGGAGGTTTCCATGAGTTCGAAGCGACCCGACTCCACCAGGTTCGCTGGCGGGCGTTGGCTTTCCGCATTTGCCCTGGTGGCGCTCCTGGTCAGCCCGAGCCTTGTTTCGGCTCAGCTTCCCGAAATCGAGATCATCTCCGATGCCAGCGGCCAGAGGCTGCAGGTGGACGGGGAGGACTTCATGGTCCTGGGGATGAACTGGGACTACTTCCCCAGGGGAACGACCTACTCGTACAACTTCTGGGGTCAGCCTGACGACTTCATCAAGACGGCCCTGGATCGTGAGATGTCGCTCCTCCGGAGCATGGGCATCAACGCGGTCCGAATCTATACCGGCATTCAGCCCCGCTGGGTTCAGTACATCTACGAGGAGTACGGGATCTTCACGGTCCTGAACCACTCCATGGGCCGGTACGGCGTGACCCTGGACGGGGTGTTCATCGAGCAGACGGACTATTCGGATCCGGCGGCCAGGGCCCTGATTCGTGGGGAAGTGGAAGCCGTCGTGGAGGAGTTCAAGGACACGCCGGGCGTCCTGATGTGGCTCCTCGGAAACGAGAACAACTACGGCCTGGTGTGGAGCTCCGCAGAAACCGAGGCCCTTCCGGAAGGGGAGCGGGACGCTGCAAGAGCCCGGTATCTCTACTCTTTGTACGGTGAGGTAACCGACGCCATCAAAGCCATTGATACTACCCGTCCCGTGGCCATAGCGAACGGGGACACCCAGTACATCGACCTTATCGCCGAAGAGGCCGGGAACATTGACGTCTTCGGAGCCAATGTGTACCGAGGGGTGTCCTTCGTGGGCCTGTTTGACGAGGTGGCCGAGAAGCTGGGCGTCCCGGTTATGTTCACCGAGTTCGGATCGGACGTTTGGAATGCCAAGGAGATGCGGGAAGACCAGATCATGCAGGCCTACTATCTCCTGGGCCAGTGGCAGGAGATCTACGAGGAGTCGGCAGGAAAGGGCGGCACCGGGAACGCCATCGGAGGCCTCACCTTCCAGTGGACGGACGGTTGGTGGAAGTTCGGGCAGGAAGACAACCTGGACGTTCAGGACACCAACGCCTCGTGGCCCAACGACGCGTATGACTGGGACTACGTCCCTGGCGAAAACAACATGAACGAGGAGTGGTGGGGGATCGTGGCCAAGGGCCCCACCGACCTGAACGGATTCTACGAACTCTATCCCCGGGCCGCCTTCTACGCTCTCAAGGAAGCATACGAGCTGGACCCCTACGGGCCCGGCACCGACATGGCGGCCGTCCGCTCCCACTTCGCCGCCATCGATCCGGCGGCGGCTGCAACCCAGGCTCGGGCCGACGGAGCAGCTTTGATAGCCGATGCTCTCAAGACGGTGAGCCTGACGGGTCTCCGCATGGAGATCGAGACCTTCAGCACCGGGGGCACCGAGGTCAGCACACCCAACTCCAAGAATCGAAGCACCACCGAACGCCCGGCCTTCCGGGGATTCGATCGGTTGGAGTCCTTCTATGCCGGGATCGAGGCGCGCCCCACGCAGAACGTCAGCGGAGAGGTCACCGTGAACGTTCTCGGCCAGGTTCCCGAGAACCCCATCGACGAGATCTTCTACGAGAACAGGGCTCGGCCTCGAACCGTGCGGACCATCGAAGGTGAGGACCTGACTCTGTCAGGACTTGAGCGCGTGAAGGTCTACAACGCATCCGTTTCCTGGGATGACCGATGGTTCCGAATGGATGGATTCTACCGCACCGGCCACTACCATTGGGGTTATGAGGGAGATTTCTTCGGTCTCTACCGAGAGGCGAACTACGGTCCCAACCTGGACATCTACAACGGCGAAGCGCCCCTCGGCGTAGAGTTCGAAGGGAAAAAGTCACTGGAGGGACTCAAACTCGCCTTCGGCCCAGAGCTCTGGTGGGGCGCGAACCCCGCCATCCTGGCCAAGTACGAGACCCGAATCGGCCCCTTCGAGGCCACCGGCATATTCCAGGAGGACATCGCAAGGGCAGGCGCAACCGCCACTTCCTTCGCCATCCCCCTGCCTCCCACCCGGAAAGCCACCATCCACCTGGCCACAACCAGAGGACCCTTCACCATCGACCTGGGAGGCATCTGGTCCGGGAGCACCAAGGAGGGCGAGACCTTCCAGATCGCTGACCGCTCGGGCGGCACCTATCGGATTCTTGGAGACGAGGTGAAGGCAGAAGACGCCTTCGGCGGAAAGGCCAAGGTGCAATACTCCAAGGGCCGCTGGAACTGGTATGTCCAGGGCGCCGCCATGGGCCTCGTGGCCGACGGCGGGCCCACCAGCGCCCTCACCTTCACCGGTTGGCATCTCAAAGACAGCGGGTTCGGGAACCAGTGGAACGTCCTCACAGGTTTGACCTACTCCATCGGTAACTGGCAGATCGCCCCCAACTTCCTCTATCAAAAGCCCATCGTCGGGCCCATTCCAGGCGACGCACCGGCCCCGGCCCGGCCCCGAAATGTCATCGACGACCCCTTCGCCGTCCGGGCCAATCGGGAGACCACGGCCTTCGAGCTGCTCCTGAACTACGACCCCACGCCGGCAACCTGGATGTACGCCTGGGACAGCGATGTCCGGGAAGATGCGAAGCTGGCCGCCAGTCTCGGATTCATCTTCCGGCATCATCCCACGACCCAGGACGCTGCCATCGGTATCCTGGCGGACGGTCGTACGACCTTCCCCTTTGATGGAGCCCCACCGGCTCGGGATCTCTGGGAAGCCCACGGCCGAATCGTCTCGAAGCTTCGACCGGGCCTGGGTTTGATAGCAAACCTCTATGGCGGGGAGGGTGAGGCCAACGGGAGCGACGAAAGGCTCATCGAACGATACGGTGGCGACGTCCGCCTGATCTGGGGACCCATCAAGGTGAACACGGCCGCCAAGTTCAACGACTGGGGGCCCTACGACTACCACCGGGACTTCAACCAGACCTTCCCCGTGCAGCTCATGGGGGATATCTCCTTCGTCCTGGGGATCCCGGAGTGGTTCGACCTGCCGCAGACACGGTTCGGCATCCGTGGAACCTGGAGGTCATTGGACCAATATTCTCCGCGGTACTGCCCAGCCAGAACGCCGGACTTCAACGGCATGATGGTGTGTGACCCGAATTTCCCCGGAGCCGAAGGGAGTGAGTGGGAGATTCGGACCTACCTCCACGTGGGCGGATAAGAAGAACCCCCGCCCGGTGTGAGATCGGCGAAAGGGGCGGTCCCGTTTCTTCCATGTGACGCGGACCGCCCCCCTTCTCTGCCTGGCCCCGAGGTGGTTTCAACCGTCCCCGAGAACCGGATTTCAGACATCCCATTGGTAACGGCTACAAGCCCCTCAATAAGACCTTTCACCCTTTGATAGGAACCCCGAGGTAGACCATGGACTGGCAAGGCGCTGCACAAAAAGCCGAAACGCTCCTATCCAGAATGACGCTGGACCAGAAGATCGGGCAGATGACCCAATCGGAACGGCTTCACATAAGCCCGGAAGAGGTCAAGGCCTTCCATATCGGCTCGGTCCTGAGCGGCGGGGGGTCCATACCCGGCGAAAACGAAGTGGCCGATTGGGTGGAGATGAACGATGCCTATTGGGCAGCGTCCATGGAAGAAGACGAAAACCACCTGGCCATCCCACTCATCTACGGGGTCGATGCCATTCACGGCAACAACAACGTGAGGGAAGCCACGGTCTTTCCTCACAACATGGGACTGGGCGCCTGTAACGACCCTGATCTCATAGAACGCATTGCCCGGGCCACGGCCCGAGAAGTGCTGGCAACGGGTGTGGACTGGACCTTCGCTCCGACATTGGCGGTGGCCCGGAACGACCACTGGGGACGCACCTACGAGAGCTACTCCGAGGATCCGGAGATCGTCTCGACCTACGCTCCGGCGTTCGTCCGTGGTATGCAGGGGGATCTTGGCCAGGACAGCATCGTCGCCTGCGTGAAACACTTCGTGGGGGACGGAGGAACCACAGGAGGAGTGGACCAGGGCGACACGGAGTGTTTCACG
>JASFVN010000088.1:0-14735 GCA_050049805.1 Gemmatimonadota bacterium
TTTGTCTAAGTTTATCCCCTTCTCTTGATTGAGGGCCTCCGGAGGAACTCCGTGCAGACCATCCGACTCCAGGACCCTTGCAGGGAGGCCCCACCCCTTCTACATCCTCTAGCACGGAGGTGAGTACAATCGACGGGCAGTTTCCCTGGGATGTCCACGGACCCATGACCAGGCTCCACCGGGAGTCGAGTGGATCGGAGGCCATATGATCATTTCGCGATTGGCCCTGAAGGAGATGATGTCGTTGGCGGCCGTGGCAGCCATCTTCAACGCCGGTGCGGGGGCTCAGGAGAACAGCCCTCCCCAGACCGTGGGTTTTGTGGATCTGGAGCGATATGCCGGCCTGTGGTACGAGATCGCTCGCGTACCCAATGGTTTTCAGGATCAATGTGTGCGGAACGTGACGGCCGAGTACGTGCTGCGGGAAGATGGTCGGATCGACGTCATCAACCGGTGTGAAAAAGAGGACGGCAGCCAGGACGAATCGAAAGGGTTGGCCCGCATCGAGGACGAGAGATCCAATGCGCACCTCAAGGTCAGCTTCTTCAGCATACTGGGCTGGCGCCCCATTTGGGGCGACTACCTGGTGATGGGTCTGGGCGATGACTACGAGTATGCCCTGGTGGGGACACCGGACCGGAAGTTCGGCTGGATTCTGGCCCGGCAGCCCAGGCTGTCGGCGGGCCAACTGAAACTACTCCACAGCCAGCTGCTGGCCCTGGGTTATCCCGAGGGAAGCCTCATTCCCACCCTGCAGGTTTGGTAGAGGCCGCGCAAAAGCAGGGCCTCCGTGAGGATCAGGCGAACTGCGCCGGATTCTCCGCGATGTATTTGATGCAGCGGAGCAGCTCGTCTACTTCTTCTGGCATGTTGTAGAAATGGGTAGAGGCCCGGCAACCTTCCACATCGCCCCGGCTTGAAGTCCTTATGTGGATTCGCCCCAGATCCATGATTCCCTGACGGACGTTGTTCATGGGCACGCCCTCCACGGAGAAATGGGTAAGGCCCGCACTCATCTTCGGATCCATGGGAGTCTGGAGACGGACACCCGGGATCTCCATCAACCCTTCCTTGAAACGAGTCGCCAGCTGCCGGACCCGGGCCTCGATGTTCGCCGGGCCGATCTTGTTCTGAAACTCCACCGCGGTCTTCATCCCCAGAGCAGCCGGGATATTTCGCTGCCCGCACTGTTCGTATCGACCGGCATCCTCGTGCATGACCCACACCCCGTCTTCGTCGTGGCCATCGGCACCCATGAGGGGATGGATCTGGTCTTGGACTGCCTCGCTGAAGTACCCTATACCCGTGCCGGTTCCGGCCAGAAGCCACTTCTGACCGGCCGCAGCGTAGTGATCACAGCCCATGTCATGGAAATCGAGCTGGATCATGCCAGCGGGGTGAGCCCCGTCCACGGAGATCAGGAGCCCGTGCCGGTGAGCCATCTCCGAGAGCTCTTTCACCGGCGTGAGAAGGCCGGTGATGTAGGTGATGTGGCTGACCACCAGTACGCGCGTCCTGGGGGTGATAGCTCTTTCGTAGAGGTCCACCACCTGGTCCACGGACTCGGGTAGGATCGGGATCTCGACCTCGTTGACCTTGATGCCCATGTAGTGCGCCAGGGCCCGGTACGCTCCGTAGCCTCCGGGATGCTCATGGGTATTCATCAACACCTCGTCGCCTTCTCTGAACTCGACGCCGTTGGCGAAGGTGTTCATGGCTTCCGTGGTGCTGCGCATGTAAGCGATCTCCTCGGGAGTCGCTCCGAAGAACTCTGCATATACTGCTTTGTTGGCCCTTAGCTCGTTGCTCCGATAGTTGTCTCGCGGATCTTCCGCCAACTCCCGCTGGAGCTTGATGTGCTCGTCCATGACCACCCGAGGGGGTGGCCCGAAGGTGCCATTGTTCATGAAGGTGAGGCCGTCCTGGATATTGAACTGGGAGCGAATCTCCCACCAGAAGGCTTCGTCGGGGCTTTCCTGGGGTCGAATACCTGGTCCGGGATCCAGTGCGTCGGGCCAGGCTGAGACGAGAGGCTCGGCGTGGGCGTTTCGAGGAAAGGCAGAGGCGGCGGCACCGCCCAGGGCGGCTGAAAGGGAAGTGCCCAGGAAATGACGACGGGTCACACGAGAACCATGGTCCCTCATACGTCCCCCTTTTGAAGGAGAGATCCCTCGACGGACGAGAACGGATTGTCAATCACCGCTGGCAATATTGGGGGATTGAAACCGGGGAACAAGCTGTGGCTGCCCGGGAACGCCTGCCTACCCCGTGATGGAGTCCCAAAAGGGGCTCAGGGCAGGAAGGTCAGGGAAAAGACCCCGTAATGGATCCAGGCGAAGTTGTAGACCCTGTCAACGTCGGCCCCGCCCTCCAGCGTCCGGTATCCACCTCCGAGCCTCCAATGGGGACCCAGGTCGAAGGCGACTTTCAGTCCCACGTCGAAGGCCCTGCCTGGACCGCCGGCAAGTCCATCGAAGTCCAGGAGGAGGTGAGCCCCTCTCGTCATCCGCCAGTCTCCGGAGAAATGCAGAAGTGGCACGAAACCCAGGTCCGTATCTTCACTGGCGGTGGCACCCTGACGTAACGCTACCTTGGCATCCCGGAGCTTTGCGGTGAAGCCCACCCACAGGTCCAGGGGGGCTCTCTCCAGAAACCGATACCGGTAGCCGACCCGCCAGGAGTTGAATTTGTAGGTACCTTGAACCGGTGACCCTGGCTCGTACACGGCACCGGCAAAGGACACTGGCTCCTCGATGGATCCCGATTCCTCCACGGTGAGGGGCGCCAGGAGGATCCGGATTCCGTGTCTCTGATTCACATTCCAGGTCAGATAGAGACGTCCGGCGAACCAAGGACCTCCACCCACCAGATCCTTCAACGAGAAGCGAGTGGCCGACTCGTCGTTGGGAATCTGAACATCATTCCGGCTCTGCCACACCGGCCCTGCCTCGAGGTCAACCTGAAAACGAGGAACCTCCTGGGCTTCCGCTCCCGAGCCCGGTATGAGAGCGAGGCCACTGAGCAGCAGAACGGGCCCACGGAGAATCGGTCGGAGCATATCTGAGTTCCCTTTTCCAGCGGGTGAGAGGCCGTTGCCATGCCAGGTAAAACTTAGCCCCGATTTGGGACCTCCCGCACCGGCCTATTGATCGAGGAGGTCTATTCTAATACTATGTACCTTACACTTCTATCTAGATGAGATCGATCGATGACTCCATAACTGGATCCTTTCCCATGCCTCGATCCCTCGGTATGACCTCGCTTCAGATCCTTGGCGCCATCAGGAGAGGCACCTGCTACGGGCTGGATATCGTCACCCAGACCGGCCTGCCATCCGGCACAGTATATCCGACCCTGGGTCGCCTGAAACGTGGGGGATTGGTGAGAGCGCGCTGGGAGGACCAGCGCATCGCCGAAGGAGAGGGGCGGCCGCGGCGCCGCTACTACCAGCTCACTGAGGAAGGTGAGAAAGCCCTGGCCAGAGGCATGTCACAGGTAGCCCAGCTGGCTTCTGAACTTGGGGCCGGGACGGCAGGCCAGACCGGATGAACCGCTTTGCCCGCATCTGGCTCCGGATCGCGTCGATTCTCGTTCCGCGACGGCGCAGGAAAGACTGGGCGGAGGAGTGGCTGGGGGAGCTGGCCACGTTGGAGTCGATTCGTGCCCATGCCCTGGACCGGAGCAGCTACCCGAGGCCTCTCACGTTCGTAGCCGGGTCCATTCCCCATGCTTTGATGACGATGAAGGAGGAGTGGACGATGGGAAACGTACTCAATCATTTTCGATTTGCCGGCCGGATTCTGAGGCGGTCTCCAGGCTTCACTTTTGTGGCGGTCCTCACGTTGGCTTTGGGTATCGGAGCCAACACGGTGGTCTACAGCATCGTGGACGGGACCATCCTGAACCCGTTTCCATACCCCGACGCGAACGCCCTGGTGGGGGTAGGTCCCGCCTTTCCCCGCCTGGGGCAGGAGTTGAGCTACTTCGAGGCCCTGTCTCCTGCTGAGTACCAGGATATCCGCGAGCAGAGCAGAACACTGGAGAAAGTGGTGGCCTGGGACATGGGGAATCGCCAGCTTTCTACCAGCGATGGGTCGACGAATGTCTTTTCCTGCTTCTGGTGGGGGGACGGCTTGGAGACGCTGGGGATGCTTCCGGCGGCGGGTAGAGGCTTCCTCCCTGGAGAGACGGAGCGGGGGGACCCTGTAGCCATTATCAGTCATCGGCTTTGGGAAAACCTGTTCGGGTCCGACCCCGGGGCCATTGGTTCGGCTCTGGAGATCAACGGGGAATCCTACACGCTGGTGGGCGTCCTACCGCCTCGGACCCAGCTCTACGGGTCGGACCTTTGGATTCCCATGTCCATAGGCCCGGAAGTGTATTCCCGTAACCGACGGCAGTTCCAGGTTCTGGCTCGGATCGTACCGGGATCCACACTCGAGGAGGTCAACACCGAGCTCAACGGGATTGCCCGGCGGGTCGAGGCAACCTACGGGGGAGAGTTCCAGGAGTACGAGGGGTGGAGCCTTGTGGCGTCGACGTGGAATGATATCAACTCCCAGACCTTCCGGGCAGCAGGCTTCGTGCTTCTGGGTGCGGTGTTCCTGGTCCTGCTGCTGGTATGTGCCAACCTGGCGAACCTTTTAATGGCCCGGGCCATGGCCCGGAGCCGGGACTTCGCCCTTCGAACCGCCCTGGGCGCTTCCCGGCGGGCGGTCCTCTTCGGGCTCCTGACCGAGAGCCTCTTTCTAGCCGTGCTGGGCGGATTCGCCGGGGTGTTCGTGTCCGTTCTCGGCATACGGGCATTCGCTCGGACCATGGATGTTCTCTCCCTCCCCTTCGTATCGGTGGAAAGCGCTTCTCTGAACTCCCGCGTTCTCCTCTATACGGCGGTGGTTTCCATCCTGGCGGGGATCGCGTTCGGCCTCCTTCCGGCCTGGAAAGCCACCCGGGCCAATGTCCAGGACCTGCTTCAGGCGGAGAGCAGAACTTCCATGGGGGGGCGAGGGCGCCATCGTCTACAGCGGGTCCTGGTGGGGGCGGAAACCGCCGTGGCCCTGGCACTGCTGGTGGCCAGCGGTCTTCTGGTGAACAGCTTTCTCCGGATGCAGCGGGTCGATCCCGGTTTCGACCTCGACAATGCCATCACCATGCGCCTCACCCTCCCCTGGGAGGAGTACGACACCGAGGCGATCATGCTCTTCTTCCGTCAACTTCGGGAGAATGTCGAGGGCCTTCCCGGAGTCCGGTCGGCGGCAGTGACGAGTCAGTATCCGCCAACGGTCTTCTCCAATAGCCAATTCTCGGTGGAAGGAATGACGGACAGCGAAGACGGAACGCTGCCGTCGGCTTACCTCACACTCACAAGCCCGGGCTATTTCGATGCCATGGGGATCCCTCTCATGGTCGGCCGTGCCCTGACGGAACAGGACCGGATGGGCTCTCAGGACGTGGCGGTCGTGAACCAAGCAGCTGCTCGGAGGTTCTTTGGAGGCGAGGACCCTGTCGGACAGCGGTTCCGCATCGGAGGACCGGAGGACGGGGGCGAGTGGATCACCGTGGTGGGCATGGTGGGCGATACCCGAAATCGGGGTCTGGACGCCTCTCCCCAACCGGAGATCTATGGAAGCACCCATCAGGTACCTGGGGGGAACCAGTTCTTCCTGGTGGTCCGGACTGAAACCGAGCCGCATTCCATCATGCCCGCCATCCGTGAGACCGTAGCGGCCATGGATCCTGACCAACCCATCTATGGGGTCCGGACCCTTGAAGAGGCGTACGCAGCATCGGTAGCAGACAAGCGCATCGCTTCCATCGCCCTGACGATCTTCGCCGGATTCGCTCTATTGCTGTCGTCCCTGGGAATCTACTCGGTGGTTGCGTTCGGGGTTGCGGAACGAACCCGGGAGATCGGCGTTCGTATGGCCCTGGGGGCTGAAGCGGGTGGCGTCCGGGGCCTGGTGGTGCGACAGGCTCTCCTGCCTGTGGTGCTGGGGATCGCGGTGGGCCTGGGCTTGGCTTTTGGTCTCCAGGGTTTTCTGCAGTCTCTGTTATTCCAGATCTCAGGAACCGACCCCCTTACTCTCGGAGCGGTGACGCTGTTGCTCCTGGCGGTGGCGGGTCTCGCCAGCTATCTGCCAGCCCGCCGGGCAAGCAGGATGGATCCGGTGGAGGCCCTGAGAAAAGAATAGGCGTCCCTGGATGGCGGAAGAAAAGGGAATGCATCCGGCGGGAATGTCGGGGCGATAATCAAGCCAAGGGCCGTCAGGCTTTCGCCTTGATCTCCCGCTGCTTTGCCCGGGCCCGTTCCATGAGGGCGTCAAAGCGGGGATCTCCGCCGAGTTTGGAAAGATGGGGATCGTGCTGGGAGAAGAAATGGTGATTGACGAAACCCATATCGATGGTTCGTGAAAGCCAGTCCAAGGCTTCATTCGTGTCGCCGACGCTGGCGAACCCGGCGGCGGCCATCCAGGAAAACTCCTTGTCCATTGCAACGACCTGTGCCTTGGACGGTTCGGAAAGGACGGCATACATGCCTTCACTGTTTCCAGTCGCCCAAGCGTGGAGGAAGGCTGCCGTCGTAGAAAAAGCTCCGGCGTCCACAGCGGCCACGTTGGCGAGAGTTTCAGAGGCCTCGCTGAAGCGCCCGCTGTAAATAAGGAGCAATCCTTTCCATAGGTTCGCGGCAGGGTTGTCTCCGCTGATTGCGTGCATCGCTGTCATCTTCTCCATGGCAGAGTCGGAGCGGCCATCAAAAAGGTCGGCGATGCAGGAACCGAAAGAGGCTGGCCAGAAGAGCGGATCCAGGGCCCGAGCCCGGTCGCCGTGCTCCCGGGCCTCATCGGTGCGGCCGACCTCCGCCAGAACATACCCTGCTGCCCAGGCCGCCATGGCATTGCCCGGATCCAGCTCCACTGCGCTGAGAAGGTGTCGGACGGTGGCCGGAGCATCGAAGCGGCGCCAGGCGATGAGGCCCTTGGCCATATGGGCCTCCGCGAGGTCCGGATTCAGCTCCAGTGCCCTCGTCGCCAGGGCATCACCTCGGTCGAGGGTTTCAGCCGTCGGCCGCATGCCCATGTCGTGTTGACCGAACGCGATCTCGGCAGCGGTAGTGAGGAGGAGGGCGTTGGGGCCAGTCCGGGTCAACGCCCGTTCCACCAACTGTTCGGCGTGGTTGAACGAAGTCTCCGTCATCCGAAGAAATTCCTGGCGAGCATGGAGGTAGAGGGCGTATGCCTCCACGTCCGGAATGTCCCGGCTGGCCAGGTGCCGATCCTCGTCGGGAGCCAGGGTGACCTTCAGTCCCTCCACGATTCGCCGGGACAGTTGCTCCTGAAGGTCGAACACGTCCTCGAGCGTTCCGGTATATTTCTCCGCCCAAAGGTGGACGTCCGTGGCCCCGTCGATGAGCTGGGCGGTGATTCTCAGGCTGTCTCCTGCTTGTCGGACGCTTCCCTCCAGTACGTATCGGACGTTCAGCTCCCGGGCAATCGTGGGCACGTCTTTCTCCGAGCCCTTCAGCAGCATGGCCGACGTCCGGGATATGACCCGCAACGCCCTCACCTTCGACAGATCGGCGATCAGTTCTTCCGTCAATCCGTCGCTGAAATAACCCTGCTCCGGATCGGGGCTGAGGTTCTCGAAGGGTAGCACGACAATCGATTTGCGCTCAGGGATCGCATTCGCCGGTTCCGCATCCAGTGCTTCCACAAAGGCATGAGCCGAAGCAAAGCGGTCGACCGGCAACTTCGCCATGGCACGCTTGATGGCGGCATCGATGGAGGCCGGCACGGTGTCGCGGACCGTCCTGACGCCAGGGCAGGGCTCCACGGCATGCTTCGCCATGATGGCCTGGGCGTTCGGCCCGGTGAAGGGCGTTTCGCCAGCCAGAAGTTCGTACAAAACGCAACCGAGGCTGTAGAGGTCGGCCCGATGGTCCACCCCGGGGTCACCAGCCGCCTGCTCGGGGCTCATATAGAGAGGAGTTCCCAGAGAGGCACCTGCAGTGGTGAGGGTCTCGGCTCCAGCCGACGATACGGCCCTTGCGATGCCGAAGTCGGCGATCAGGGCATGGCCCCTGGAAAGGAGGACGTTCGCCGGCTTGATGTCCCGATGCACCACCCCGAGTTCATGGGCGTACCCGAGGCCGTCCGCCACTTCTTTGATGGTTCGAAGGGCTTCATCCATGGGAAGCTGTCCCTCACGGCCCACCCTGGCCCGCAGGGACTCGCCCTCTACATAAGGCATGACGTAGTAGGGAAGCCCTTCCACGTTCCCGGAATCATGCAGGGGCACGATGTGGGGGTGTTGGAGCTTGGCGGCCACCTGAATCTCCCGCAGGAACCGAGGCACTCCCACCGCTGCAGCCAGGTCCGGCAGCATCACCTTGACCGCAACCTGTCGGTCGTGCTTCAGGTCCTGGGCGAGGAAAACGACGGCCATGCCGCCGCGACCCAGCTCACGCTGGATGCTGTACCGCCCCGCCAGCCCGTCCTTTACCAGCTGGTACAACTCGTCTACTGGGGTCCCGGAACCGGCCCTGGGCGGTTGGGCAACACCACAGCGGGGACAGAAGGCTGCGTCGTCAGAGACCGGGTTTCCACAAGAGTGGCAGATCCGACCGCCATGGGCCATGGGTTTCCTCCAGAGTCCGGACAAACGTGCGGCTGGCCTGTGAGAGCGTCAACTGAAACGCTTCCGGTGTAGCGCTCTCTTCTGGACTCGTCTACGTTTTAAGGGCGGTACCCAAGGGCTTCTACCAGGCGGGATGCGAAACCGAGATGGAGAGTTTGAAGGGACGTCTGCTGATCTCCGGCGGCGGGTTGTACGATCAGAATTTCCGGCACACGGTGGTACTGGTGGGTGAACACAACGCCGATGGCGCCCTTGGTGTGATCCTGAACCGGGCTCTGGATTTCACGGTTGAAGAGACCTTTCCACCCTTGAGCTACCTCGTGCCGTCGGACGAGCCCCTTTTCGAGGGCGGTCCAGTGCAAGCGGAGAGCCCCGTGCTCCTGGCTGAACTCACGTCTCCTGAGTTGGCCGACCTCCTGGTCTTTGGCTCAATCGGTTTTCTGGTGGGGGATGTGCCTGCGGACATGCGCCCTCACATCCTCAGGGCTCGGGTCTTTGCCGGGTACGCGGGTTGGGGGCCCGGCCAGCTGGAAGGGGAGCTGGCTGCCAAGGCCTGGATCCTTGATCCGGCCCGGGTAGAAGACGTTTTCACCACCAAGCCCGACACACTCTGGAGCAGAGTCCTCGAGCGAAAAGGGCCGGAGTACAAGTTGTTGTCCAAGATGCCATACGATCCGTCGATGAACTGATTCGACCTTGCCGGGGCTGACCAAGAGCCCCCAGATTTTTCCGGTTGATTGTCTGTATTGGGGGTGGCGTTTTTTTTTGAAGGTTGGCTCTCAACATGTCGCGTCGCCGTTGGTTCCTGGTCATCGTGACCCTGACTTGCCTCCCACATTCCTTGGCGGAGGCACAGCTCCTCTCGAACCCTTCCAGCCTAAGACACAATCTCGAGGTTCAGGTCGAATGGGCAGATAGCCTGACCTCTTCCCGCAGAGACCTCGCTCGTCGATTCCTGGCCGTCGCCGAGGAGATAATCGCGCCTTCAGAAAGAACCGGGCCGGATAGGGCCCAGCTCCTTGGGGAAGCTGAGATCCTGGCGGACCGGGTGGCGGAATTGGACCAGGAGATCGGCGATGCCACCGCCATGGTTCGGGAGACCCGAGTGGCCCTGGTCTCGGCTCTCGACGCTCGCGTTTCCTCCCTTTCCCAGGCAGCCGCAGTCGCCGAACGGGCCGAGCGCCTCGAGTTGGAGACCCAGATCCAAGAGCTCAAAGGAGAGGTCGCGAAGTTACGCGGCGCGGAGGAGGTTGAGGAGGCGAACGACCCTCTGGATTCTGCGGACCGAACCCTTGCGGCATTCGCCCTTGTAGTGGCTGAGGAGTATGACCGACTCAGAAACCAGCAGGCATTGCAGGAGGAGCTCCGCCTCTTCCTTGGTGATCTTCGACTTTTTGACGAGATGAACATGCCGCCCTCGGCCCGGTCGGGCGGGGGTGGAAGCGAGGATCCGGGTTGCGGACCGTCGGCGTGCGCTGTCGGCGCAGGTTCACCCGCCGACATTCCTATGATGCACTCCCAGCCGGAGCACTCCGAAGGGAAGCTGGTGGAGTCGGCCATGACTCCAGCTTCTCTGGCGCGACTTCATGAACAGATCACAGCCCGTTTAAACGAACGGGAGCGATCGGTGAGGAGCCTGGCCGAAGAGGACGGTTTCGTGACCCGGGAGACCACGGTAGGGGCTGCGCTTGTGGCCTTTCGCGGCGACGGAAGTGCAAGTTCTACGATGGGCCCGAAGGTTGGGACTGCCCTTGCGTTTGCTTGGCCCCTCGGCGTCGGGCTTGGACTGACGGTGGAACCGTCACTGGGTGGGAGGGCGCATCGGGGTGGATCGAGTTTCTTCACCGAGCTGGCGGGGGAGCTCCGGGAAAACTTCCTGGGGACCTTCCGTGAGGGGAGCGGCTTATGGCAGGTGACCTCCTGGCAAAAGGGTAGGGTCCTCTCAGAGCCTCTCGCGCCGCCGGGGTACCTGGAACCGGGCCGCCTGGAACTTGGCTTGATGGGCCGCATCGCTCTCCTCCTTGGCTCCGAATGGCAGGTGGAAGCGGAAGGGGGTGCGGACGGAGTTCGCTACGAGCCGGAAGACTGGCAGGGTTTGGACCGTCAGGGTTTCAACGGGGGCCTGGGATTGGCGTGGCAAGAGCTTGCGCGATCCGCCCGAATCTCTTTGAGGGCTTCTCACTATGAGTTTCCCAACTCTCAGGCCCAGTGGGAGAAGCGACGAGAGGACGATCGCGTCGGAGTGGAGGTGAGCGGGGCATTGGAGGGAAACCTGGTGGCCCGGCTGTCCCTTGGGGGATCCTGGAATCAATCCCGACTTCCGGCCTACGATTTCTGGTTGGCCCGGACCGCCGTCGTACTTTCGACGCGGTTGGGAAGGGGCACCCTCCAGGGGTATGCCGCTCTTTCCCGTCAAGCTTACCTGAATCCTGGGCCGGAAGATGCCCGGATCGCCCCCTCCGATCAGGATTCAGGGTCCGTTCTGTCTCTTCAGTACGCTCACCCCGTGGATTCAACCCACATGGTTGCCACCAGAGTAGGTTGGTCCAGGAGCCAAACCGGATTCCGCAACGACTTCTACAACCGGTTCCAGGTGGGCCTCCATCTCACCTTCAGGGAAATGTGAGGCTTTTGGGGAAGGGTGAGGCCGACGGGGTAGATGAGCCCTTGTCGGCCGGGCGAGGCTGTCAGCTTCCACTGGTGGATGCCAACCACGCATCGTATATGGCAGCGCCAGACTGGACTACCTCCTCGCGACCGGTCATGGAGATGGTGTTCCCATCGTCATCAATGATGACCAAGGTGGGGATCCAGCGGATAGCATAGCGATTGATGAGCGAATTGATCTTGCCGCTGCCGGCCGGAACCGCCAACCAAGGCATCCCCGAGCCGACCATGTAGGCCAGCAGCGCCGATTCGCCGATACCTGACGAGACCAAGACCACTTCGAAGGGTTTTCCTTCACCGCTGAGTTCGTTGTAGGCCTCAACGAGGGAGGGCGTGAATCCCGCACAGGCCGGGCAGGTCGGAGAGGCGAAGTAGATCCCGATGACCGGAGTCCCATTCAGTGTCCCGACGCCCACGGAGCTCCCGTCTGCTTTCGAGAGCTGGTTCCCAAAGAGATCCGGGATAGAGACCTGCTTCGGTTCGGTCGGGCCTTCACTGCCACAAGCGGCGACGGCCCATGCCAACCAGACCACCAGCGCTGGAGTTCTCCAAGAGATGTTCCTTCGATCTATGCTGACCATAAAAGAATGATAGCTGGCGGCGGGCGGAACTGCACGTGACTGGACACTCCAGAGGAGCGAGCCCCTCCGCCGCACTTGAAGCAGGATCGAAAAGGGCGAGTCCTATCGAATCAGGTAGAAACTCCTTGGATAGCCATCCACGAATCGAGCCCCCTGGGCCGTCACCACCGCCTGCTCTTCCAACCCCATGGATATCTCCACGCCGCCCCATTCTGGAACGTCGGCTGCCACCGAGAACTCCATGGCATAGACCGTGTTGGCGTGCAACGGGTGCTCCCCGGTGCCTGGAACGAACTCCTGCTTCTCGGACATGCCGATCATGGTCCCGGAGCCGTGGCCGTACGGTCCCACCGGGTGGCTGTAGACCCTGGGTCTCAATCCCTCGGCTCGGCCCCGCTCCAGGATGGACGCCAGGATCTCGTTGCCAGTGCGACCCAGCTTCATCTCCTCCAGGTGAATCTCCTGGAGCCGATTCCCCTTCCGAAGAAGCTCCTTCAGCCCTTCCGGCGGCTCCGTCTCACCGACTCGTAACACGTAGGCATTGTGCTGCATGTCGGTGTTCAGGCCCAGGTAGCTGATGCCGACGTCGCAGTGCAGCAAGTCCCCGCGCCTGATGACATCGTCCCCACTGCCATACGTCTCGGCGTCAGCAGGGGACCGTCGGATGTCGATGGAAGGGTGGAACCAGGTGCCGAGGCCCAGGTCGTTGATGCGCTGGCGGATCCACCATCGGACGTCGTCAGCGGTGGTCACATCAGGAATGATGACCTGGTTCGAGAAAAATTCTCCGATGAGATCGTGGGCAATGCCCGCCAGATGGCGATAAAGGCTGAGCTCCCTTGGGCTCCGGGTCTCGTACCACCTCATGCAGAGTTCCTCGCCGGATACGATCCGCTCCAGGTATTCAGGATCCAGAGCCCGCTCCAGCATCTCCTTGTGGAAGGCCGAGAGCCCGTTCCCATGGGCGAACTCATCGACGTACTCGAAGTGGGGTGCGTAATTGAGAGCGATGTTCTGTGGGTCGTGCTCCCTGATGTAGTCGGCCAGGACCGTGAATTGATGATTCGCTCCCCTCGAGCGATCGGTGAAGATGTTTTCATACATCGGCCCTGCCGAACCGGACCCGTGCCAGTTCGCCGTAAGTTTTTTGAAGCCGTCCTCGCTGTCGTGGAAGATGAGAATGGAGAGGCGCCTTGCGCTCATGATGGGCTCCGGCACCAGCGTCATGTAAATGGGATCCTCGTCGTACTCGAAGTTGATGATCACCCACATCTCGACACCTTCCTCCCGCATGATATTCGGGAGGATGTTGTCGAGTCGCCATTCGAGAATCTCGTTGTAAAGGCCAGCGCGCTGGCGCAAGGGAAGGATCTGCTCAATGTCACCGGCCCTGGACATCTCCCATCCGGGCCAGGACGGGTCGGGGTTTTTGGATTGGGCTGCCCCCGACCCAAGGGGGACTGCAAGGAGCAGGACCAACAAAGCGGCAAGGATCGTTCTCTTCACGATGGCACTCCCATCCCATGATCGTGCGGTTTCTTTGACCGTAGCTTCCTTCAGAGGGTGAGAATGTTGGGACGGGGCTTCGGGCTGAGCAAGGAAGACGGTAAACCTGGTCCGAGGAGGACCGGGCCAGGGATTCCCCCGAGGCCTTCCGGGCCGAGGCCGAGAGCTACCGGAGCCAGGGTTCCGGCTGATCAATTCCGGAGCACACTTGCGCAAGCGGGGTAGTCAGTGACATGCGCCTCGTCTCTCTCGTCTGCTCCAACACAGAGATTGTTGCGGCCCTTGGCATGGCCTCCCACCTCGTGGGCGTGGATGATCATTCCGATTACCCGGAAGAGCCCCTGTCCGCCCTTCCTCGTCTGGGGCCGGAACTGGACATCGACGTGTCTGGCGTTCAGGCCCTGCGCCCAGACCTCGTGCTGGCCAGCCTTTCCGTTCCGGGTCACGAGCGAGTGGTGAAGGCGCTGGAAGCGGCCGGGCTACCCCTTCTTGTTCTTGATCCGACCTCGCTATCCGATGTGCTCACCGATATCCGAACGGTCGCCAGGGCCCTGGAGGTCACGGCCCAGGGTGAGAACGTGATCCGGGAGATGGAGGCGGGCTTCAACGAGGTTCGAGCCCGAGGCGGTGATGCCGTTCCGCAAAGGGACCAGCCATCGGTCTTGGTGGAGTGGTGGCCGAAGCCGGTTATCGCCCCGGGAAAGCTGAGTTGGGTTCAGGATCTCCTGGAAATGGCCGGAGCGAGGAATCCCCTGGGTGAGGAAGAGGTCCGGAGCCGGCCTATGGCCGACGAAGAAGTCGCCCCCCTTGCACCGGACGCATTTGTGGTGTCCTGGTGCGGGGTCCATCCCTCCAAGTACCGGCCCGAAATAGTGGCGAACAACCCCGCCTGGGCCCATGTGCCGGCTGTCCGGAACGGCCAGATTCACTGCATTCCGGAAGCATATCTCGGTAGGCCCGGACCTCGTCTGGTGGAGGGCGCCAGAGCCCTTCGATCAGTGGTGGCCTCGGTTCGTTGATCCCCGCTGGTGATATCTCTTGGCCCCACCGGCGCCCGGTAGGTCGCATTGGTACTCCAGATGCCTAGCACTCAGCGCCGGTGGCGACGGACCGTCGGTGGCATAGACCAGCGCATCTGCCCCGTCTACCTTGCCGGGAGAGACCCTTTCCGTGGAGACATCAATGTCCGCATGCCCATCGCCTCTGACTCGTCAGTTGCTTTTCCTCGTCATGATCCCGCTTCTTCTTGCCTGTGGGTCGGAAGAGTGGCCGCCAGTGGAGGACCCTCCGCCTGGTCCCACCGGCCTCTCGGGCAGGGAGCTGACCGCCTATATCATCGCCAGGGGC
>JASFVN010000352.1:0-4640 GCA_050049805.1 Gemmatimonadota bacterium
CTCCAGCCAGGTGTGAGCTTCCCTTGCCCCGGCCTTCGTGCGGCAAACAACCACCAGGTCATCCGCATAGTTGACGATCCGTGCGCCCAACCTCTTCTCCAGGCCGAACTTCTTCCACGCCTTCAGCAGGCGATGGATGTAGATGTTCGCCAACAGAGGTGAGATGACTCCTCCTACGCAATCGATGACTTCGCGTTTGATCGGATCGTTCCACTGACACGTTCGCACTACCGTCGTTGACATGATGACGTTAATGGTAGTATTGTTGTGTCATGACTCCGAGAAGATCACGGGTCGACGAGTATGCCCATCGTGTGAACGAGGCGCTAGAGCTCTTAAACGAAGGGATGCCGTCGACCCAGGTCGCGCAGGCACTGGCCCAGCGCCACGACGTGTCGGTGCGCCAAGGGTGGCGATACGTGCGCGAGGCGACCGAGCGTTCCGGACCCCTCGAGGTCCCGGAGCCGAAGGTGGTCTTTACTGTCAAGTTGCCGGAGAGCTTGGCCGAGCGTGTGCGGGCTATGGCAGCGACGCACGGCAAGACGCTCAGCGCCCTGGTAAGCGAGGCGCTGGAGGCGTGGCTTGGGCGCCTGCGATCCGGGCGGCAGGGCGGTGGACGACAAAAGGGTTGAATTGGAGTTCGTTTACGATCGCCTCGGCGAGGATCGCCGGTCTCAAGCTTACTGTCTCCTGGTTCCCGAGACAGCCCGTAGAGTCGGGAGACGAGAAGAGGAGTTGAAGAAGAGAGATGCAGGCCATGACGGCAGCGCTGTATGCCCGGGTCTCGTCCCAACAGCAAGAAGAGCGGGGAACCATCGGTAGCCAGGTGGCGGCTCTCCGGCAGTACGCTGGGGAGCACGACTACCTCGTGCCAGAGGAGTGGATCTTCCTGGACGAGGGCTACAGCGGTGCACTGCTGGTCCGCCCCGGTTTGGAGCGACTTCGGGATCTCGCGGCCCAGAGCGAACTGGATGTGGTGCTGGCCTACTCCCCGGACCGGCTGGCCCGTAAGTACGCCTACCAGGTGCTGCTGGTGGAGGAATTTGCGCGCTCGGGCGTGGAGGTGGTGTTTCTCAAGTCGCCTCACGGCGACAGCGCTGAGGAGGAGCTTCTGCTCCAGTTCCAGGGCATGATTGCGGAGTACGAGCGGGCTCAGATCGCCGAGCGCACGCGTCGGGGAAAGATCCACCGGGCCCGGGCCGGGGACGTGAGCGTGTTGGGGGGTGCGCCCTACGGCTATCGGTACGTGCGGAAGACTGACGGCGCGGCGGCCCACTACGAGATCATCGAATCGGAGGCGCAGGTGGTGCGCGAAGTCTTCTGGCTCTATACGCGAGACGACTACAGTATTGGAGCTTTGGCTCGCCACTTGAGCGAGAGAGGCGTGCGGACTCAGAGGGGCAAGAGCCGCTGGGACCGCTCAGTGATCTGGGCGATGCTCCGGAATCCGGCCTACATGGGCCGGGCGGCTTTCGGCAAGACGCGGGTCGTTGATCGAACCAAGAAGCTCACCCGTCCAAGTCGCCAAAAGAGAGGGATCCCGGGCCCGGAGCCCGCCGTTGAGGATCGTCCGCCGGAAGAGTGGATCGAGATTCCGGTCCCGGCCATCGTGGACGAGACGACCTTCGCTTTGGCTGCCGAGCAGCTGGAAAGGAACAAGCAGTTCGCCCCTCGGAATACGAAAGAGCCCACGCTGCTCCAAGGGCTGCTGGTGTGTCGAAAGTGTGGGTATGCCTACTACCGCTGCTCGACAAGGACCACCAAGCGTAGGATCTACTACTATCGCTGTTTCGGATCTGACGACTACCGGTGGGAAGGGGGACGCATCTGCACGAACCGGCCGGTCCGGCAGGATTATCTGGACGGGCTCGTCTGGGACGCCGTGGTCGAGTTACTGGCCGATCCGGCGCTGGTGCGTCAGGAACTGGACCGCCGCCTGGAAGAACGACGTCGGTCGAGTACCACCCAAGCGCAGGAAGAGCGGCTCCGAAAGGAGGTGGTCCGGCACCAGAAGGCCGTAGCGCGGCTCATCGAAGCCTATCAGGAGGGGTTGATCTCGCTTGAGGAGCTGCGAACGCGGATTCCCGAGCTCCGGAGCCGGGAGAATGCCGCCGCTGCACAGCTGCAGGCCCTGCAAGCCCAGCTCGTCGACCAAGAGGCCTATCTGAAGCTCGCCGAGAACCTGGAGTCCTTCCTCAGCCGCCTTCAAGAACGTGCTCGAACGCTCTCCATCGAGGAGCAACAGAAGGTGGTGCGCCTGGTGGTCAAAGAGGTCCAAGTGGATGACGAGAGGGTCGTGATCAAGCACTCCATCGGCCAAACGGACGGCGATCCGGGTTCAGGTTATCGATTGCGTAGGAGGAGTCATCTCACCTCTGTTGGCGAACATCTACATCCATCGCCTGCTGAAGGCGAGGTAGGATCAAAAGGTGTGTAAAAAGTGAGGCGACGTACCTTTCCGCTGAAGAAGGTTTGTTTCACAGCGGAGCCCGGGTGCCAGCCCGGGGGAAAGGCACATCGCCTCATGAAGAAGGATACCGTAGGAGAGGGTTGGGAGTCCACCGCGCCGACGTTTGAGGTTCTGGAAAGCCTGGTCAGAGAGCAGGCCCAGGCGTTGATCCAGCGGATCTTGGAGGAGGAGGTCACGGAGCTGTTGGGCCGGGAGAAGTCAGAGCGAATCGAGGGAGTGGACGCCCCCCGGGGCTACCGGAACGGGTACGGGAAGCCGAGGAAGCTGACGACGAGCTCGGGAACGATCACGCTTCGGCGGCCTCGGGTGAGGGATCTGGACGAGAAGTTCGAGAGCCGAGTGCTGCCGCTCTTTGCCCGGCGAACGAAGGAAGTGGGGGAACTGATTCCGGAGCTTTATCTGCACGGGTTGGCGGAAGGAGATTTTGACCTGGCCTTGCGGGGCCTTCTGGGCGACGACGCGCCCCTTTCGAAGCCAACGATCCGTCGTCTGAAGGCGGTGTGGGCCGAGGAGTTTGCGGCCTGGAACCGGCGGTCTCTGGAGGGCCGTGAGGTGGTGTACGTCTGGGCCGACGGGATCTACGTGAAGGCCGGCCTGGAGCGGGACAAGGCTGCGCTTCTGGTGGTCATCGGAGCCATGAGTGACGGAACCAAAGAGGTGTTGGCCCTGGCCTCAGGCTACCGGGAATCAACCGAGTCCTGGGCGGCGGTCTTTCGAGACCTGGTGTCCCGGGGCCTGGGAGAGCCCCAGCTCCTGGTGGCCGATGGCAACGCAGGGGTCTGGGCAGCGGCGGCCCAGGTGTGGCCCGGAACGGAAGAGCAGCGGTGCTGGAATCACAAGATGCGAAACGTCCTGGACCGCTTCCCGAAGAGGGAGCAGAAGGAAGCCAAAGAGCTTCTCCGAGCCGTGGTCTATGCCCCGAGCGAAGCAGGAGCGGTAGAGGCTCGGGAAGCCTTCAGGAAGCGCTACAACCCCTGGTATCCGAAAGCTGTGGAGACCCTCGAGGATGACTGGGACCGGATGATCACCTTTTTCCGGTTCCCCGAGAGCCACTGGAAGCACCTCCGAACCACGAACGTGGTGGAGAGCCCCTTCGCATCCGTTCGTCTCCGGACCGGGGCGGCCAAACGCTACAAGCGGGTGGAGTACGCCACGGCCCTGATCTGGAAGCTCCTCACCGTGGCTGAGAAGAGGTTCAGAAAGCTGGATGCACCCCACCAGCTGAAGGACGTGTTTGAAGGAATGAAGTTCAAAGACGGAAAGCCCGTCTCAGACCATCAGCGGAAGGAAGCAGCCTGAGACGTTTACACACTTATTGACCCAAGCTCCTGAAGGCGTGGAAGAAGTTCGGCCTGGAGAAGAGGTTGGGCGCACGGATCGTCAACTATGCGGATGACCTGGTGGTTGTTTGCCGCACGAAGGCCGGGGCAAGGGAAGCTCACACCTGGCTGGAGTGGATCACGGGGCGGTTGGGGTTGACGCTCAATGAGCGGAAGACCTGCCTCCGCAATGCACAGGAAGAGTCGTTTGATTTTCTGGGGTACACGTTCGGGCCCAAGCGGAGTCGTAGGACGGGTCGGGTGTACCCGGGAGTGGCCCCCTCGAAGAAGGCCGTACGCCAGGCGAAGCAAAGCGTACGTTCAGTGTTACGTCCGGGGAACCAAGCACCCGCTTGTGCAGTGGTGGCAGCGGTGAACCGGCGTCTGGTGGGATGGGCCAACTACTTCAGCGTCGGTACGCTGGGTGCGGCCTACGATGCGGTCGATGATTACACGAACGATCTGCTGCGGCAGTTTCTGGTACGTCGGCACAAGACCCCTGGGCGGGGGGTCCGACGGTTCACCTGGCAGTACCTGCATCAGACCCTGGGTTTGGTGCGCCTGGAGGACCGTCTCAGGAACGCTGCGTCGCAAGCTTTGAGGTGAAGCCAGTCGGAGAGCCGGATGCGGGAAAACCGCACGTCCGGTTCGATGAGCGGGTCGGAGAAACCGGGTCATGGTAGGGCTACTGAGGCACTCCCAAAGGAAACGGGGAGGAAACGGACTGGCCCGACCTACAGCCACGGCGCTCCGGCTCGACTCTACCGAAGTCGTTTTGGGGAATGGGCTCGAGTTCGGTGGGATCGAACGCGGGGCTCTGGTCGAGGTGGTCGGGGAAGGATTCCTGGGCG
>JASFVN010000369.1:0-4323 GCA_050049805.1 Gemmatimonadota bacterium
CGCCAAACCCTCATTGACGCGGCATACCACGACCTCCTTCAGAACCGGCACCGCCAGGATCCCCGATCCTTGGTGCGTCCCCCGAACGACCCTGACCTGGAAGCGCTGATCCCCATCGCAAAGGGAGAAGCTCCGGTCTTGGGCATCGTGCAGATCGAAAACGATTTCAAACGCCTGCGGGACCTGGCGGCCGAATACGGCCTCCAGTACTGGATTGCAGGGGCGGGAGAGGCTTTTCGTGTTCCGGATCTGATCCGGGAAGCGGGCGTTCCTGTCCTCGTCTCTCTCGATTTCCCGTCCCCGGGTGAGGTCACCGGGTACCAATTCGACCGGGCTTTCAAAAACCTCACCGAGGAGGAGACCGAAGGACTGGACGAGCGAGATGAGAAGGCTATCCATGGGAATCCGGCAGCCGTCTTCCAAACGGGGGTGCCGTTCGCCCTCGGAACCGGTGGCATGGGGAACGTCGGCGACTTTCTCGAGAACCTTCGCTTGGCTGTGGAGGCAGGCCTCCCGGCAGGGGAAGCCCTCGAAGCCCTGACCATCAAACCCGCTACCATCTTCGGGGTTGACGCAATGCTCGGGACCCTCGAGGCCGGAAAGATTGCCAACCTGACGGTGGCCAGCGGGGACGTCTTCAGCGATGACGAAGCCTGGATCGCTCACGTGTTCGTGGATGGGTACAAGGAGAGCTTCGACGAGCCGAGACCGCAGCCAGCTGGAGGGGGCGGCGCCGTTGGGGGCAGGTGGAGCGTGACCCTCTCCATCGCGGGAGAGTCCGCCGACGGCACCTTGGTGCTTACTCAGGAAGGCGAATCGGTCACCGGTGAACTCTCGGCCGAGGGAAACTCCATCGAGTTCGAGGGGACCTATGTCGACGGCACACTTGAAATGACGGGCACGATCCCGGAGATGGGGTCGGTCACGCTCACGGCCACGGTGGAGGGTGACGACATGAAAGGATCCCTCGGCCTCGGTCCCTTGGGAACCGCAGACTTCACCGGTACGCGGGACCCGGGCGATTCGGCCAGCGAAGGGAGGGCCGGACAATGACCAACAACACCAGGCTGTTTCAATGGGCGATGAGCCGGGTGGCCCTGGCTCTCTGTCTCGCCATCGCCAGCTCCATGCCCCTTTCTGCCCAGGACCTCCTCATCACAGGTGGGACGGTCCTCACTATCACCAACGGCGACCTACCC
This sequence comes from Gemmatimonadota bacterium, assembly GCA_050049805.1. GTDB lineage: Bacteria > Gemmatimonadota > Gemmatimonadetes > Longimicrobiales > Gaopeijiaceae > JABDNZ01. The sequence continues at coordinate 1,200 of JASFVN010000369.1, forward strand.
GAAACCGATGTCCTCATCAGAGACGGGAAGATCGCTGAGATCGGCCAGAATCTCTCAGCGCCAGAGGGCGTACGGGTCATCGACGCCACCGGAAGGTTCGTGATGCCCGGAATCCTGGATTCCCATTCCCACATGGGGATCGACCGGGGACTCAACGAAGGATCGCGATCGGTGGTCCCGGAGGTGAGCATAGCCGACGTGATCAAACACGATGACCCCGCCTTCTTCACGGCCCTGGCCGGCGGAATCACTACGATCCATACCATGCACGGTTCTGCCAACTCCATCGGCGGGCAGAACGAGATCATTAAGCTCAAATGGGGTCGGCCCTGGGAGGATCTCGTGGTCGAGGACGCCCCCATCACACTCAAGTTTGCCTTGGGCGAGAATGTGCGTCGATCCTCTTCGACCAACCCGACACGTTATCCCCGGAGCCGATCCGGCGTCGCGGAGGTGATGCGGGAATCGTTCCAACGGGCCCAGAACTACGTGGACGCCTGGGAGAAGTACGAGGCCGACAAAGCGGCGTGGGACCGGGCGAACCGACGCAACCGCGGCCTCGAGCCCATTCCCCCGAAACGGGATATCCAACTCGAGGTCCTTGCTGGAGTCCTTAACGGCACGACCATCGTTCGCTGCCACGCTTACCGGGCAGACGAGATGGCGATGATGATGGAAGTCGCCAATGAGTTCGGAATCACGGGGGGCGTTTTTGAACATGCCCTCGACGGGTATAAGATCGCTCCCGAGTTGGCGGAAAACGGTTGGGCGGCCAGCGTGTTCGCCGACAGTTGGGGGTACAAGATCGAGGCGTACGAGGCCATACCATATAAGATGATCATCCTCTACGAGGCCGGTGTCCGGACGTCTATCAACTCGGATTCGGCCGAGCGCGTCCGCCGGCTCTTCCAGGAAGCTGCTCGAGGTGTCAAATACGGGGGTGTACCAGAGAATGAAGCTCTGAAGATGATCACCATCAACTCCGCCATGGACCTGGGCATCGAGCATCGGGTCGGAAGCATCGAGGTCGGAAAGGACGGTGATATCGCCATTTTCAGCCACTATCCCCTTCACACTCCGGCTCGGGTAGAGATGACCATCATCGAAGGCGAGGTCTTCTTCGACCGAAGCGAAACCGACGTGGCCGCCGACTGGGTCTTCGATTCGGAAGGCGGGGAGGACACACCATGAACCCCGGCATGAAAGGAGACATGACCATGATCGCATGGAGGACGCGACGGGCTGCCGGGGCTTTCGCTCTGGCCCTCTTCCTCATCCTCCCGGGACCCGCTAAAGGACAGCAGGATGACTACGCAATCACCGGGGGCACGGTCGTAACCGTCACGGGAGAGGTCATCGAAAACGGCACCGTGGTCGTACAGGACGGGATCATCACGGCCGTAGGTTCCGGGATCAGCATCCCCGCGGGAGTCGAACGCTTCGACGCATCAGGTAAGTTCGTTTACCCTGGACTCATCGATGCCGGCACCGGCCTGGGCCTGGAGGAGGCCGGCGGAATGGCGGGCCCGGTGGATAATTTCGAGTTGGGCCCCTACAACCCCCAGATCGAGGCTTACATCGGCGTCGACCAGAACAGCGAGATCCTCGGATGCCAGCGCGTGGGAGGCTTCACCACCGTTGTAACGGGGTTGAACGGTCGAGGGGAACCGATTCCCGGCTATGACAGCATGATCAACCTGTACGGCTGGACGCCCCAGGCCATGGCCGTCGAAAAGAGGATCGGCCTCCGGGTCAACTGGAACGAGAGCCGGGCCGAGGAGCTGGAAACCTACTTCCTCGAAGCCAAGGCTTACGCAGCGCGAGTGCAGATGGCCGAAGACGGCCAGCTACCGGACTTCCAGTACGATGTTCGCATGGATGGCATGATCCCGGCAGTCACCGGGGAAGTGCCGGTCATCTTCGAAGCCCGCGAGGAGGACGACATCAAGTCGGCCGTAGAGTTCGCCGAGAAGATGGAGTTGGACTATTTGATTCGGGGTGGTCTGGAGGCCTGGAAAATCCCGGACTTCCTGGTGGAACATGACGTAAAACTCCTGTTCAGCGGGGTCCATGCAACTCCTGGACGGGATGAGCCGTACGATGCCCACTACGCTACTCCGGCCCTCCTTCATGAGGCGGGGGTAGACTTCGCCATCTACTCCGGAGGGGTCGCCAACGTATTCAGCCTCACCTATGAAGTCGGGATGGCGGTAGCCTTCGGACTTCCCATGGACAAGGCGCTGCGGTCTCTCACCATCGACGCTGCCCGGATTCTTGGGGTCGACGACCGCCTCGGAAGCATCGAGGAGGGAAAGATGGCCAACCTCCTGATCACGACGGGGAATCCTGTGGAATACACCAGCCAGGTCGAGACCATGTTCATTCGCGGTGAGAAGGTGCCGTGGGACGACAAGTTCAGCCGGTTGTACCAGAAATTCAGGGCCAGGTCTGGTTAGGCCACTTCAGAAGTGACACTCACTGGGGCGCGCTCCGATACCGGGGCGCGCCCCCTTCTTTCGACCACGAGAGGCTCGAGCCAAAGTGGCCAAGCCCGAAATCTGATGTCGGTTCTACTGCATGCTCAAGAATCTAAGCACCCAATCGACGACGAACCCAACCATGGCCAGGGCGAAGGCCAGGAAGAGGCCTGCCTCGATGTAGTGCTCCCTCACCCTGATACCTTTTTTGAGGTTCCGGAGGCTTCCCAGGAAACCGCCGCGCCCGGAGCCGCCTTGTTTTCGCGGCAGGGCGGGTCTCGATACCGGCCCTCGATCCTCCGGGATCTTGATCCCTTTATCCCAGACGGCCAGGACCCTGCCAAACAGGCCATGGGAGATATGAGGGCCTCCGTGGCCGCGACGAAGAGTACAGGTTCGTACTGTCCCAGGGCACACGGCGGTGCATCGTGCAGGTCCCTTCTGAGGCGCCGGTTTGATATGCCGGTACCTCTTCATCGCCTCCCGATTTTCCTCGATGGTCAACCGCATGGACCGACTCCAGCGTGGATCCCCGCCCTGCGCCCCAGGCGAAGCGGCCTAACGAACGGGATCTCCGGATAGTAGAAGAGGACGCAGGCCATGGCAAAGGAGAGCCCCTTCATCTGCCCTCTCCGATTGAATGCCCT
>JASFVN010000143.1:0-10375 GCA_050049805.1 Gemmatimonadota bacterium
ACATCGCCGTGTTTGCCGTAGCTTCAGGTTGGGGAGGAGACACGATCTGCTTCACGGGTTGGAGAGGCTGTCTCCGTGGGCCCGGCCTGGAATACGAGGAAGGAACCATGGACCATGATCAGGATCCCCAAGAGTATGTCTGGACCGAGCGGGGTGTTCGCCTGACGATCCCCCTCTACGTTGCCATCGTTTTCCTGGTCTTCTTCGGGGCAGGATCCTCTTTCTAGGGTCAGCACCCCCGCTCAGGCAAGGACACCTCTCGTCAAATCACCACCCCTTGCTCAAACAAGGACCCCTTTGTCCCTCATGGACCTCGCATAAAGGTAGAAGAGGAGGGCAAACACAAAGATCAGCAGGCTGAAGGCCGCTGCACCAGCCCCTCCCATGACCTCGAAACCGTTTGCGAAACCGTAGTTGCGGATCGTCGTTACGACCATGCACAGAAACGAGACGAGGAAAACCGGTACGGCCAACTTCTTCCGGAGCAACAGGAGGATACCACCCAGGACTCCCCCCCACACCGCCAGGGCCCAAAACGCCACCAGCCACGCTGGAAATCCGTAGAAGAACTCCAACTGCTCGGGGGTGAAGTTGCCCATATACCATTCGGCCTGGGTTTCGGTCATGAGATAATCGAAGGCACCCATACCACTCCAGAGGAAGGCGAAGATGCCCACGACCCATAGGTGCCAGGGCGTGCGAACGTTCGATGTGACTTGCTCTTCAGGCATGAGCCTCTCCTGATCCAGGGATTTGGCGGCGGTCATTGGCAGGGAAAGGGCCATGGCCCGGGTCACCTGGGACCACACGTCAAGCTTTCACGTTCAATGGGGGGAATGAGGCCCCTATTTCGCAAAAACCCGGCAATCTGTCAAGGAAGGAGAAGGTGACCTCGGGATCGAGGGGAGCTTTGTTTCCGTGCCGCCCTTCCCTCCTTACTATTTCCCCATCGAGTCAGTCAGACCGAAACGGGTGGGCACCTTCCTCGTCCGGAAAGGGCACCCGCCAGACCGTTCAGGAAGGGGAGATCATGGGCACCTCGATGATCCGAATCGCACTGATCGTTGCCTTTTCGGCCGCCTCAACCACCACGGCCGCTGCCCAGGCAGAGGATTTCTACAGCGAGTTGCATTGGCGTTCCATCGGGCCGACCCGAAGTTCCCGGACCCGGGCGCTGGACGGCGTTCCAAGCCAGCCCAACGTGTTCTATGCCGGCTTCGACAACGGAGGGGTGTGGCGCACCACCGACTACGGATCTACCTGGCATCCTCTGTTCGATGATCAACCCACGAGCTCCATCGGGGCCATCGCCGTGGCCCCGTCCGATCCGAACATCATCTATGTCGGAACTGGGGCCGGGATCATTCGTCCCGACCTCTCCACGGGGTTCGGGATGTTCAAATCCACCGACGCCGGGGAGACCTGGACGCACCTGGGGCTCCGGGACAGCCAGATGATCGCTGACATCGTGGTCGATCCCACCAACCCGGACCGCCTCTTCGTCGCCGTGCTTGGGCACCCCTACGGCCCCAACGAGGAGAGGGGGATCTTCCGCTCCCTGGACGGCGGATCGACGTACGAGAAAGTCCTCTACCGAGACGAGTACACCAGCGGCAACGACCTGCTCCTGGACCCGTCGGATCCCAACACGGTGTACGCCACTCTGTGGCAACAGCAGGAGAGCTTCCGGGAAAGCGGCGCGTTCGGGGGGTCAGGGGAGAACATTTTCAAATCCACGGACGGCGGCACCACCTGGCGCCCCCTGACCGCCGGCCTCCCCTCCGTCATCCAGGCGAATCTGGCAGCCGCCCCCAGCGATCCCCAGGTTCTCTACGCCATCCTGGCGGGGGTGCCGGAAGCAGGTGAGGGTGCAGACAGGCGCACCACCACGGGCACGGTGGGGATCTTCAAGTCCGTGGACGCCGGAGAGCACTGGTTTCCGGTGAACGTACCGGCGGCGGCCACGGGGGAAGCCACCCCTCATGTCGATACCCGTCCTTTGGCCCGGATCGGCGGAGGAGACCTCCCGACCCTCACCGTGGATCCCGCCGACGAGAACATCCTCTACAGCGCCACAGTGGTCATGTGGAAGAGCCTGGACGGGGGCGTGCACTGGTCGGCCGTCCGAGGCGCCTACGGGGGGGACGACTACCAGAAGATCTGGATCAATCCCAACAACCCGGACATCATCTTCACGGTATCCGACCAGGGCGCGGTGATCTCGGCAAACGGAGGCGAATCGTGGAGCAACTGGTACACCCAGCCCACGGCGGCCATGTTCCACGTTACCGCTGACAACCACTTCCCCTACCGCCTTTGCGCCGGGCAGCAGGACGCAGGATCGGCCTGCGTGCAGAGCCGGTCCATGGATGGAATGATCACCTTCCACGATTGGCACCCCGTCAACATCCAGGAGTACGGCATCGCAGCCCCGGATCCCCGGGATCCGGACATGGTCTTCGGGAGCATGCGTTCCGACGTGACTCTGTACAACCGAAGAACCCGCCAGACCACCAGGGTCGGCCCCGACATGGGACCCCGGGGAGGACCTTTCAACCGGAACGTCCGCACCATGCCCCTGGTCTGGTCGCCGGTGGATCCCGACCTGCTCTTCTATACCTCCAACGCGGTATGGGAGACCCGGGACCGTGGAAACAGCTGGAGGCGCATCAGCCCGGATCTCTCCCGCCCGACCTGGGATATCCCCGAGAACGCAGGGAAGTACGCCGAGCACGTCGAGCAGGGGCAGCAAGGGGTGATCACGGCCCTCTCGGCGTCACCTGTGGACGTTGGCGTGATCTGGGCTGGCACCGACGACGGAAACATCCAGGTGACCATGGATGGCGGGGGCACATGGAACGATGTGACACCCCCCGAGATCGAACCGTGGACACGGATCTTCAACATCGAGGCCGGCCACTTCGATACCGGCACCGCATATGCAGCGGCAAACACCATGCGAATCGACGACATGGATCCCCATTTCTGGCGAACTCATGACGGGGGACGGACCTGGACTGAGATCAACAATGGAATCGCGGCAGGGGCACCAGCCAACTCCATTCGCGAAGATCCACGGAAGCCCGGGCTTCTTTACGCAGCCACCGAAACCCAGGTCTGGGTATCATTCGACGACGGTGACAACTGGACCTCCCTGCGCCTGGACATGCCCGCTGTATCTGTTCGGGACATCCGGGTCAAGGACGACTCCACCTGCATGTGCTCGGACCTGGTGGCGGGAACTCACGGCCGAGGGTTCTGGATCCTGGACAACCTCACGCCACTGCGTCAGATGGCTGAAGCCCAGGCCGCCGAGGTGGCGTACCTCTTCAAGCCCGCAACAGCTCTCCGGGTCCGCTTTGGCACCAACGATCCGACGGAGTGGACCCCTGAGCTCCCCCACGGAGAAAACCCTCTGCCCGGGGGCATCATCGATTACTACCTCCCCGCTGAGGTCAACGGCCCCGTTACCCTCGAGATCCTGGACTCATCCGGGATCGTCATTCGCTCCCTATCCAGCGATGATCCGGTCCTGGAGCCCGATCCTGCCCTGGATCCGGAGGGCTACGACAAGATCTGCCAGGAAGATCCCGCCGCTCCCAATTGCCGCGTGCCCTTGTACTGGCCGGCACCACAAATGGTCCTGTCGACCCAGAAGGGAATGCACCGGTTCTCATGGGATCTGCACTACGAGCCCCTGGGGGACGAGCCGAGAGCCGGCGGGGGTGCCACCGGGGCGGTACCGGGTCGAACGTATCCTCGAGTGCAATCTCCCTGGGCCGCCCCCGGTGAGTACCAGGTGCGCCTGACGGTAAACGGAGAGCGGTTCACCCAACCCCTCTCTTTGCGACTGGACCCCAGGGTCACGACCCCGGAAGAGGACCTTGCCCTAGTGGCAACCCTCTCCAGGGAGATGTGGGATGGCGCCATGGCGGCCAACGCCGCTTACGAGGAGGCCCGAGCCCTCGTAACCGAGCTGGACGCCGCCGGGGACACCGAAGCCCGGGCCCAGGTGGAGGCGATCGCGCCAAGGGGTATCTCCCAGTCCTCCCGATTCTCCCCTGCTCCCACCGGAACCCCGACGCTTTCAGGGGTGAGCCGCGCCCTCATGAATGCGGCCATGTCCATGGAACGGTCCGAGATGGCCCCAACTGAACGGGACATCGCTGCCTGCGACGATGCCCGAGAGCAGTATCAGGACGTGATGAGGCAGTGGAACGCCCTGAAGGAGTCTATCGGTGGGTGACGCTCTTCGGGCCAGCTGATTCAGCCGGATCCCTCGAGGTTCTCCCGATCGGGGGCAGCCGCTCAGGCACCTCCACGATCGAGAGATCGACGACCAGGGGAAGGTGGTCGGAGGTTCGGCGCGAATCCTCCTGATGCACGCCCAGCGCCACCAGGAGGTCCGCCGAGATTTCCTCGGCTTCGAAGGGGAAGGCGCGATCCACTGAAAGGGTGGAACCGGAAATGAGGACGAAATCCAGGCGTCCTGGGGAGAAAGGCTGGTCGTCGTTCCTCCAGGTAGCCATGGATCGGTCCGTAAGGCGGTAGCTGTCCACCGGGATCAAGTCTCCTTCCCCGTCCAACCCACTCACCAGGAGGTCCAAGGGAGTTCTGGACCCGACCAAATTCAGGTCTCCGCCGATTACCAGGGCGGGTCCGGAGTCCGATTCCCGTAAAGCTTCTGCGACGAACTCACGCAGGGTCCTAGCCTGGAGGATCCTGAGCTCGTCCTGAAAAGATCCGTCGTAACCGGCGCTTTGGAGGTCGATGGGAACGAAGAGGATGGGGCGCCCCTGGAAGTCGATCCAAGCACCCACGCTGGCCAGCCCCCGATCCCGCTCCAGGTCGAAGAGGCGCCGGGCTTCCGGGAACCGGTTGGCCAGAGCCTCCAGAGCACCGTCAGGATAGGGCAGCAACTCCATAGCTGATTCCGGCCTGATCCCGATTCGGCTGGCCACCACGGTCTTTTGGCGTCCGCCGCTTTTTCCCAGCACGAATTCCCAAGGGCGCCCGGAACCGAACTCCGGGCGAGCAAAGAAGAGCTGCAGCTCAAGCTCCGTCACAGCCCCGTACACCTCGTCCAGGAGGAGCACGTCCGGTTCCAATGCCCCCAGGATCCGAGCGAAACGCTCAGGCTGGTCCCGGAAGTTCTCGCTGGACACATTCCAAACCACGACCCGGAGATCCCCCCTCGGATCGAAGGACTCGAACCAGCGGCCGGGAGGCCCCGGATTCAGGCGTGGGAGCCTGAGGACCGCAGGTTCCGTTCTGTCCACCACCACACCCTCTGCCTTGAAAATGAAGGCGACCCCGGCGGCCGGCCCCTCCAGATCTGACCGGCCACCCCCTCCCTCTTCCATCCGTCCCAGGCGGATCTCGAACCGGTCCGCCGAATGAGTGGGCGCCACAAGCAAGTCACGGAGGCTGCCGTTGGCGCGTTCACCAAGGGCACCTTCGGGCATCGCTTCTCGAAGAGCCATCCCGGAGCCGTAGCCGTCCGGGTCGATGCGATCCTCCCGGGACAGCTCCACCACGAGATCCACGCCGGGGAACCCTTCCACCGTGGTTCCCGTCTCCGGGTCCGCGTCGGTGTCAAGGAGGATCGAGATGGTACCCCGCATCGCCTGCGCGTTGACTTCACGACGGGTTTCCAGGGTAAAGAAGAGATGCCGCCCGTCGGCGGCGGCTTGAACGGCCCCTAGGTCCACGGCGCTGGTCTCAGGGACATCGGCCGGATCCACAAGGAGCGTCGGCACCCGGTCCCACTCCTGGAACCGACCGTCGGTCACCACTTCCATCTCTGGAGGAGTGGGTCCCGCCGAGAATTCACTCGTGTCGGGCGCCGAACGGCCGAACAGGTCCGGGGTGGCCGTGCAGCCGAGGAGCAGCAATCCAACGCATGACCCCGCCAGGGAACGGTGGACTACAGCCAGGGCCGGGCGACGCAGGGTCGAGGGTCTGTTCATGCGAGAAAGCTAAACTGGGCAAACAGGAGGGAGAAAGAGTGAGCAGGCTTTTGATAGCGAAGAAGCTCCCTCGTATCTTCCACCCTTCACCTTTGGCCACATGAGAAGCCATCAGCATCACTGCGGACACACAAAACGGCGAGAGCACATCATGGCAGGACAACGCGCCTCTCAACTGACGATCGCCCTCTTCCTCCTGTTCCCTCTATCCAACGCCCTCGCCCAGGACCAGCGCGGCGTCGGCTATTTCGATCACATGGAGTGGCGCCATATCGGGCCGGCGGTCTTCGGAGGGCGGATTCCGGATGTGGAAGCGGTTCCCGAGAATCCAGCCGTGATCTATGTGGCAGGGTCCACGGGGGGCATCTTCAAGACCACCAACAACGGTGTGACCTGGCGACCGATCTTCGATCACGCTGGGCCTACTTTATCCATCGGAGACATGGCCATAGCCCCATCGGACCCTTTGATCATCTGGGTCGGGACGGGAGAGTCCAACGGTGAGCAACAAGCGGGGTCACTCGGTAATGGGGTGTACCGGTCCCTGGACGGCGGAGAGAGCTGGGAGCACATGGGCCTCTCAGACACCCGCTTCATTCACCGAATCGCAATCCATCCAGAGAACCCGAACATCGTGTTCGTCGCCGCCCCGGGTCACCGGTGGGGTCCGAATGAGGAGCGGGGCTTGTACCGTACCCTCGACGGGGGACTGACGTGGGAGAAGGTCCTCTATGTCAACGAAGACACGGGAGTTGTAGAGGTGGCCATGGAGGACAACGGTAGGATCCTCTATGCCGCAGCGTACCAACGCAGGCGTCATGCCTGGGGGAATCTCACCGGCGGACCCCACTCGGCCATCTACCGGTCCATGGACGGTGGGACGACCTGGGAGAAACTGGGTGGAGGGCTTCCCGACGGCGTCCTGGGAAAGATTGCCATCGCCATCGCCAAGGGCAGCCCCAATGTAGTGTACGCCGCCATCGGTGACAGCGACGGCGGCCTCTACAGATCTGAGGATCGGGGAGAGACCTGGGAACGAGTGAACGACATCCGAACCTCGTATTGGTACGGAAACATCTACGTGGATCCGGTGAACGAGAACAAAGTCTGGATCATGGGGACACAGCTGGACGTGTCCATCGATGGGGGAAAGACCTTCGAGAACGACTGGACCGCCCGGGGCATCCACGTCGACCATCATGCCCTCTGGATCAACCCGAAGAACACCGACCACATGCTCATGGGGAACGACGGCGGGTTCCACATCACCTACGATGGCGCCCGGACCTGGAGTTTCCTGAACAACATCCCCATCGCCCAGTTCTATGTGATCGACGTCGACAACCGCGACCCCTACCACGTGTACGGCGGGCTCCAGGACAACGGCACCTGGGGGATTCCGTCCAGGACCTATTCAAGGTCGGGAATCCTGAACGAGGACGTCGTGAACGTGGGTGGTGGAGACGGATTCGTCCCAGCCATCGATCCTCGAGACCACACTGTGGTCTTCGCCGAATCCCAATACGGCGCCCTCAGGAGAGTGGACCTGGTGACGGGCCGTTCCAGCGGCATCAAGCCCGTGCCGGAAGACAGCACTGAAACCTACCGGTTCAACTGGAACAGCCCTGTTCTCATTTCCATCCATGACCCGGACGTCATGTACTTCGGTGGGAACAAACTGTTCAGAACAACCGACAAAGGCGAAAGCTGGGAGGCCATCAGCGGCGACCTCACCAAGAACGAGAATCCGGCCGAATGGGAGATCATGGGACTGAAGCCGTCCCTTCGGGCCTACAACACCATCACCGCGCTGGCGGAATCGACCCTACGACAGGGGTTGATCTATACGGGGGCCGACGATGGGAGCGTGTACCGGACGTCCGACGGGGGCGAGACCTGGGAATCCCTCTCGGACCGATTCGACTTCGGTGAGAGCCCCATCGACAGCATCAAATTCGCCACCAAACTCCATGCCTCCCCCAGCGACCCGGAGACCGCATACATCTCCTTCACGGGCCACTACTACGACGACTTTCGCCCCTACCTTTTCAGGACCACGGACGCCGGGGACTCCTGGGCAAGCATCGTAGGCGACCTGCCCGCCGAGGCCGTAGTCATGGCCATCGTCGAACACCCCGAGAATCCAGATCTTCTTCTCGCCGGAATTCACAACGGACTGATGATCTCCATAAACGGCGGCCGGAACTGGACCCGGGCCGGAGGCAACTTCCCTCCCGTATCCGTGAACGACATCAGGATCAAGGACGGAGATCTGGTCCTCGGCACCTACGGCCGAGGGATCCTGATCATGGACGATATCGGCTTCCTCGAGGACCTGACGGAAGACGTCCTGGACGCGGAGGCCCACCTTTTCCCTGTCCGCGAGACGGAGCAGTACTACCTGAACAGCAGAGACCTGTCCAACAAAGCCGCTCGTTTCTCAGGTCCGAACCCCGAGTACGGCGCGCTGATCACCTACTACCTGAAGGAAGGGCCACCGCCCTCTGCTACCTCCGGGGAAGAGAATCCTTCGGAAGAGGCGGCTTCCACGGAAGAGAGCGCTGAATCCGAGACTCCCGAGGTCTCCATCCAGGTCTTGGACTCCGACGGCGAGGTGGTCCGGGAGATGTCCGGCTCGGATCGACAGGGATTCAACCGGATCGCATGGGACCTCAGAAGGATGACTGACAGCACGGATTCCACCGGTGGGTCGGAAGGCCCGCAGGGAGCCCGGCGCCGCCCCCAGATGACCGATGTGGAGCCGGGTCAGTACACCGTGAAGCTCACGGCTCGAGGCCTGGAGATGGTCCAGACGCTTACGGTCGCCCCGGACAAGAGACTATAGGAGACGGCGAAGCCCCCCGGACCGGGGGGCTCTCCTGTCATTGATGAACGGGAGGAATCGCCTCCATGAGGAGGGCCATGGCCCCCCGGAACGCCCGCCCCCCCGCACCCGATCCCTTGTATTTTCCCTGTCGGACAATGACGAGCTCGTGGGAGGGAATGATGGTCGTGCTCTGGCCCCCTGCCCCCCGCATGGCATAGGCATCTGTGGGAATGGGCAGGGACCCCGTCCCATTCACCCAGAAGAACGCGCCTCCGTATACTGGCCGGCCATCGGCTACCCAGGCCGGGGCCGGGGTATTGGCATAGTTGGAATAGCCCTCAGGCAAGATCCGCTCGCCATTCCAAACCCCGTCCTGCAAGAAGAGGTTCGCCAGGCGAGCCCAGTCCCTGGGCGGAAGGTATTCGTACCCCTGAGTGAGGATGTTCCCGTAGGGATCCGTCTCCAGGACGGCATCCCGGATCCCGATCTTGTCGAAGAGATGTCGCTGAGCGAAGGCGTGGTAATCCTCTCCCCTGCCCTCTACCGCCAGACGGATCAAGTAGTTGGTGAGAGTGGGATCCGAGTTTCTGTATCGTCCAACGGTGTTGGGGGGCCACTGCTGGCCCCGGGTTGCCGCCCATTCGAAGGCGTTCTGGGCACTGGTGTAGAAGTAGAGGTGGTCCGGATACCCCATCGCCCAATCAAAATCGGGGTCCTGAGGCGCCTTGATCCGGATTCCCGAAGACATGCGCATGATATCCCCGATCCGGATCCGCTGACGAGGATCCCCCCGGCTCTGCCATTCGGGGATCGGCGCCTGTTGCCAAAGCTCGTACTCCCCCTGTTGGATAAGGACCCCCATCATGGCTCCGGTAAGACTCTTGCCCATGGACCAACTCTCAAGGGGGGTGTGTATCCCGATTCCCTCGGCGTAGCGCTCTCCCAGTAGACGCCCTCTGTAGGTCACCACGAGCCCCAGGGTCATGGCCTCAGGTGGCCCGAAACCTTCCTCCAAGGCTTGAGCAAACAGGGCGGAATCTATCTCCGCCGGCCAAGGCTCATCCGGAATCAGGTCACCCATGGGCCAGGGAGTGGTGGAAGGATTCGGAAGGTTCGGCTCGATCACGGAAGGGGTGAAGAAGACCGAGTCTTCGCCTAACGGCCGGGTAATGCATCCTTGCCCCCCGTACTTCTTGGCGACCCGTGTGATCCCCGATGGTAGGCTCAAGCGAACCTCTTGGTTCTCGTAATCGACGATGGTGTCCGTCACATGGATCCGGTCCTCATAGGGAGCCGAGAAGTAGCCGACGTTTTCTGCCGCGTCGGCCGGATCCAAGCCCATGATGAAAACCGCCGAACAAAGGATCTTGGCAAACCCCGCGGTAGAAAGCTCGATTCGATCTCCCGGCGGAGGGCTCCATTCACCGGGGAGCTCCAGGGAGTCGCCCCTGGCGATGATATAGGCGGTCAGCTCCCTGCCCGAGAGGCCGGTGGGACCAGGCGGAGGGTCCTCCACTGGCGGCCACTCTTCCGACCCACAGGCAAGAAGAAGCGGGATCATGACGAGGAAGAGCAACTG
>JASFVN010000353.1:0-4627 GCA_050049805.1 Gemmatimonadota bacterium
GCGGGCTACTCCGGGTTACTCCATCCCCACGAAGTTCTTATACCAGTCGGTGGTATGGGACTTCGGCCGGGTGATGGGCTCCCACCAGGCCCGGCTCATGATGAGCTGCGAGCACAGCCCCATGGCACGGGAGACACTGAAGAACACCGTGTAGAATTCCAGCTCGGTGATCCCGTAGTAGTACAGGAGGGCGCCGGACCCGGCATCCACGTTGGGATAGGGGTTGGCGGCCTTCCCGTGCTCCTTCAGAACGTCGGGGATGACCTTGAAGCCGGTGGCGACCGTCTTGAAAATCGGGTCGTCCGGGAAGTGGGCGTCACCGAACTGATGGAAGGCGGTGAAGCGGGGATCCGTGGCCCTGAGCACCGCGTGGCCGTAGCCCGGCACCACACGACCGCTGTTCAGAACCTCCCAGGCGTATTCGACCATCTGCTCTTCGGTGGGGGCGCCGCCGTACTTTTCGACGATCCCCATGATGAACTTCAGGCACTCCTGGTTGGCGAGGCCGTGGAGCGGCCCTGCCAGCCCCGAGAGACCGGCGGCCACAGCGTAGTACGGGTCGGAGAGAGCCGAACCGACGACGTGGGCCGTGAAGGCGGAGACGTTCCCGCCCTCGTGGTCGCAGTGGAGCGTCAGGTAGAGCCGGAGCAGGTCGTAGAAGTCCGGATCGTCGTTCCCCAGCATGTGGGCGAAGTTGGCGCCCATGTGGAGGTTCGGATCCGCCGGGATCAGGTCGCCCTTGTTGTACTTGATGCGGTAGACGGCGGCGGCCAGGGCCGGGAGCTTGGCAAGAAGGTTCAGGGAGTCTTCCAGGGCGGCTTCCCACATCTCGCCTCGGGTCATGCCCTCGTCATACCGCTTCCGGAAGTAGGACTGCTCTTCCAGGGCGGCGATGGCCGTGATGAACATGGCCATGGGGTGGGAGGTCGGCGGGAGGGCCCGCAGGACGTCCTCCACGAAATCGGGGATGGCGGCCCGCTGGCCGAAGTTGGCCTTCAGGGCTTCCACTTCCTCACCCTCGGGAAGCTTCCCGGTGCAGAGAAGGTAGAAGATCTCCTCGGGGTAGTTGTCGAAGAGCTCTCCCAGGGGGATCCCCCTGATGATGAGGCCGTCGATGGGATCCACCATGGAGGTGTCACAAACGAGGCCCTTCACACCTCTCATCCCACCGTAGACCTGCTTGATGGTGACTTCGGAAACGACCTTGTCCCCGTGGGTCTTTACGAGATTCCGGATCTCTTCCTGGATCCCGGGGATTTGTTCTGCGAGTACATCCTTCAGGCGTGCCATTGACTGTCCTCCAGATATGTAGAGCGACCAGGGTAGTCAAAAAACAGAATCCGGGGGGTCAACTTAGCCAGGTGAGGGCCACCTCGCCATATCTTTCCGGACATTGAGTGAAAAAAATCACCCGGGGGTGAAATTGGGGGGGGAAACCCCCTGAAAACCTCAGTTTCCCGCGGCCTCCGAATAGCTGAATTCGTACGGGCCCGCTGAGAGTCCCCGGGACGTGCCGCCGGGGCCTAATCCCTCCCATGCCCGGGCCTCGAAACCGGGCCCCTTTCGGAAGCGGAAGTCGAACCCCTCCTGGGTGAGGACGAACTCGGATTCAGGGGAAAGGGTCGTGATGGCGAAGAACTGAAGAAGCTCCCAGCGCCCGAAGAGATCGAGGTCGGAGAGGGCGCCCAGCTCCTCCAATTGTCCGGGGGGAGCCGCGGAGGGATCCACCAGGGGCTTGTCCTGGTTGAAGGTCACGGCGCCGGTTTGGAGGTCCAGATGGTCGCCCGGGCCCAGTAGGAAGACCAAGACCCCCTGGATGCCTCGCCCGCCTTCGCCACCTTCCCCGCCCTGGCCACTCGAGGGAGCGGTCGCTTCCCGGGTATCGAAGAAGGCTACGCCGGCCTCACCCACCACTTGTGCCGAGGGTCCGTCCACCACCAGGGCGGTGTTTTCGTCGATCCCGGTACCGAAGGAATACTCCTCCCGCCCCAGGACCGCCGTGAGCATCCTGAGCCATCGACCTCGGGCCAGGGAGTGCTGGTCGATGAGGGGGGTCTCCAGAAAGCCCATGCCCTTCTGAAGGAGTACCCCGTCCGTGCCCCTCTCCCAGGTCACACCGTAGTGGAGAGCTTCCTCGCTGTCTCCACCACCGATCATGGGATCGGACATGATGGCGGCCCCGGCGGAGCTCCCCGAGACCACAGCACCTTCCTGGTACCGGTCCCAGAGGGTTTGGTAGGCCGGGGAATCACCGGAATCGGGCCGAAACACGGAGACAATCCGCCGTTGCTGGCCGCCGGAGAAATAAAAGCCCGAACAGGACCGGATCGTCTCCACGGTGGCCGGGAGTGCAGCATCCTCCGGGTTGTCCTCAGTGAGGTAGACGCCGATGGCGGACCCCGGTCCTCCCACAGCGTCGAGGCGGGAGATGGCCGACTCCATGGATTCCTGAGGGTCAGCGTTGGCCGTGGGAAAGACGCAGATGGGGCCATCGCCGTCGCGGCCATCCAGGATCGCTTGGTAGACCTCGGTGTTGTCGGCCTGGAGGCCGCCTCCGACAATCACGAGGCGGCCGGGAGTGTGGTTCTCGCTTTCCTCACCACCCGCACAGGAAAGCAGAAAGGCGACCCCGATGCCGGTCAGTCCCAACCGCAAAACCCCTCCGAAAACGTGAGCGGCCATGATTACTGACCCCTCTCCCACACGTTGTTGGATCGGTCCTTGTCGGGGAACTGCCAGTCCGGATCGATCTCCACCCTCGCCACCTCACCGGCGGAGGCCGGGATGCGGATCTCGGCCGAGAGTTCACCGGAGAGCCAGTGGGTCACCGGGACCTCCCGCTCCAGGACCCTACCCTCCCGGGTCGTGATGCGGACATTCGCGGGCATGGGGACGAACCCACGGTCGGCAATGGTAACGACCGTCTCGTCCCCGTCCGTCCTGACCGACTCCACCGCCTGATCCAGGGCCCAGGTCTCGTAGTACCAGGAATTCCAGAACCAGTCCAGGTCCTGGCCCGACACCCGCTCGAACGTGTTGAAGAAGTCCCAGGGCGACGGGTGCTTGAAGGCCCAGTCCCGGATGAAGCTCTGGTACGCCTCCATGAACACGTCCTCACCCAGGAGGTTTCTGAGGGTGACCATGAGAGACGCCGGTTTCGAATAGGAAGCCACGCCCCCGGCGGGCCCGGGCTCGTAGTAATCGTGGTGGGTCATCATGCTCTCCTCCATCTCCGCCCTGGCGAGCTGGAGGTAGGCCTCGAAGTCGGCCGAGTCCTGGTTCTCGATGTCCGGCCAGTAATCCGGCTCGGTCTGATTCTCCAGGAAGCTGGTGGCCCCCTCGTCTATCCAGGCGTGCCGCTTCTCGTTGGCCCCGACGATCATGGGCACCCAGTTGTGGGCCAGCTCGTGGGCGGTTACGGAGTAGAGGTTGAAGGCCCCCCGGCCCTCGTAGCTTCCCATGAGGGTGAACATGGGAAACTCCATGCCGCCGCCGATGATGTCGTCGCCCTCCACCGAGGTCATGTGGGGCCAGGGGTAGGAAAGCCCCGTGTAGCGGGATTCAAACTCGATGGAGTGTTTGGCGTAGAGGGCCTGCTCGGACCAGAGGGGCGCCCGGTACTCCCGCCAGAAGGAGTGGATGGCCACCCGGTCGTCCACTCCGTCGCCGTCCCGGTCCGGCACCAGGGAGCTGGTGCCGGTCCAGAGCTGCACGCTGGAGGTGGTCCAGGTGAAGTCCCGGACGTTCTCGGCTTCGAAGCGGTAGGTCAGAGCCCCGGTTTCTGAGGTCTGGGTGACCATTCCGTTGTCTCGGTCCTCACGGGTGGCGATCTGGACCATGGTGTCGGCCTGGAGGGCCGCCGCCATGCGCTCCCTGGTTTGGGCGGTGAGAACCTCCTCGGCGTTCTGGAGGTCGCCCGTGGCCATGACGGTCCAGCTGTTGGGAACGGTGAGGCTCACCCGGTAGTCGCCGTACCCCTCGTAGAACTCGGCGCCCTTGTAGGGCTCGGCGTCCCAACCCCGGAGGTCGTCGAAGACGCCGATCTTCGGAAACCAATAGGCCAGGAGGTACATTTCCCGGTTGCTGTGGCCCATTCGGCCCGCGGTCTGGGGAACGGTGAAGCTCCACTCGATTTCCAACTCCACCGACTCACCGGCGGGGACGGTAGTAGGCGGCCGGACGAACATCACACCGCCATCCACAGCGTAACCCGCAGTCATGAGGGTTTGGGCCGGAAAGAGGTCCTCCCCCTGCGCCTTGACCCTCTGAAGCTGAATACCGCCAGTGATCTCGGCAGGTCTGGCCCTGGCGACACCCTCTGAATGAAGGTTCTGGTGGAGGAAGAGGGCCAGAACCGGAAGGTCCATGGGCGACCGGTTATGAAAGGTGATGGTCTCGGCGCCGGAAAGGAGGCCCGAGGCCGGGTCCAGGCGAGCGTCGATGTCGTACTCGGAGTACACCTGCCAGTAATTGGGGCCGGGACGCCCGTCTGGGCTACGGGTGCCGCGCTCCACGGCCGCCCTGAAGTAGGGCGGCGGGACCAGCGGCCCCGGGATGGGACGGGCGGGGGTGATGGTTTGTTGGGCGTGGGCGGGGGGAGCATAGCCACCCACTGCGGCAAGGAGAA
>JASFVN010000354.1:0-4617 GCA_050049805.1 Gemmatimonadota bacterium
ACCGGACGGAGCCAAGATCGGTTTCTCAGGCCAGCACGGGAATGATTGGGGCATCTATTCCTACCCCCGACTGGGCGGTGTGCCGGAACCCGCCCCCCGGTATTTCCCGTACTTCTTGTGGTCCCCTGACGGCCGAAGGTTGGCCGGATGGTACCTGGAGGCGCCAACCAGCACCAGTCCTGGTATTTTCATGATGGATCTCAGTTCCGGATCGGTCGACACTCTTTCGGAGCGGGGGGAAGACCGGTGGGTCGTCGGTGGAGACTGGTCCCCGGACGGAGCCCTACTCCTCTTCGCCACTAACTCCGGAGTGCCTGGTTCCCACCTGCGGGTGCTGAGTTCAACCGACGGAACCGTCGGGGTGAGTGTTCACGATAGCCTGGGCTTGGATTTTCCTTCGTGGACTCCTTCAGGGGACGCCCTCTATTATCTCCGAAACGAAGACCTTTTTCGGAGGGCCTTCGAGCCGGGTCGTGGGCTGGTGGAGGACCGGGGCCACATGATACGTCATCTCGAGGGCCTCACTCGCCCCCCCACCCTTACAGATCCCTACTCTATCTCGGACGATGGCCGCCGCCTCGTCTACACGAGGACCTTGGGCTACACCAATTTCTCCGTGATTCGCCAGAAGATCGGCGGCCCTTTGGAACCGGTCGGCCTCACAACCGGAACCGCACAGAAGCTCTGTCCAGTACTCTCCCCGGATGGCAGATTCCTGGCCTACCTGGCCGAATCCGATGAAGGCCTCAATCTCCGCGTAGTGGCCACGGAGAGAGAAGCTTCTCCACGACAACTCACCTTCACCGGTTCCTTGTCTCGTCTCTGCCCTGCCTGGTCCCCTTCAGGCGAGGAACTGGTCTTTGTACTGGTTCGGGAGGAAGGCCGGAGGGTGGCGGTCGCCCCCATTTCCGGTGGGCCTCCCCGCGTTTATCCCGACACCCGACCCGCTGGCGCTCTGGTTTGGGCACCAGGGACTCGGATCGCCTATCCCGTGAGAGGTCACGACAACTATCGCTTGCTGGATCCGGTGACGGGAGAGGAAGAGTCCCTGGTGGAGAACGACTCCCCCTTCACCCAGCGACTGTCCTTCTCTCCGGGTGGGAATCGGGTGGTGATCCGCTGGACCTGGCCTGACAGCACTGGTATCTGGGTGATTTCACTCCGGGACCGTTCTGCAAGGTTCGTCGGTGGGTCGCTGGACGATTGGGTACCTTTCGGATGGTCGGCCGATGGCACCCGAATCATCGCCAGAAAGCGGTTGGGACACGACTTCCACTGGATTCCTCTGGACGGGGGCGATCCCGAGGTCATCCCCGGCCCGGATCTCGAGGACGCCGATTGTGTTCCGAACACCCGACCGGAAGGCCTCGTGTGGATCTGCACGGAAGAGCGCTCCTTCTCGGATGTGTGGATGATCGAAGACTTCGATTCTGGGCACGATTGAGAAGGGCCTGACATATACCGGGGGTCTGGATCGTTTCCCTCCAGGAACCAGCACCCCTGCAGTCACTGGCCGGGCCCCGGGCGAAGAGGAGCTTCGAACATGCAGGACAGAGGTAGGCATTCCCTTCCACGATTCCTCGTGGGCTCCGCTCTCCTTGTTTCATACGCGTGCGGCGATGACGGCGTGAACCTCCGGAGCGACCTGGACATGCGCCCCCCGGTGATGGAAGCACAGATCCGGATACAGGTGACCGGAGGCTTCGCCGGGGTGGACTACTCGGTGGGTCTGGATGGGAACACCGGTACGGTCCTGGGGCTGGGTTGTGTGGCGCATTGCGGATTCGTAGCCGGGGAAGTCCTGGGTGAGCTGGATACCTCCACCGTCGGCCACGTGTTCGAGCGGGTAGAGCGGGCCCGGCTGGACCTCATCGACGGCCGGGACTACGGGACCTTTGGCGCCGATTTCTTCCACCTCGAGTTCAGGGTGGTCTACGACTCGGGTGAAGACTATTCCGTGCGAGGGACCGACGTGCTTCTTCCCGAGCCCGTCCAGGAGGTCGCTACCCTCCTCCTGGCGTCGGTGGGACCCGTGACTCCAGTGATCCTGGGTTTCGGAGGCAATCCCAGGGATTGGCCCCAGGATGCCCTCCAGATCCACGAGGCCGAAATCGCCGGAGACCTTCTCCGCGTCCAAGTGGAGTACTCGGGGGGGTGCAGGGAGCACGAGATCCGGGCCGTAGCTCTGGGCGGGTGGATGGAATCGTTCCCGGTTCAGGTGAACGTGTACGTCAGTCACCACGATCCGGACGATCCCTGCGACTCGGTGCTCCAGGAGGAGGTGGGGTTTCAGCTCTCCCCCCTCCGTTGGGACTACGAGAGCTCCTACGGCACCGGAGGGAAGGATTTTCGCCGAATCCTCGTCCGCCTGCAGTCTCTTTCAGACGAGGTGTCGGAGCCGCCGGTGACCCTCATGTATAGGTTCTGACCGGAGGCGAAACCCTCGTATCTCAACCTGGGGCCATCCCCCAACTCACATCCCCTCGACGAGGTCCAGCGGGCTCCTGATCTGCTCTCCTTCCTCTCAGCCCCCCGGCTGCGTCGGAATCCGGGGGAGCCCGCTAGCCGGCCTTCCCCCAGGTGGCAGGTGTTCCTTCAGATATCGGGTCAGGAGCTCATAGAGATGGCGGGTGGTGTTCCGCCCCTCCGAAATGGAATGGGACCGGTTGGGATATGCCATCATGGTAAAGGGTTTGTTCAACTCGATGAGGCGGTTGATGAGGCGTTCCGTCCCCTGATAGTGGACGTTGTCATCTCCCGTGCCATGCACCACCAGGAGATTCCCCTCCAACCCTTCGGTAAAGGTGATGGGTGAGCCTTCCCTGTACCCGTCGGCGTTACCCTGGGGGGTTCCCATATACCGCTCCTGGTAGATGGCGTCGTAGAGCCTCTGGTCCGGCACCGGCGCCACGGAGAGCCCCGTCTGGTACAGCCTCGGAAAGCGGAACATCATGTTCAGGGTCATGGATCCGCCCCCACTCCATCCCCAGATCCCGATGCGGCTGGGATCCACGAAGCTCCACTCTCGCATGATGCGGTTCGCCGCCGCCTGGTCCTGCGACGCCAACACCCCTACCGCGCCGTAGATCTGTTTCCGCCAGTGCCTGCCCTTTGGAGCCGGGGTACCCCGGTTGTCGATGGAAGCCACCATATACCCTTGCTGGGTCAGCATGAGGTGCCAGAGGTACCGGTTTCCTCCCCAGCGGTCCACCACGGTGGTGCCCGCCGGTTCCCCGTACACGTGATAGAGGAGGGGATAGCGCTTCCCCGGGTCGAAGTCCGGCGGCTTCATGAGCCAGCCGTCCAGGGTGACCCCCTCTTCCACCTCCACCTGGAAGAACTCGAAGTCGCCCCGGTCCAGACCCTCCACGGTCCTCTTCAAGCGGGTGTTGTCCACCAGGGTCCTGATCCCTTCGTGGGAAGGAAGCCGCACCAGGTCGATGGTGGGAGGAAGGCCGAACTCCGACGCGGTGTGGATGGCCCACCGGCCGTCGGGAGAGATCTGGTATGAGTGGCTTCCACCGACTTCGTCGGGGGTCAGTCGCTCCGGTTCCCCCCTGCCGTCCAGACGATTCCGGTAGAGGAACCGCCGGGTGGCGTCATGGGGGGACGCCATGTAGTAGAGCCACCCACCCTCCACATCGATGAGCTCCACGCTGATGGCGTCGAAGGGCGACGGCGTTCCCAGGCGGACCTCGCTCCCGTCACGAGACACCAGGTAGACATGCCTCCACCCGTCCCTCTCGCTCACCCAGGTGAAGGTGTTCCCATCCTCCATCCAGCGAAGATCGTCCACCACGTCCACCCACGTTTCGTCCCGATCGGTAAAGACGGTGCGGGTGACACCCGTACGGGCGTCACCCAGGAGCACCTGATTCGTGTTTTGGAGTCGATTCAGGTGTTGAACGATGACTTCTTCCGAGCTGGCGGCCCACTCCATGCGGGCCAGGTAGGTGTTGGAGGGATCGCCCGGAGTATCGAGCCAGACGGTCTCACCGCCCGCGCTGGGGATGATTCCGATCCGGGCCGAGGGAAGGTCCTCCCCGGTCTTGGGATAGGGAATGGGCGTGATCTTGGGATAGATGGAGTCGGTGTTGTTGATCAGATAGAAGTTCTTGACCGCTTCGGCGTCGATCTGCCAATAGGCGATGGAGTGGCCGTCAGGGCTCCAGCGGAACCCGTCCCTGAGGCCGAACTCCTCCTCGTAAACCCAGTCGAAGGTGCCGTTGATGAGGGTGGGCGTGCCGTCGTCCGTGAGAGCCACCACCTCTCCGGTTTCCACACCCTCGACGTAGATGTTGCTCCGGACCACGTATGCCACCCGATCCCCTCGGGGAGAGAACTTGGCAAACATGAGTGTGGAAGGTTCGGCGAAGCTCCCGATCCGGCGCAGATCCCAGTCGTCCAGATCCAGGACCCAGTAGTCCCCCCGGGTGTTCTGGCGCCAAACCCGGCGGGAGTTGGTGTAGATGAGGAGGCGCTGTCCGTCGTCGGACCACTGGTAGTCCTCGATGAGCAAAGGGTTCGCGGAGCCCGGGGGAATGAGGCGCCGAGCCGGAACCAGCACCTCCCTCCGGCCACTCACCGTCTCGTATCGGATGATGTCCAGGGCGTCTC
>JASFVN010000355.1:0-4593 GCA_050049805.1 Gemmatimonadota bacterium
GATCAGCCTTGCCCAGGAGCAGGTAGAAGGGTCCTGTTCCATCCTGATCCTGACGAACCGGGAGGTCTATGCTGCCCGGGATCGTCTGGGGCGGACGCCCCTCGCGTTGGGAGAGAAGGAGGGAGCCTTTGCGGTCACCTTCGAGACCTGCGCCCTCCCCAACCTGGGTTACGAGATCACCCGCTATCTGGGCCCCGGGGAGATCATACGCTTCGACCAGGAGGGCATGGAGCAGGTCAAGGCACCAGGAAGCGAGATGCAGATCTGTGCCTTTCTATGGGTATACTACGGGTATCCGGCTTCAAACTATGAAAAGGTGAACGTAGAGTCGGTTCGATACCGTTGCGGCCGGACCCTGGCACGCCGTGACGAGGTGGAGGTGGACCTGGTAGCGGGGATCCCCGACTCCGGGACCGGCCATGCCATCGGTTATGCGAACCAGGCCAGGGTTCCTTTTCGAAGGCCCTTTGTGAAGTACACCCCTACCTGGCCCCGGAGCTTCATGCCTCAGGACCAGAGGGTCCGGGATCTGGTGGCCCGCATGAAGTTGATTCCCATCCGGGAGTTGATTCAGGGGAATCGCCTTCTCTTTTGTGAGGATTCCATTGTGCGAGGCACGCAACTCCAGGACATCATACGGCGGGTTTTCGACTATGGCGCCCAGGAGGTCCACATGCGTCCCGCCTGCCCGCCCCTCATCTTCGGATGCAAGTTCCTGAACTTCTCCAGGTCCCGTTCAGAACTGGACCTGGCCGGTCGGCGGTCGGTCCACGACCTGGAGGGTGGAGAACCCGACGACCTGGCGAAATACTCGGACCCGGACGGGGAGCCCTATTGTGCCATGGTGGAGGGGATTCGGAGCCGCCTGGGTCTGACCACGCTCCAATATCAGCGTCTTGACGACCTCATCGACGCCATCGGCCTTCCGAGGGAGAAGGTCTGCACCTATTGCTGGAACGGCGCCGAGTGAACGCCCCAGGTCCGGCGGGAGAGGTTTTCTGGGAAGAAAAGCGTGAGAAATCCACTCCAATGGTTGCTATTCTCATCTTCTAACAGACCTCAAACTCCCTTCTTACAGAAATCCCTTCCGGGGAAACACCTGTTTTCTCATCTTGTATCTGTAAAAGAATTTTCTCCCTGACTCAGCCTGCCGGGGATCCAGCGCCGGCGTGAGGGATATACATCCGGAATGAGCCCCACATCCGAGATACGCAGATCCAAGACAAGGCCCTTGCAGAAGGACTTCGTCTTCTCCCTGGCTCTCATCGCCTTGGCCTCAGGGGCTGCGGATCTCTCTGCCCAGGACGAGCCTCAGGTCATAGAGCTCACCATTGAGAACATGGTGGACCTCACCATGGCCTCCAGCTTCCGCGTCCGCCGCCTCAACTACGACATCGAGCGGGAGCAGCTCAACCTGAAGGCGGAGCGGGCCGGGCTGAAGTCGTCGGTGAACCTGGAGTTGGTGACGCCCTCCTTCCAGTTGACCTCCGAGCCCAAATGGAACGCGGCGCTGGGGAAAAACGAGATCATCCAGGAGAACACGCGAAGGTGGGAGGGGGAGCTGTCCATCCGGCAGCCGGTGATCCTGTTCGGTTGGCCCACCAACGGATACCTGTCCATCAACAGCCGGATCTATCAGTACACCCAGGTCGAGGACGACGGCACTCACGACACCGACTACTACAACCGGTATTACATCTCCTACAGGCAGCCGCTCTTCCAGCCGAACATGCTCAAGAATGGGCTGGAGTCGGCCGAGCTGGAGTTGGAAAGCACGCTCATCGAGTACAACCGGGACATCATCGAGATCGTGTCCGGGGTCTCCGAAGTCTACCACGACCTGCTGGAGGAGACTTATCTGGTTGAGGTCAGGCGGAACCTGGCGACCCAGCTCGAGAGGGCTCTGAACATCGGCCGGACGCTGGTCCTCAGCGATTCTACCAGGGTCGTAGAGATCGATCAGATCCAGGTTGAGCTGGCCAATGCCAGGGAGCGACTCCGGAGCCAGGAAAGCTCCGTGCGCCTCGAGTTCGCCGAGGTGAAACAGGAGCTGGGCTTGAGCGACACGGACTCAATCGCCTTCGTTCCCACCTTTCATCTCGATCCGGTCCCCATCGACATGGACGAGGCGGTTCGGTACGCGTTCGATCTGACCCCGACCCTGCGGCAGTACGACATCGGCCTCCGGCGTCAGGAGATGGGGTTGGAGTGGACGAAGAGCCGTGGCGCCTTCCGCGTCGACCTGAACATGAGTTACGGAAGAGAGAGGCGGGACGAGTACTTCCGGAACCTGTGGCAGGACCCGGAAAACAGCTACACCATCAACATCACCGCCTCTCTTCCCCTTTGGGATTGGGGGGAGCGGAAGGCCAGGGTCGCCGCGGCGGAGATCGGGATCGAGCAAACCCAGCTGCGCCTGGAAGAGACACAGTTGGAGATGGTCTCCGACGTGAGGAACGAGGTTCTGAACGTCCGGGATCGGGAGGGGAGAACCATGGCGATGATGGAGAACCTCGAGCTGGCCAGGAGGGTTTCGGAGACCAATTTCAACCGGTTCGAGGCCGGCCAGATCTCAGCTCAGGAGCTGATTCTGGGTCTCCTCCGGGAGGCCGACACCGGAGAGAACTTCATCGACTCCTACGTGAACTGGAAGGAGTCTCTCCGCCGCCTCCAGGTTCAGACCTACTACAACTACGATCGGGACAAACCTTTTCTGGAAGTCCTCAGGGAAGAGGGCTGGATCCCGGAGAACGGGATCGGGGGAGCAAGACCATGAGTGGGCGACGACCGCTGAGAAGCAGCAGCTTGTTACTGGCTATCCTGGCCGTCCAATGTCTGGGTGTCGGGGGCCTGCGGGCCCAGGACCAGACGGAACCCCAGGTCATCGATCTGACCTTGGAGCGGATGGTGGATCTGACCCTGAGCACGAGCTATCAGATCAGGCGCCTCAACCTGGATATCCAGCGGGACCAGCACAACCTCCACGCCGAGCAGGCTCGCCTGAAGTCCTCCGTGGACCTGGAGCTCACCGCACCCGCGTTCCAGCTCACCTCAGAGCCCAAGTGGAACTCGGAGCTGCAAAAGAACGAGATCGTCCAGGAGAATACCCGGCGGTGGGAGGGAGAGCTGTCGATTTCGCAACCGGTCATCCTCTTCGGATACCCCACCAACGGGTACCTTTCCGTAAACAACCGGATGTACCGCTACACGCAGTTCGAAGATGACGGGACACGGGACGTCGACTTCTACAACCGGTACTACATCTCCTACCGACAGCCTCTCTTTCAGCCCAATGACCTCAAGAACAACCTGGAGCAGGCTGAGATGAGGCTGGAGGAGACCCAGCTCGATTTCTATGGCGACGTGGTCCGCATCGTGAACAACGTTTCCCGGACCTACTACGATCTCTTCAGGGAGCACTACGAGAGAACCATCAGCCTGGGTCTCGTGGAGAACCTCCAGCGGGCCTTGGGCATCGCCCAGGAGTTGGCCCAGGCCGATTCGTCCTTTGCCATCGACGTGGATCAGGTCCAGATCGAACTGGCCAATGCCCGGGAAAACGTTCAGTCCAGTGAAAGCTCCATTCGCCTGAGGTCGGCAGGGGTGAAACGGGATCTGGGCCTCAGCGATGCCGATTCCATCGTCATAACCCCTGAGTTCGAGTTGGACCCAGTACCCATCGACATGGATGAGGCCATCGGGTACGCCCGGGAGCTCACGCCCCGCATGCGGAACCTCGCCATCGATCTCAGAAACAGCGAGATCAGACTGGAAGACACGAAGGGACGGGGTGGATTCCAACTGGACCTGAACATGAGCTATGGTCGGGAGAAGCGGGATGATGAACTCAGCAACCTCTGGGTGCGGCCCGACAACAGCTATACGGTGAACGTTTCGGCAGACATACCCCTCTGGGATTGGGGTGAAAGGAAAGCCCGCCTGGCCTCGAGTGAGATCGGAATTCAACAGACCCTTCTTCGCATCGAGGAGCAGGAGCTGGAGATGGTCTCAGACGTTCGGAACGAAGTTCTCAACGTCCTGGATCGGGAGACCCGAACCATGGCCATGCGGGACAACCTGGAACTGGCCCAGGACGTTTCGGAGACGAGTTTCCAACGGTACCAGACCGGAGCGATCTCGGTCCTGGACCTTCTCTTGAGCCTTAGGAGGGAGTCCGAGACGGCCGAGAATTTCCTGGACGCTTACCTGAGCTGGAAGTCCTCGCTCCGGTCACTTCAGCAGCAGACCTATTTCGACTTCGAGCGGGGAGTCCCGGTTCTGGAGCGCTTCGGCGTGGAAGGCCGCCTGCCGGGGAACGGGAATGCGGGAGTGACCTTTCCCCTCCCTGTCCAGGCCCATGAGGGCACCAACCGCCACTGAGCCACGCCCGGCCTACCAGGCCTGAGGAGACGGGTGTGAAGAAACCGGGGGGCTGCCATGAAGGCAGCCCCCCGGTCCGTTGGGCCCCTGAGGGTTGGCTCTCTAGTGAGTCTCGTTCATCCAGATGTCCTCCAGGACGGTGATGGAACGGGTCAACTCTTGACCTCCCACCACCATGGTCACCAGGTAGGAGCCGGGTGCCACCATCTCCCC
>JASFVN010000089.1:0-14613 GCA_050049805.1 Gemmatimonadota bacterium
GTGGCGTCGCTTCGGAAGAAGCCCGACGGCTCGATGGTGAAATCACTTCCCTCGAGCCTGAAGCTTCCCTTGGTCCTGAAGGCGCTGATGCTGAGTTGAGTGATCTCCTTCTCGCCCGATAGGATCCGAACCCCGAAGGAGAGCCAGCTCAGGGGCTCGGCGCGGAGGGTAGCCACGTTCTCTCCTTTTTGTTTGGAGTGCCCTGACGACGCCTGTCAGTTGGTTTTTTCCGAAATCGTCCTAACCAACCTTACGTGGGAAGCCCCGAAGAGCTTCTCCAGGGCTTCCAGGGTCTCGTGCCCGGGATCCGCCTTCAGTGTTTTTGATCGGAGGCGGGGGTCCCCCAGGCCGTTGCCCGTCCTGACCAGGACTTCTACCGGGGCCACGCCTGGGTGGGCCGCCAGGAGTTCCTTCGCCGCGTGGAACGCACCCTTCTTTGGAGGTTCCCCGAACTCCAGCTCGATCTGGATGGCCAGTAGACCGGAATCCGGCACTCCCTCCAGAAGCTCGGCTCCATCCAGGAAGATGGGCGGATCGTCTTCGTCCCGTTCCCTGGAGCTGACCTTTCCTCTGATGAGAACCACTGAATCCTGGACCAGGAGCTCTTTGCTGTCCTGCCATGATTCCTTGAAGGCCAAAACCGTGGCCGTGCCCGAGAAATCCTCCACCACGATTTTGCCCCACTCCGAGCTGTCGCGGCGGGAGATCTGGCGGGTGACCTGGGTCACCACGCAGGCCAGCTCGATGGATTGGCCCAGGTAATCCTTGAGGTTGGTGGTCGTTACCGGAGCAAAGGCCTCCACCACCGGGCGGAACCGGTCCAGGGGATGGCCGGAAATGTAGAAGCCCAGGGACTCCTTCTCCCGGGTCAATCGGTCGAACTCGGACCAGGCCGGCACCTCCGGCAGATCCGGATCGGGCCGCCGGAGGGCCGAGTCGTTTCCTCCGAAGAGGGAAGCCTGCCCCGCGGCTTCCTCTGCCTGTCGCGCCTGCACCTCCGAATAGGCCACGTCCAGGCCGGCCAGAAGCTGGGCTCGGTGCCCGAAAGCGTCCAGGGCCCCGGCGGCGATGAGGGCTTCGGTGGCTCTCTTGTTGAGAAGCTTCAGGTCGATTCGTTCAAGGAAGTCGAAGAGGGTCTGGAAAGGGCCTCCCTCTTCCCGGGCTCGGAGTATCGATTTCACCGCACCGGAGCCGACGCCTCTCACGGCCCCCAACCCGAAACGAATCTGGTTTTCCCCCACCACGGTGAACTTCCATCCCGACTCGTTCACATCTGGCGGCAGAACGTCCAGGGGACTCGTGACTCCGGGCAGGTGCCTGTGCAGTTCCCGGCACTCGCCGATGTACTTCACCACGTCGTCGGTTTTGTCCAGAACCGAGGAGAGGAGCGCCGCCATGAACTCGGCGGGGTAGTGGGCCTTCAGCCAGGCAGTGTGGTACGAAAGCAGCGAATAGGCTGCGGAGTGGCTCTTGTTGAATCCATACCTGCCGAAGGTCTCGATCTGGTCGGCCAGGTCGGCAGCCGTGCGGCGGCCCACTCCTCGCTCCACCGCCTGTTCCTTGAACTTCCCCAGCTCCTTCTGGATGAGCTCGGCGATTTTCTTACCCACCGCCTTGCGAAGCACATCGGCTTCGCCCAGGGAGTAGCCTGCCAGGACATTGGCGATCCGCATCACCTGTTCCTGGTAGACGATGATCCCGTAGGTGGATTTCAGTGTGCTTTCCAGGTCCGGGTGGGGGTACCGGACCGGCTCCTGCCCCAGCTTCCGCCGGATGTAGACGTCGGTCATACCCGAGTCCAGAGGGCCCGGCCGGATGAGGGCGTTGGTGGCTACCAGGTCTTCGAAGCGGTCGCAGCGCATGGCCCGGAGCTTGTCCAGAGCCAGATTCGATTCGAACTGGAAGATGCCGGACGTGCCTCCGTGTGCCAGCATGGCATAGACCGCTGGGTCATCCAGGGGCACGTCATCCATGGACTCGTAGGTCTCGCCGGTTTCCGGATGCTTCAACGCACCGACCCGGGCGTTCACCGCCTCCACCGCGTCATGGATGACGGTGAGGGTTTTCAGGCCCAGGAAGTCCATCTTCAACATGCCGGCATCTTCGAGGCAGTTCATGTCGTACTGCGTCACCACCACTCCCTCGTCGCCGTTTCGGCCATTCCCGCCATTGCCCGACCCGTTGGTCTGCTGGACGCAGACCGGTACGTACTCGTCCAGGGGGCCCGGGGCGATGACCACGCCGGCGGCGTGGACCGAAGCGTGCCTGCTGAGCCCCTCCAGGGTCATGGAGTAGTCGAAGAGTTGGCGGTGCCGGGCATCCATCTCGTAGAGGGTCTTTACCTCCGGCAGCTTTTTCACGGCCTCTTCCACCGTGAAGGCCTGCCCCGGAGCGTTGGGGATGAGCTTGGCGATCTTGTCGGTTTCCCCGGGTTCGAACCCCAGCGTGCGCCCCACGTCCCGGATCACCGCCCTGCTCTTCATTGTCCCGAAGGTGATGATCTGTCCCACGGCATCCCGGCCGTACTTTTGCCGTGTGTACTCGATGACTTCCCCCCGTCGCTCGAAGCAGAAGTCGATGTCGATATCCGGCATCGAAATCCGCTCGGGATTCAGGAAACGCTCGAAGAGCAGGTCGAACTCCAGGGGGTCGATGTTGGTGATCCAGAGGGAGTAGGCCACCAATGATCCGGCGGCGGAGCCACGCCCGGGGCCTACGGGGATCCCGTTTCGGCGTGCCCAGTCGATGAAGTCCCAGACGATGAGGAAGTAGCCGGCATACCCGGTCTCGACGATAATCTCCAACTCGTAGTCCAGGCGTTTCCGGACATGATCAGGGAGGGGGTCACCGTACCGCTCCTTGGCTCCTTCTATGGCCAGATGGATCAGGTAGTCGTTGGGGTCCTTATACTCCTCTGGGAGGGGGAATTCCGGGAGGTGGATCTGGGTGGGTATCTCCAGATTCACCTCGTCGGCGATCTTCAGGGTATTCTCCAGGACCTCCGGGTGCTTCGGAAAGAACTGGCTGATTTCGTCCGGTGACTTGAAGTAGAGGCCCTCGTCGTAACGCATTCGGTTGGGATCGTTCCGATCCTTACCCAGTCCGATGCAAAGCAGGATGTCATGGGCCTTGTGGTCGTCTTTCTGCAGGAAATGGGCGTCGTTGGTAGCCACGACTGGAAGACCCATCTCGTCGGCCAACTTGAACACGTGCTCGTTGAGCTCGACCTGGCCCTCGGTGTTGTGAGCCTGGACTTCCAGGTAGTACCGGTCCTTGAACGTTTCGGCGTACCAGGCGGCCGCTTCCCGTGCGCCCTCCCAGTTTCCCGCCAGCAGGTGTCGATTCACCTCCCCGGCCATGCAGGCCGAGCTGACGATGAGACCTTCCGAGTAACGAGCCAGGACATCCCGATCGATTCTGGGCCGGATATAAAACCCCTCGGTGTACCCGATGGAGGAGAGGCGGACAAGATTCCTGTAGCCGACCAGATCCCGGGCAAGAAGAACCAGGTGGTAGTATGCCCGCTCCCCCTGGCCCGCCCGCACTCGCTCGGTACGGGCTCCCGGAGCCACGTAGGCTTCCATCCCGACGATGGGCTTGATTCCCGCCTTCCGGGCCTGCTTCTGGAAGGTCCACGCACCGAACAGACACCCGTGGTCGGTGAGGGCCAGGGCCGGCATCTCGAACTCCTGAGCCCGCCGGATCAGGTCCGAGATTCGGTTCGCTCCGTCCAGGAGGGAGTATTCGGAGTGGGTGTGAAGGTGGACGAAGGACACGGTGCCCTGGTCGGCTCTCTCTGGTTAGGGTGCGCTCGTTTTCGGCCCTCAAAAGGGGGGACGACCAATTGTATTAGAGGTACACCAGAGGTGGCAACGGTCAGCTTATCCGCACCCCGGTTTTCCTGGTTTTTTTCTTTTTTGTAACGGCGACGTGGATGGAGACCCCAAGATATAGGTCGGAAATTGGCCTACAGGTACGAAGGGTTGTGGACTTGATTGGGTTGTTACACAAACCGGCGCCGGAGAGTCCCGACGCCGGTCGTGGGCCGCGGTGGGCGCGGCCGGGGGTGCCACAGGAACGGACCAGAATCGTTCAGAAAGCGATACCGATATTCACCAGGCGGACCGACGGAACGACGGTCGAGAATTCGTCCAGGTCCCCGCCGAGGAGGCGGGTCACTCCGATACCGAGGCCCACGTAGAAGGCTCGGCTCGGACCGAGAAGCCAGGTGTACCCGATGTCCAACCCGATCCCGAAGGACGTCGTGGAATCGTCGCCGTTGTCCGCGTTGTAGACCCCTGAACGTCCACCGAAGTAGAAGCCGGTGAAGGCGGCTTGCTGGGGGTAAAAACGAATGAATCCGCTGACGTTGGTGTAATCGTCGTCATCGTCCAGGTCGATCCAGCCGCCTGAGATCCCCGCGGTCACATTTCCGGTGACCTTTCGCTCATACTCGGCGTTGAACCACCCCGCCAGGAGAATGAGGGGGTTTCCGGAAATGACGGAGGTGTGTCGTACCGGTTCCCTGACTCCTTCTTGTGCCTCAGCATGAAGCGGAAGGGAGGCCAGGGAGAAAAGCGCCAGGCCTGTCAGGAGCGTTGCTTTCATTCTCATGGGGGCTTCTCCAGGGTCAGGGTGGAAGGAATCGCCTCGACCCTTGAAATCTACGACCCCAAGGCGAATGAGGAAGATTCCCTCAGAAAGCAAACCCCACGTTGACGAGTCTGATGCTCGGGATCACCACCCGTCCTCCCTCCACATCACCCCCAAACAATCGGGTGGCCCCGATCCCGATCCCGATGTAGAAATTCCTCTTCGACCCCATGAGCCAGCTGTATCCCAGGTCCACACCCAGGGCGAAGGCATCTCCGTCGTCGTCGTCGTCCGATACCCGGTGATATCCCAGGCGGCCGCCGAGGGAGAATCCGGAGAGAGCCGCCCCTTGGGGGTAGTAACGATAGAACCCGCTGAAACCCCGGTACGTCTCATCGCCGTCGTCGAACGAAAACCCCGAGGCCGTGAATCCGAGGGTGCCGGCCTCGGAGACCTTCCGCTCGTACTCGATGTTGAACCACTCGAAGAGGAGGAGGAAGGGGTTGGCGGTGAGGGCCTGTTGGTGGGGGACCGGCACCCGCGAGCCGGGTTCCTGGGCCCGGGACTTTGCAGGGATACCAACGATCAAGAGGCAGCCCAACAGGATCAGGATTGGTGTTCTGGCATTCATTCTTCGACTCCCGCAGTTCGCGTGTTACCCCACCCAATCAGAACACGACTGGGAACCCGGCATCTACCAACTCCTGGATCCCGGCTTCAGACCCCGCATCGGAACGAGCTCAATATGGTCTCCAGTTGGATGATGTACTCCCACTTGTCCTTACCCGGCGCGTAAAGCCAGGCGTCCAGGAAGTAGAGCCGGTTCTGCTCCGGGCAGGTCAGGCTCCAGAAGATGAAGGGGCCGGCGGCAGGCCAGCTCCCGGGCGGGTTCGACCATGTGCCCCGCACCTCCAGAATGGGCCAGCTTCCCAGAGCCGTCTGCTGAGGATACAGCTCGTCCCGTTTCACGACCTGGGGGTAATCGTAGGATTCCTCGGCCACCGCCTCACGCCAAGCCATGAGGGAGTCCACGGATAGGGAGTCGGGAATGGGTGTGCGCCAGGTGACGGCGAATTGGCGGATGAGCTCGGCGGGGTCGGGGTTGTCGTTGCGGAAGATGAAAAGGGAGTCGGTCACGCCCCACCGGTAGACATCGGGCAGTGTCATGGTGAATCCGGCCATGGTCCGGAGGCTGTCGGCCAGCTCTTCCTTGGTGCCGCTCACGAACATCCGAGTCAATGCACCGGCCCGGAAGCGTTCTTCCAGGATGGAATGGACCTCGTCTACCATGGAGTACACCTGTTCGGCCACCTCACGGTCCGGATCTACCAGCATCATGGTCACATATTGGTTCTGGGCCCAGACATTCTCGGTTTGCACGATTCCCGGGACCTCATAGGACACGCCGTCGGGCACGGTTGCCAGGGCCTCGGCCATCCACGGGTCGTCCGGAGTGCCAATGAGAACCTCTTCCTTGAACCTTCGGAGTCGAAGCCAATCTTCTCCCTCCGGTACCTGGTGGGTAAGGCGGAATGATCGTTCTGCCCGCAGAGTATAGACGTCGGGTCCAAGGACGGCGAAGACCGAGTCCCGCATCTCCGTCCAACCATCTTCGGCGGAGATGACGATGACAGCCTGGGGATCGCCGTAGGCCAGGCCTTGATTGCAGGCGGAGGCCGAAAGAGAGAGGAGAGACACCAGAAGAACCAGGAGCGTTGTTCGCATGGCCGAGACCTTTCGGGGCAGAGACGAGCTGGAAATCGCTATTTCCGTCGGACCCTTGAAACCCTCACTTCTTCTACAGCGAAATAAGGTCGATGGTTCGCTCTTCCGCGGCCAGCCTTGAAACCGGATTGCTTCGCGGCTCGTTCTGGAAAGAGCGGAGGCAAGTCTGAGTGACTCCCACACCTCAAACCCCTTAGAAGCATGAACAATCTCGTGCACGACCTGAAGATCGCCGTCCGGATGTTGCTGAAGAACCCGCTGTTCACGTTGGCAGCGGTGGTCACCCTGGCCCTTGGAATCGGGCTCAATACCGCCGTATTCAGCGCCGTCTACGATTTCATCTTCAAGCCCCTCCCGGGTGTGGAGGAGCCGGACGAGCTGGTCCAGATCTACAGGAGCTGGCCAGGGATCCAGTACGGCTCCAACTCCATGCCCCACTATTTCGATCTTCGGGACCGCTCCGAAGACTTCTTCACGGGCGTAGCCGCCTGGAGCCTGGAACCCACCAGCGTCAGCACCCAGGGGCAGAGTGAGATGCGTCTCGGGCAGATGGTTTCGGCCAACTATTTCCAGGTGATGGGCGTGGACGCCGAGATGGGGCGGGTCTTTCTCCCCGAGGAAGAGGGACGAGCTCCCGGGGCGAGCCCCGTGGTCGTTATCAGTCATTACTTCTGGCAGACCCGTTTCGCTGGCGATCCGAACGTCCTGGGCAGGACCATGGTAGTGAATGGGTATCCCTACGAGATCCTCGGTGTCCTGCCTTCCGAATTCAGAGGCGTGATTCCTATCCTCCAGGCCGATGTCTGGGTACCGCTGATGATGCAACTGGAGTTCAAGCCGGGATTCAACCGTTTCGAATCTCGGGGGAACAACTTCATGCAGGTCATCGCCCGTCTCAGACCCGGGGTTTCCTCCGAGGCGGCCCAGGCCGGCCTGGACGGGATCACTCTTCAGCTCCGGGAGGAGATGCCGGAGGAGTACGACGAACCGGAGATGTACCTGGTGCCCCAGTCGGAGGTGGTACTGACCCCTGATATGCGAAATGCTGCGGTGGGTATGTCCGGGGTGATCATGGGCGTGGTGGCCCTCCTCCTCCTCATCGCCTGCGTGAACGTGGCCAACCTTTTCCTGGCCCGGGCTCAGGACCGTAAGAAAGAGGTAGGGGTGCGGGTGAGCCTGGGGGCCAGCCGGCGACGGGTGGTGACCCAGCTCCTGGTGGAAAGCATGGTCTTCTCCATGGTGGCCGGGGCCGCCGGGTTGTTGCTGGCGTTCGTGGCGGTGAAGGGGGCCAGCCGGATTACCCTGCCCATCGATATGCCCCATTCCTTCGACCTGGCCATCAACACGCCGGTCCTCTTCTTCTCGCTGGCCGTGGCCGTTCTGGCCGGGGTGCTGTTCGGCCTGGCTCCGGCCCTCCAGGCATCCCGTCCCGATCTGGTGACGGCCCTGAAGGGCGAGATCTCGGCTGAGGGGGTCCGAGGTTCCAGGACCAGTCGTCTCCTGGTCATCGGGCAGATGGCCCTTTCCTTCATCCTTCTCATCAGCGCCGGGCTCTTCATTCAGAACCTGGCCGCTGCAACCGACGTGGATAAGGGCTTCAACCCCGACAACCTGCTCATGGCGGCTATGGACCCCAGCCTGCAGGGCTATGAACGGGAGCGAACGGAGCAGTTCTACCGGGACCTCCTGGACCGGGTTCGGGCGGTTCCGAGTGTTACCGCGGCCGCCCTGGGGGAATCGGTCCCGTTGGGGTTCTCCAGTAGCGACACCAGCGTCGATATCCCCGGGTACGACCCGTCGCCGGATGAGCGGATGAGCATCCGATATAACCGGGTGAGCCCCCAGTACTTCGCCGCCATGGGCATTCCCATCCTCCAGGGGCGTGAGTTCACCGACGGGGACGTGGCGGATGCCCCGGGGGCCATCATCGTCAACCAGCATTTTGCCGACCGGTTCTGGCCCGGTGAGAATCCCATCGGAAAACAGGTGAACGTTTCGGGCATGGAGCGGACGGTGGTGGGCCTGGTGCCTACCGGGAAGTATGGGAGCCTGGGGGAAGCCCCCATGGCCCATCAGTACTTTCCCCTGGCCCAGTCCTTCGGGGCAGGTGCCTATCTGCACGTCCGGACCGCGGCCGAGCCGGAGACCCTCATCGCTCCCGTCCGGGAGATCGTCCGAGGCCTGGATCCGGATCTTCCCATCTTCGATGTGAAGACGATGAACAACCACCTGGGTATCGCCCTGATGCCGGCCCGCCTGGCGGGAATCGTCCTGGGTGCTTTCGGTGTTCTGGGGCTGATTCTGGCATCGGTGGGGATCTACGGGGTCATGGCGTATTCGGTGGCCCAGCGGACCCGGGAGATCGGAATCCGGGTGGCCATCGGGGCCGACAAGGGGGACGTCACGAGCATGGTGATCCGGCAAGGGCTGAGGCTGGTGGCCGTGGGCGCCGCCCTGGGATTGGTCGGGGCCCTGGGAGTGAGCCAGCTCATCAAGAGCTTGCTTCTGACGGGACGAGGGGTGGATCCCTTAAGCTTTATCGGGGTTCCGCTGGTACTAGGGGCTGTGGCTCTGGTCGCCACCTACCTGCCGGCCCGAAAAGCCGCCACTGTAGACCCGGTCCGGGCCCTGAAATATGAGTGATCGCCCATCTACTCCGTTTTCAGGGCTTGGACCGGGTTGACCCGGCTCGCCCTCCGGGCTGGGACGAAGGCTGCAACGAAGGCGACCCCGGCCAGAACCAGGGGAACGCCGATGAAAGTCACCGGATCGAGTGCGCTGATTCCGTAAAGGAACCCTCCTTGCCGGATGAGCTGGGCCAGGCCCAGGCTCAACACCAGGCCGATGGCCGTACCCACCAGTACCAGGCTCATGGCTCCCCTCAATACCATTGCTATGACCTTGCCTGCATCTGCTCCCAGGGAGAGCCGAATTCCCATCTCCCTGGTTCTACGAGCCACGCTGAAGGCCACGATGCCGTAGAGACCCGTACTGGCCAGGATCAAGGCCAGGCCGCCGAACACGCCCAGGAGTATGGCCGCGATCTTTGGAGGGAAGAGGGCGATGGAAAGGTGGTCGGACACGGTCTTCGACTCCATCACCACGAACCGGGGATCCAGATTGCGGGTGACCCTTCGGAGTTCGGCCACGATCTGGGCCTCGGGAATGGAACCGGTGGCAATGAGTTGAGTGCTGGGCTCGGTGGTCTGCTCCTTGGAAAGGTAGACATAAGACCGGTAGTCTTCACCCAGGGTCCATACCTTCGTGTCCTTCGCCACTCCCACCACCGTGTAGGGGATCTCCCTGGAGGGACGAGAGATCTCCTGGCCGATGGGATCCACCCCTGGCCAGTACTGCCGGGCTGCCGTTTCGCTGACGATGGCCACCGGAAGGCCATCCCTCTGGTCCTCCTGGCCAAACGAACGCCCGGAGAGGATGGGAATCCCCATGACGTCGAAAAAGTCCCTGGACACCGTGTTGTATGCGATGGATAGGTGTTCTTCTCCGGATGGCGGCTCGACACCCGGAATGTCCCAGTTGCCTTCCTGAAAGCTGATTCCCAGGGGCAGCATCTCGGCGGAAGCGACCTTGTCCACGCCCGGGATGGCTCTGGCCTGCTCTTCCAGCGTTTCCGAAAGGAGCGAAAACTCCTCCCGGTCCATGTCTTCTCCAAAGGCCATGATCCACGCGATCCCCCCCTCTCGAATGGAGAATCCGAGATCGATGTTCTGTGCGTATTGGAGGCTCCGGAGGAAGAGGCCGGCACCCAGGAGCAGGACCATGGAGAGGGCCACCTGGGTCACAATCAGGGTGTTACGGAGGCTGAATCGCCTCAACCGCCCGGTGCCGGTGCCGGACTCGTCCTTGAGGGTGGGGGCCAGGTCGGGCCTCGTCGACTGGAGTGCGGGGACCAGCCCGAAGAAGATCCCGGCCGCCGCCGACACCCCGAAGGTGAAGAGGAGGACGGTCCGGTCCAGCCCGAGATCCAGGTTGATGGGGATGGGGATGGGAGGCTGAAATGCCACGATGGCTCCCAGCGTCCACTTGGCCACCAGGAGTCCGGCGGCCCCCCCCAGAATGCCCAGGATGACGGTTTCGGTAAGGAGCTGCCTGACCAGCATCCCCCGGCTGGCGCCCAGGGCCAGCCGAAGGGCGATTTCCTTCTTCCGATCCGAAGCTCTGGCCAGAAGGAACCCGGCGAGGTTGGTGCAGGCCACCAAGAGGACCATGGCCACCACGGTCAGCAGGAGGGCAGCTGCTGCATATAGCCATCCGTCCACGATGGGATGAATCGCCACTTCCGACGTGGGCACGAGGTTGAAATCACGCCCTTCCCAGGCCTCCGGGTAGGCTTCCCGCTGCCTCGCCGAGAGGGTTGCCAAGGCCGCCTCCGCTTGCTCGATGCTGACCCCGGGAGCCAAACGAGCCTTGATGAAGGTGCTCCGGCTGGTCCTCTGGGTGAGATGACTGGATTGGCCTTCGAGGTTCAGCGCGTCGGACATCATGTAGGGTGCGAACATGTCCATGTTGAAGCCCGGTGCTGTGAACCCCTGCATCGACTCGGGGGCCACCCCAACCACCGTGTACTGGCGGCCACCCAGACGGAGGCTCGTGCCGATGACGCTGGGGTCACCTCCGAATCGTCGCTGCCAGAAGTCGTGTCCCAGGACCACCACCGGGTGGGTCCCGGGGGTTTGGCCCTCTTCCGAGACGAAGAACCGCCCCACCTCCGGCTCGATGCCCAGCATGGAGAACATGTTCCATGAGACGGCCTCGCCCCAGATGGGCTCGGTACTGGATTGAGTCTCCAGGCGGGAGAAGAATGCTTCGTAGCCGGCGGCTTCGGCGAAAACGTCGGCGTTCTCCCGGAGGTCCACCAGATCCGGGTACGAGGAGATGCTGTAAGGGTATCCCGGTTCCTCGGGGGTACCCTCCTCGCTGGTGTAAATCTCGACCAATTCCTGGGGAGCCCTCACGGGCACGCCGGAAAGGAGGACGGCATTCACCAGGGAGAAAATTGCGGTGTTGGCACCGATCCCAAGGGCCAGGGAAAGGATGGCGATTCCAGTGAATCCGGGGCTCTTGGCCATGCGGCGCAGGGCATAGCGACCGTCCCGGAGGAAATGGTCGAAGCGGTCGGTCCAGCGCACCCGGCGCTCCCTGGCCGACGCTTCCCGGCTGGCTTCCTGGTGGAACCGGCTGCGGTCACCGAACCGTCGCCGGGCCTCCTCCCTTGCCGCGTCTTCCGACATGCCTGCTGCCACGAGGGTTTCGGCCTCCATCTCGATGTGGGCTTCCATCTCCTCGTTCACATCTCGCTTCGGATCCGGCCGGAAGTCGTCGGCTCTGAACGTCGGTTTCATGGTCTATCCCTCCACCTCGCCCAGGACCGCGTACACGGCCTTGGCATGCTCGTCCCAGCGGGCCGCCTCCTTGGTCAGGGCGGCCCGCCCCTTCCGAGTAAGGGAGTAGAAACGGGCCCTTCGGCCGGTCTCGGTCTCCCCCCATTCACCCTTGAGGAAGCCCCGCCGATTCAAGCGATGAAGGGCCGGGTAGAGAGCCCCTTGCTCTACGTCGAGGACGCCGCCGGTTCGCTCTCTGATGTTCCGGGCGATACCGTATCCGTGAACAAGATCGTCGGCGACGGTCCTGAGGATCAGAAGCTCGAGGGTTCCGGTGAAGAGGTCACCCGCCATGAGATGGGCCTTTGCTGAGAACTGGTTCATCCCGAAGTATGCCGCCGGTGCAGCGCATGGCACCGTGGGGAAGCATGCCTAAGTCTCTTAGGCATCCTACGGAGAGGGATGAGGGGAGGTTTCAGCTTCGGTGGTGGCAGCCCATGCTTTCACGATTCTCCCAGGCCGCCATGGTGACGATGACTGCGGCCCGAACGGCGTTTCGGAGCCCGATCATGCTGTCAGTGATGTGGGCCGCGCGATAGAACCGTTCAATCTCGGTCTCCAGGCCACGGAGCTCCCGTATGGCTCTGGAAAGACGCCGGGTGGTCCTGACCAACCCCACATAGTTCCACATGATGTGCTTGATGCTGCTCAGGTCCTGGGAGATGAGAGCCGGGTCCGGCGGCTCGCTCCCGTAGTCCTCCCAGGCCGGAATGTCCTGAGCGGGCCGGGGGAGGCCGGAGGGCAGATGATCCCTGATGTGCTCAGCAGCCCTCTTCCCCCAGACCAGACCCTCCAGAAGGGAGGTGCTGGCGAGGCGATTGGCCCCGTGGAGGCCCGTGCAAGACACCTCACCCACGGCATAAAGGCTGCTGATGGTCGTTCGCCCCCACTCGTCGGCCCAGACTCCGCCGCAGAAGTAGTGGGCGGCTGGCACCACGGGCACCAACTCGGTGCTGATGTCCACTCCGTAATCCAGTCCGGTCCGGTAGATGTTGGGGAAATGCTCCTGGATCTCTTCTTCCGGGATGTAGGATCGAAGGTCAAGGTACACGTGGGGCTTGTCGGTCTTGAGCATCTCCTCGTGGATGCTTCGGGAGACCACGTCACGGGGAGCCAGATCCTTCCAATCGGGACTGTACTCCTCCATGAAAGGCTCGCCGTTTCCGCGAACCAATCTTGCTCCTGCGCCCCTCACCGCCTCGGAAATGAGGGCGTTCGGCTCATGGGGGTGGTAGAACGTGGTGGGGTGGAATTGGATGAATTCGTTGTTGATGACCCGGGCGCCAGCCCTGTACGCCATGGCCAGACCGTCACCTCTGGCTCTGGCCGGATTGGTGGTTCGAAGAAAAATCTGCCCCAGACCTCCCGTGGCCAGGATGGTCTTCTTCGCCAGGCACCGGATCACCCGTTCCTCCACCTGGTTCAGGAGGTAGGCCCCGGTGCAGGAGAGAGAGTCGTACACCGCCAACCGATTCCGGGCATGGTGCGACGGAGTGAGCAGGTCGATGGCCGTGTGTTCCTGGAGGATCTCGATGTTGGGATGTTCGCCCATTCGGGCTGACAGGGCGAGCTGAACGGCCCGTCCGGTGGCATCGGCGGCGTGGACGATCCGGGCCATGGAGTGGCCTCCCTCCTTGACCAGAGAAAGATCGCCGTCTTGTTGCCGGTCGAAGTCCACGGGAGTCTTCTCCATGAGAAGCTCCCTGAGGATTCGGGGGCCGTTTTCCGAGAGGATACGGACGGCGGCAGGATTGCAGTGCCCGTCCCCGGCGTTCTTGATGTCCTTGGCAAGGAGGTCGGGGGAGTCGCCTTCACCCTCGTACACGATTCCGCCCTGTGCCCAGTAGGTACTGGCTTCCTTGGGGTTTCGGCCCAGGGTAGCCACGACCACGTGAAGACCGGCATCCGCCAGCTCCAGGGCCGCCGTGGATCCCGCGATTCCGCAACCGATGATCAGGACGTCGGTCTCGATCTTTTCGCGCATGGACTCAGCCTGGGCTGATGGTTAACCGTCATGATCCGGCCGCCACCAGAAGCGGTCGTCCGAAACGCAACCGTTGGCGTCGAAGGGTACACCCTCTTTTTCCAGCCGTGCCCGCTGGAGGCGGCCGGTAGCATCCGGAAGTTTTGCAGTGGAGAGCCCTCCCTCCCGATTCACCACCCTCCACCAGGGAAGATCTGTATCGGGCGGTAGCCGGTTCAGGATCCACCCGACGCCCCTGGCCGCCCTCGGTTGCCCCGCCATGGCGGCCACGGCCCCGTAGCTCGTGACCCTTCCTTCGGGAATTAGGGCGACGATCCGGTATACGGCTTCCTGAAAGAGTGACATAAAAACAACGTGGCTTGGCAAGGGCTCTCCATTATCTTCCGAGATAAGCCGAAAAACCCTTCAATACCAGAGGTTTTTTTTGACGCG
The DNA here is from genome assembly GCA_050049805.1 of Gemmatimonadota bacterium. GTDB lineage: Bacteria > Gemmatimonadota > Gemmatimonadetes > Longimicrobiales > Gaopeijiaceae > JABDNZ01. The sequence goes on from JASFVN010000089.1 coordinate 14,137, forward strand.
GACCCTGAACCTCGCCCTGACCCTGGCCATCCTCTTCGGGGTCGCATATCTGAGTGTCGTCGTCATCCAGACGGACGCTCCCGAAGACCGGTTGACGGTTTTGATGGGGTTCGTGCTCCTGGCGGCGACGGTGGCGGGGTCGTTGGCGGCCCAGGTCGGGTTCCCGAAGATCACGGGGTTTCTGGCAGTCGGGATCATGGCGGGGCCGTCGGTGTCGGGCCTGATCCCGTGGGGCGCCTTGGACGAGCTCCGTCTCATCGAGAAGTTCGCCCTTGCGCTGATCGCCCTTCTGGCCGGCGGGGAGCTGAAGATCGATGCCCTCCGGCCGGCGGCGAAGAGCATCGCCCTCACTACCCTGGCCGTGGTGGGGGTCGTGTGGCTGGGGGTGACCCTGGCCTTCCTTCCGTTGGGGTTCTTCCTTCCCTTCCTGGAAGGTGTGGGCTTCCTCGGGATCCTGGCCTTGGCCGGAGTTCTCGG
>JASFVN010000356.1:0-4573 GCA_050049805.1 Gemmatimonadota bacterium
TCTGGATTCGGGTTGATCCTTCAGAACGTTGGGTATGGCCCGAAGGAGAACGTCGTGGCCCTTCCTGGGAATGAATTGGGCCGCCATCCCGATGACCAGGGCGTCCGCTTCCAGTCCAAACTCCTCCAGCAGGTCTTTTCGGGGGGGCGGGTCCTCAAAGGGCGTTGGATCCAGGGCGCTGTGTACGCATCGGATCTTTTCGGCGTCCACACCCTGGCCCACCAGGACCCGGCCAATGGCTTCGGAGATCGTGATGACCCGGCTGAAAAGGCTGTATTTCGCCCGGACGGCCCAAAGTAGCTCCGGGTTGTCGACTCGTCGGGTCAGGACCAGGGGCACCCCCGTCCAACGGGCGCCCACGGCTCCCAGGGTGTCTGCTCCTCTCCGGGAGTGCAGATGGACCACGTCCGGTGATCTGGCCTGAATGAGATTTCGGAAGCGGAACGGGAAGGCCAGGTCGGCCTCCCCGGCCATGGGGAGGGCATGCACAGGGAGGTTCCGGGCCAGGGCCTCGCCCTCCACTTCGCTGCCCTCTGTCACCACGAGAAGGTTCTCGATCCCCCTCTCCTGGAGGCCGTGCACCAGGAGAAGGACCTGCAGGGCCCCTCCGTAGACGTGGGTGCCTGTCTCCAGGTGGAGGACCTTCACGGCGCCAATCCTTCCGCCTCCGCATTGGTCAGGACCTCCCGTGCCGTGGCCACGACCTGATCTACGGAGATGAGTTCGGTGCAGGTGAAGGCCCCGTCGCAGGTGGGGTTGCTCCTGCAGGGGGAACATTCCAGCCAGTGGACGATGACCTTTGCCCGGTTCGTTGGCGGTCTGGTGTACGGGATATTGGAGCCGAAGATGGTGACCGTGGGGCGGTCGAAGGCGATGGCCATGTGGGAAAGGCCCGTGTCCACACCAATGACCAGTGAGGCCCGTTCCACCATGGCGCTGGCCTGGGTCAGGGTGGTCTCACCCACGAGGCTGAGGGGTGACGAAGTCGCCATGCCCCGGATCCGAGCCATGGCTTCCCTGTCCTCGGGCCCACCCAGGACGACCGTCGGCAGGTGCAGCTCCTGGGCGACTCGATCCATGACCTGTGCCCAGCGATCCTCACGCCAGTGCTTCTGGGGTGTAGTGGTGAAGGGAAGGGCGACGAAGAAACCTTTTTCGAGACCCAGCTCAAACTCTTTGGCGGCGGCCCAGGCCCGGTCCTCCCGGGCCAAGGGGACCTCCATCCTGAAGTCGCCCAGCTCCAGCCCAAGCTGCTCTGCCAGATAGCGATACTCGGAGCTGATCTTCTGCCGGTCCCCTTCCCGCCGGGAAAGCACGTGGGTCATGAGAAGATGGCTCTTCTCTTTCGAGCCCAGCCCGATTCGGACCGGGGCGCCGGAGAGGTAGGTGACGATGCCACTCCTGAGTAGCCCCTGGAGATCGATGGCGAGGTCGAACTCCCTTTTCCTGAGTACGCGGATCAGCTCTTTGACCTCACCGAACAGGGTCCGGTAGCGGCGTTCTTTCCATAAACGCCTCCAGCCGTTTCGGTCGACGACCAGGAGCTCGTCAAGTTCCGGGTGGCCCTCGATGAGGTCTTTGGTGTGAGATTCGGCGATCCAGGTGAGCTTCGCGTCGGGGAAGGTCCGGCGAAAGGCCCGCACGAGGGGGGACGCGAAGACGATGTCTCCCCGGGCGCTGAGGCGCACCAGGAGGACGGACCGAGGAGGCCGGGTGAGCAGTCCTTGCCTCATCCGTTCGTTTTCGTGAAGAGAGAGGCTAACATAAGTTTCAGTTTCGCAGACGGCCCGGGACTCTGGTCCAATCGGGCCGAGAGTGGCCGGACACGATCTTCGGCCAACCAATCTAGCGTGTCATCAACGATCGGGGAGGCGATCTCCTCCGCCGGAATGAAACGACGCTACGATCTTCTCTACGCCATGGGGGCCCTGGTGTCCAGCCCCGTTCTCGCCTTCGGCCTCCTCCGAACGGGGAAATGGCGTACCGATTGGAAGGGCCGCTTTGGCCGGATCCCGAGGCTTCCGGAAGACGCGCGCCCCACCATCGTTCTTCACGGTGTCAGCGTCGGGGAGATCAACGCCACCCGGGAGCTGGTAGCTCGGCTGGCGGCATCGACATCCCCATCGGTTCGGGTGGTCATCAGCGCCACCACCAACACCGGATTCGAACGGGCCCAGGTCCTCTACGGGGAACGCCATGCGGTGGTTCGCTTCCCCTTCGACTTCTCCTGGATGGTCGGACGCTTCCTGGACCGCCTGCGCCCGGATGTCATGGCCCTCATGGAGCTTGAGGTCTGGCCGAACATGGCCCAGGCCTGCGCGGCCCGGGGAATTCCCCTGGCGGTGATCAACGGCCGCCTGAGCGACTCCAGCTTCGGAACCTATCGGTGGGCCCGGCGGTGGGTCCGCCCCATGTTCCAGGATTTGACGGCGGTAGCGGCCCAGACCGAGGAATACGCTCAGAGGTTCAGGGATCTGGGGACTCCGGCGGATCGCGTCACCGTTACCGATACCATGAAGTGGGATACCGTACGCTTCGTGGATGAGGTGGAGGGGTCCAGAGAGCTGAGGGCGGCCCTGGGTATCGACCCGACCCGTCCCCTGGTGGTGGCAGGATCCACCGGTCCTGGCGAAGAAGCCCGTCTTATCGAGGAAAGACCAGCCGGCATCCAGCTGTTGTTGGTCCCGAGGAAACCAGAGCGGTTCGATGAGGTGGCCCGGTTGGTTCCGGGAATCGTTCGCCGGAGCGAGAGGCCGGACGGATTCGCTGGCGGGGCAGCCGAGAGCCGGAGGAATGCCGATGGGGTGTACCTCCTGGACACCATGGGGGAGCTCACCAAGGCCTATGCCCTGGCCGACGTGGCTGTTGTGGGCCGAAGCCTCGTCCCCCTGGGCGGGTCCGATCCCATCGAGCCTGTCTCTCTGGGCAAGCCCACCGTCATCGGGCCCCGGCACGAAAACTTCCGGGACGTAGTAGCGGCCCTGAAGGAGGAGGGTGGAATCCGCGTCACAGACCGGCCTATGGCTGCCGCTGCAGAGATGCTGGAGGCTCCGGGCGAAGCTCGAGCCATGGCGGAAGCCGGGCGGGAGGTGATCCGGAAACGGCAGGGCGCCACGGAACGACATGCCCGGCTACTGCTGGGGTTGGTTTCGGCAGACCAGAGGGGAGAAATCCCTCCACCGGGTTCCTTGGGAGCCACCGACGAGGGAAAGAAGGGGCCTCGGAGGCGCCGATTCCGGAAGCTCTTCCTCTGGGCCCTCGGCCTTTACATGGCGGCGGGGTACCTCACCACGGCGTTTGAGCGTGTGGATGTGTCGGCGGCTATCGATCCTACTCTTCCCCTCCAGCTGGTGGATCGGACTCTCCTGTCGGGCGTCTTTTCCGTGCACACCGGCCGGTCTCACGACGCCCACGGTACCCGGGAACAGGTTGCCGCCGCCGCCGCCGCCGCGGGCCTGGATTTTGTCGTAGTCGGTGACCACCCCCCCGACGTCAGACGCCCCGACTGGACTCTCTGGGATCCGGCTTTCTACGAAGGCGTCTACCTCGACGGAGGCGTGGAGCTGAGGGCACCGGAGGCCGGTAAGGTCCTGGTCATGGGGGTGGACTCCACGTACAAGCGATGGCAGGGAACCATGGGATCCTTCGTTGATTTCCTGGATTCCCAGGGCACCACGGCCATGGTGGTCCACGGTCGGGGTCCCCGTGGAAGTGAGTTCTGGATCCATGATGGAGTGGAAGGACTGGAGGGGTGGGAGGTTCTGGATATCTCCGAGTTCGCCCGAGCCAGGTCACTGGGGCCTTGGGGCCTGTACCATATCCTCCTTTCTCTGGCCGGATTTCCATTCGGATTGGCGGACGAAGCCCTCCTCCACCTCATGAGGGAAGGATTCGAAACGCCCACGGTTGCGGCCTACGATTCTCTTCGACAGGCCGGACCCCTCACGGCCACCGCAGGCCTGAACGTCCATCCCAAGCTGAAGCTGGGGCCGATCCTGGTGCCTTCGTACGGCCCCTTCTTCCGGACCCTGGTGAGCCACCTGGCTTTGGACGGAGCCCTGCCCACCGATCCGCTTCTAGCCCAGGAGCGAATGATGGAGGGTGTGCGGCGCGGGGAGCTCTTCATCTCACTGGGACATCATCAGGATGCAAGGGGTTTTCAGTTGCACGCCATCGCGGGAGGCTTTGGCACCGGGGGCCGACCAGCGGTCCCCATGGGAGCTGATGTGGTGGGGTTGGCAGAGGCCGAGCGTTGGGCTGAAGGAGAGGTCCTCCTCCGCTGCGGTTTCGACTCGGACCCCGGAAGCAAGGTGGCTTATCGGATCCTCAGGAATGGCCAGGAAGTAGAGTGGGTCCTGGGACCCGACCTTGAATGGGCCGTGACGGAGCCCGGCGTCTATCGGGTGGAGGTCTACCGCTACAGCCTCCGACTGGGAGAGACCTTCTTCCGGCTCAGGCCGTGGATCTTCGCGAACCCCGTTGGTTTGAGGTAGGCTTCGATTAGGGTCTCGGGGAGCTGGCGGCGACGGGTGGAGAACCCGAGATTCAGCTTCGTTCACTTCATTTCCCCGCC
>JASFVN010000090.1:0-14397 GCA_050049805.1 Gemmatimonadota bacterium
CTTCGTAACATGAAGTCGTACACCCAGATACGACCGTCTGCGCTGCTTCCCATAGCCGAGAGCCCCTGAAACTCCGCCGGGCCCTCTCCCGGCCCCCCGAAGGCCGCCGTGAGACGTCCGTCTGAGCTGAAGAAACGGACATTCTGATATCCGAAATCGGCCACTACCACGCCCCCATCCACAAGGAGCGCGGCCCCGGTCACCCCATCGAATTGGTAGTCCGGGTCCCCCTGCAAGACGCCGATCCGGAGGAGGGGTTCCGCCCCGATCCTCCTTCCCTCGTCGGGGGCCCAGCCGGGTCGGTAGCTTTCCACCACCTCCACGCCCGAGCTGTCACGTACCGTAAACGCAGGAGGTTCGCCGGCCCCCCCGCAGGACGCTGCGGCCATGGCCCCAAAGAACGTCAGGAAAACCCAACCCCGTCTTCCGCAAATCAAATCATCCATTCCTACCTCCCGTACCGGCAAGCCTGGTCCCGTTTCGTTTCCCCTTGGGAGACGATGGAACACTGGGCACCGTTACCTCCGGGCCAGCACGGACGTGGTCCCGTCAAAAATCCAGAGCCCACCGAAGGAACGCCCATGCATCCGCCACCTCCTCGATCCGCATCCACGTCGGCTTTCCGGCTCCATGCCCCGCCCGGGTCTCCACCCTCATGAGGATGGGGTTCTCACACCCCTGGGCGTGTTGAAGAGCCGCGGCGAACTTGAAGCTGTTCCAGGGCACGACACGGTCGTCCCGGTCCGCCGTGGTGGCGAGGGTCGGGGGATAGCAGGTCCCATCCTCCACGTTATGGTAGGGCGAATAGGCATACAGGGCCCTGAACTCCTCCTCGTTCTCACTGAGCCCGTAGTCGCTGGACCACTGCCGGGCGTTGAGGCTGGCCGTGTGGTACCGGAGCATGTCCAGGACCCCCACCGCGGGAAGGGCGGCGCCGAAGAGTTCCGGCCGCTGTGTCAGGACCGCCCCCACCAGCAACCCGCCGTTGCTCCCGCCTTGGATGGCCAGGCGGGGCGTGGAGGTATAGCCCTCCTCCATCAGGTACTCCGCAGCGGCGATGAAGTCGTCGAAGACGTTCTGCTTCCGGGTCTTCGTGCCCGCCAGATGCCACTCCTCCCCGTATTCCCCTCCCCCTCTGAGGTTCGCATGGGCAAAGATCCCCCCCATCTCCAGCCACACCAGCCGGTCGACCCTGAAGGAAGGGGTCTGGGAGCTGTTGAACCCCCCGTAACCATACAGGAGCGTTGGATTCTGGCCGTTCTTCTCCAGCCCGACCTTGTAGGTGAGGAACATGGGGACCCGAGTCCCGTCGACGCTGTTGTAGAAGACCTGAACGGTCTCGTACTCGTCGGGGTTCAGGTCGATCTCGGTCTCCCGATAGACCGACGCCTCCCCGGTCACCACATCGTAGCGATAGATCGTGGGGGGTACCGTATAGCTCTGGAAGGAATAAAAGGTCTCTGAGTCGTCGGCGTGGCCGCCGAATCCGCTGGCCGTACCGATTCCCGGCAACGCAACGTCCCTGAGGACCTCGCCATCCGCGGAGAAGAGGCGAATCAGGGTTTTCGCATCCTCCATGTACCGGGCCACGAAAACACCCCCGACGTAGGACGCGGAAAGGAGAGTTTCCTGGGTCTGCGGGATGATGTCGCGCCAGGCCGAAGGTTCCGGATCCCGGATGTCCACAGCCAGAACGCGGTTCCGGGGAGCGCCGTTATTGGTGTGGAAGTAGAAGACGGGGCCGTCGTTTCCGATGAAGGAGTACAGGGCGTCCCATTCGTCCAGGAGCCTGACCACACCCCCGTTGGGAGCCCCAAGGTCCAGGTAATAGACTCCGTTTTCGTTGTATCCCTCGGAAATCTCGATGATCAGGTACCGTCCGTCCTCCGTCACCGAGGCATATGGATTCCTGCTCTCCGAGTCCTCCACACCGTAGACGAGCCCGTCTTCGCTCTGATTCGTTCCCACCTCATGGAAATAGACCTTCACCTGGGCCTGTCCGTCTCCCTCCCCGTCCGGCCCCACCGGATACCGTGAGTAGAAGAAGCCCGAGCCGTTGGGGAGCCAGGAGGCCGACGTGAACTTCGTGTAGGCAACGGCATCGGGGAGATCCTCCGCAGTGGCCACATCCCTCACGTGCCAGGTGTTCCAATCTGTACCCCCGTCGGAGGTGGCGTAGGCGATATATCGGCCGTCGGGACTCACGCTCATTCCCGCCAGGGCGATGGTGGCGTCCTCGCTGAACTCGTTTGGGTCTATGAGGACCCTGGCCTCCCCGTCCAGGCTTTCGGCCACGAACACGACATCCTGATCTTGAAGTCCGTCGTTCCGGGTGAAGAAGTACAGGTCTCCCTCCTTCATGGGGATCCCGAAGCGCTCATAGTTCCAGAGTTCCGTCAGACGCTGCTGAATGCCCTCGTGGCCGGGCATGGCCTCAAGAAATGGAACTGAAATTTCATTCTGTTTTTGCACCCACTCTGCCAACTCCGGAGCCTCCAGGTCCTCCATCCACCGGTAAGGATCTTCCACCACAGTACCGAAGTAATCGTCGGTATGATCGACGCGGCGGGTGTCCGGATAGTCCAGTGGGAGATCCGGCCCCACTTCCTGGCAACCGCTGAAGGCAAAGAGCAAGAGAGAGAAAAATGCGGCGGCCAGAGGGCGAGCAGGCGACATTCGAGCCTCCATTGCAGGTGTTGAGAAGGGGGAATAGTGGAGGCGGATGGTCTGTGAGGCCAGGGGGGGTTGCCTACCGTCAGTCCTCGGAATCCTGGGATCCCGCCGGAAGGGCGGTCCTCTCCACCGCCACCGACACCCGATCCATGAGCCGGGTAAGGCGCTGGCGGAACTTCCTGGTACTGGATGACCAGATCGTCCGGGCTGTGAGGAAGCCGGCTCCCAGGGTGCCGGTCACCAGGGAGACAATCCCGGCGGCCGAGGTCGGCTCGAAGATGGCCCCCAGGACACCCACCAGGATCCCGGCTCCCATCATGGGGAAGATGAAGGTCATTCCCCCGGCCGGGCCGCGATTCCCTACAATCTGGATGGACGTGCTGTCTCCCCTGGGGGAAATGTTCACGTTGATGGCGCTCAATTCCCCAACGGTTTTCCACTCCACCCCACCCAGGATCTCCGAAGCCTCCCCCTGATGTTCGGCGGCTCTCCGGATTTCCCCCAGAATCCGCCCCATTCCCTCGGCCGGGAGGGTCCCTGGAACCTCACAATCCAGGTGGTATTTGTCGGGGCCGCCGAAGATTGCCGCGGCCAAACCGGATTTTTCGTCCCAATCCAGGGCTCCCATGATGGATGCGGCCCGGGTAACGGCCTTTGGATCGATTCCGGCCTCCGCCGCGATGGACCGGATTTCATCCAGGGTCAGGCCGCCGGCGCCGCCCTTGGCTGGGTGGGCACCTTCCGAGACCTGGATCTCCGAAGCCTTGCGGAGGATGAGGGCGAATTCTTCGTCCGAATATCGGCGTTTCTGCTGGTCGTCGTTGCTCACTGCTAACCGGTCTCCCGAGTTCGGCTGTTCGTGCAAAGGGGGCTGGCTGTGTCGTCGCCAATCCATACGTCCCTGAGAGCTCGACGATTCAGTCGGGAAACTCCATCCAACCGAGCTCCGGCTTCGCCGAGGGCCGACGGCCATAGACCAGATCCTCCAGGTACACAGCGGCTCTCCTGAATACCCAATTGTTGCCAATACCCCACCGAACCAACGCATGGAGGGTGTTGTCCGGGTGCGAATAGGGGCAAACGGCCATGCATCGGGCACAGTCGGTGCCCAGGCGGCCCCAGAGGGTGAAACAGGCTTCGTGGTCGATGGTCCACCGTTTTATGCCGTTCTCGTCCTCCTCCGGATCATTGAAGGAGATGGCTCGGGCCGGGCAACACTCGGCGCACTTCTTACACTGCCGACAGAAATCCAGGGTCGTGGGATCCCGAAAAGGACGGTCCGGAAACATATCGAGGTCGGTCGTAACGACGGCAATACGGACCCTGGGACCGAGTCTGGGGGTCATGAGGAGGCCCATACGGCCCAACTCCCCCAGACCGGCATCTCGAGCCACCAGAGGGCAAATAACGCGGTAATTCCCATCGATGTGGGCTCGGGCCCTGTAGCCAAGGCGTCGGATCAGATCGGCCAACTGCACGGCCATGATGCCACCCCGGAGGTACTGGAGGGCCGATTCCATGGCCGTGGGGCACCGGGGAGCCCGGTCCACCATCTCCTTGTCCATCTCAACGGTGAGAGCCAGGGCAAAAGTGTGGTCCAGGACCACATCCCGGCCGTAATCCGGCCCCCGGCCCACGTGGGTGTAGAGATGGTAGTCTTTCAACTCGGTTACTCCCACGGAATGGGCGCCCATCTTCAGGGTCCATGCCTTCAGAAACCTCGTGATGGCCTGGGGATCCTGGTCTGAAGGCAGGTCTTCCTCCCCACCCACCACCCCCTCGCCACCGAGCTTGGTTTTCGCAGCCTCCCCCGCATCGGCGCCCCCCTCCCGCCAACCCGACTCTCCCCCCTCCACGAAGGGCCGAAGGAGTTCCGTGGCCCAAAACGCTGCATCGGCGGCAGCGAACCCCTGTTGGTGAAAATGGGCCGCATCCGGGGACAAGAGACCCGGCTCCTCCCTGAAGGCATCGTCCAGATCTCTTTTTCCGGGCCTTCGTTGATAGTACTCCTCGAACCGCCGGGTCCCCGGCACGAGAGTGGCCCGGGAAAACATGATGTCCCGCTCGTCGACGCCTCTGACCGGAGTGCCCACGCTCAGCAGCTCCCTGGCCTTGAGGGGAAGGAGTAGAGCCAAAGCCACCCATACCCCCGCCAGGACCAGAAAAACAGAAAGTCCCACGCCCACGGCGCCGCCCACCAGCATGGGGAGGTAAAAAGGAAGGGGAAGAACAAGCGCCATAAGTCCCAGTCGGACCATGGCTTGCCCCTCTCCCTCTGCGGTTGATACAAAGACGGACCAGAGAAAGAAGAGGAAGAGCAGGCCTCCCATGGCACCGGACACCAGGGGGAGAGCCCAGAGGACGGCTTCCATGCTCAGCACTCCTCTGGCTTAGGCATGGCCTGCCATTGCACCCACAGCGGTTTCCACCTCCGCCATGGTATTGTAGAGGTGGGGGGAAAGGCGTATGCCATCGAAGACCCCTCCCATGGAAGCGCATCCGAGGCGGTGCGTCTCATAAACCGCCTGAAAAACCTCCGGATGCCTTCCCCGGGGGAGCGCGAAGACGACAACTCCTCCCGAGAGCTCCTGCGACCTGGGGGTATGAAACCGGATCCCTGGCACGGCATCCGCCAATCCGTCTTTCACCGCCGCCGCCAGATCCCGGACCCGGGCCTCGATGGCCGATGGCCCGATGGACTCGTGGAACGCCACCGCAGTGGCCATGGTGACTACCGCCGCATCGTCCCGTTGACCCATGTTCTCAAACTTCTGGGCGCCATTGAGCTCGGCGTCTTCCCACCCCACACCGACGTCGCTGGGCCAAAGGCGCTCCTGGCTCTCCTCTCGGACAAACATGAGCCCTGCCTCCTTCGGACCCACAAACCACTTGTGAGAGCTCCCGGTGAAGAAATCGCATCCCATGTCGTGAAGGTCCAGGTCGAAAGCGCCGAAGGTCTGAGCCCCGTCCACCAGGGTGAGGACGCCTCGATCCCTGGCCTCTCGGCAGAGCTCCTTCGCCGGGAGGCCCACGCCAGAAACGTTCGAGACATGGCTGAAGGAAAGGACCCTGGTGCGATTCGTGAGAGCACCGGCGAACGCCGAGATCAGTTCCGCAGCATCCTCCGACCCCGGGGGCGTGGTGACACGCCGAACCGAGAACCCCCGGCGCCTCGCGCGAACGTCCCAGGAGATGTTGTTGGTGGGGTGGTTCTGGTCCCAGAGGACGACCTCATCCCCCGGGCCGAGATCCAGGCCGTTCACAACGCTGTTGTTGCCCTCCGAGGTATTCCGGGTTATGGCAATCTCCTCGGGCAGAGCACCAAGGTAGTCCGCCAGGGACCGCCGAGCCTCCTCCTTCATCTCACCGAACTTGCCCCTGTTCTGAAAGGAGGCGTCCCGGTTCACGTCCCGTGTATACCGGAAGACGGCCTCCTGCACGGGATAGGGGGAGGGACAGAGGTTCGCCGCGTTCAGGAGGATCAGACCAGGCGCGATGGAGAACTGGTCCTTCACCCTCCTCCAGTATGCCTCGTCCTGGGGCCCCTGGATCTCCTCCATCCCTTCACGTTCTGGGAAAATTCCGGCCCCTGATCGTGACGAACCTTTCGCCTCGGGTTTTTCGGCTGCCTGCAGCCAGGCGGGACAAGCAAGGGTGGCTGCGCCGCTACCCAGAAGCTGGGAGAGGAACCGCCGTCGGTCGGAAGTGGCCATGGTACCTCCTCGTTCCCTGGAACCGATCCGCTCCAAGAAGATAGGTCGGCGCTGGTAACCAGACCAATCCAGCCCGAAACCGCCCTCCCTGAAAAAGCCAGGCGAGTCACCCCGGCGCTGGAACACTTGGTTTATCGTTTTTCAATATATACTTTATGTTTATCAATAAATGGAGGGAACCATGGTATCTGAACTGAAAACCCTTGGCCGGCGTGGGCTGGCGCGAGGCTTGAGAATCTGGTTGGACGTCCTTCTGGGGATTCTACTCCTGGCGGCCGTCACCATCATCGTTGTCTGGCCCCTCCTGAGTTGGGCCGGGCACGAGACCTATCATATCACGGTTCCCGTGACGGTGGATCAGACCGCCCTCATTCCCCCGGGAGAGTACGAGGGATTGTCCCTGGCCGAGACCATGGGTGAGTTGGAGTACGTCCCGGAAACCCTTCCGCCGAAGCTGGCCTTCTGGGCTTTCTCGGTGGTAGTATTCGTGGTCATCCTGTACGGGCTCCTCCTTCTACGGCGAATCCTGGCCACGACGGCTCAAGGCTTCCCTTTTCATCCTGAGAACCCCAAGCGTCTGAACCACCTGGGCTGGCTGATTCTGGTCAGTACGGTTCTTGCCGCCGCCGCCGAGTTCTGGGGAGGCGTGTGGGCCCTTTCCAATCCGAAGTTGGCCGAGTTGCCCCTTTCACCCAGCATTCAACTGGATCAAGCCTGGCTCTTCTTCGGCCTCCTGGTCCTGGTGCTGGCCGCTATCTGGAAAGAGGCTGTCCGAATGGCGGAAGACCAGTCGTTGACGGTTTGAGGGGGACCGATCCATGGCCATTCATGTGCACCTGGACCGGGTCCTGCTGGAACGGGGGATGAGCCTTACAGAACTGGCCGAGAAGGTCGGGATCGCCCTGCCCAACCTCTCGATCCTGAAAACCAACAAGGCCAGGGCTGTGAGGTTCTCCACCCTTTCGGCGATTTGTAGGGAGTTGGACTGCCAGCCTGGGGACATCCTCGTCTACGCCGAGGAAGATCCACTCGTCCAGGGGAACCCAAGCGAACCCATACGGGACGGTTAGATCGGAGGCCTGAACCCTACCACTTCGGAGTAGCGTTTCCGTCCTTGATTTCCCAGAAACCCAGGTCCCGGCCGGTTCGGAGTTTTGCCAGATAGAGAATCTGACCCGTGTGGGTGGAGAAGTGCTCTACGACGTGAAACAGCGCATCCAATACCGACACGTCCATCCCCTGTATCACCCGGCCCTCGAGAAGCTCTTTTGAGGAGAGACCGGACAGCACTCCCTCCGCGGCATGGAGGGCATCCTCCAGGTGGGCCAGTAGCTCCGAGGCGGAATACCCGCCGTCAGCGAGAAACTCGTCTTCCCGGTTCCTGATGTCGGTAGCACCGTCGATCCCGCTTACGATCCATTGTCGGACGTTTCCGGCCAAGTGCAGAATCAGATTGCCGATGCTGTTGGAGGCCGGGTTGGGGCGCCACCAGATGTCCGCCTCGGTCAAGCCTTCCAGGGCGAGACGGATCTTCGGCAGATACTCCCCGGATAGATACTCCCGGGCGCGTTCGATGAAGGCGTCGCCGATCTGCATGGTCAGACGGGAAGGTCCAGGGCCTCGCAGAGGAAGGTGACGAGGGGCATCCCGGCCCGGCAGTAGGCCGCATACTCCGTGATGAAGGTGGGCGCGGTCACGGCCTTCTGGGTGATGCCGGCCATGGCAACGTAGTCCTTCCACATGAGATCCTCGATAAGAGGATGCTCAGGATCGAATCCCCTGGGGCAGCGAACCAATCGGTCTCCCGAAAGATGGAGGCGCTTCTTGAATCCGGCCCCGGAGACAGCCTTCTTCCACCCCATCGGATCGTCCACAATGGCTTCCCGAATCCGCCTCAGGGTCTTTCCGTCCGGGCGCCAGATGCCCAGGCCCACGAAGCATTGCTTCGGTTCCAGGTGAAGATAGAATCCCGGTGCATGGGCATCCCTACCCTCTTCGTGCCTGAACTGGATCCCCGTGTGGGTCTTGTACGGGCTCTTGTCTTTCGAAAAACGAATGTCCCGATGGATCCGGAAGAGGGACCCGCCGTTTGCCCTGGGGTCGGCCCGGAAATGGGGGCTCAACCTGGCCAAGTGGCTGGCAAAGTCCTGAATGAACTCCAGGGCGGGTCCTTTGACCTCCTCCTCATATCTCGACTTGTTTTCCTGAAACCACGGCCGTTTGTTGTTCCTCTCCAGGTCCCTCAAAAAAGCGAACGTCTCGCTGGAGAAGTGTCCTCTTTCCGCCACCTTGATCCCTCCGCTTACCTGTTCTTTGGATCCAGCCATTACCTGCGAAGTTCCATCTGGTTTCGACCTCGGGCCTGGGCCACTCGAAGGGCCCCCTCAGCGGCCTCGAACAAATCCTGAGGTTCCCCCATGTCGCGATCGAAAGTGGCTCCACCGATGCTGAACCCCAGGCTGGAGCTTTCCCGGACCGGATCCAGGAGACCGTCGATCCTGTCGGCCACCAGGACCGCACCAGCCATGTTGCAGTCGATAAGGCACACGGCGAACCGGCCTTCGCCGGCTCGAGCCAGGACGTCCGATTCACGAATGGTGGGAGCCATAGTCGCTCCGACGATACGAAGGGTCCGCTCTGCCTCCGGCCCCTCCGTGTTCTTCAGCCACTGATCCGCTCCGTCGATTTCCAGGATGAGAATGGAAAGGGGAAGCCCCCTTCGCCCCGTGGCAAAAAGGGTTTTCAGAACCAAATCGAAATGGAGGCGATTCGGCAGTCCGGTCTGCTGATCCGTGAGGGCCGGATGACCCTCGGCACCGCTGGTTTCAGGCATGACCTACATCTCCTGCCAGGATTGGAAGGGAAGGCCCAAAAACAACCTTCCACACCTCCATGCCTTTCGCCAGACTCCACTGCCTACGCCAGGGGGAGATCGACTCGACAATCGGAACATTCCTCCCCCTTCAGCGCGAGAATTCCCTCCCTTCCAATGATCGGCACCATGGCCAGGGCCGCCACAGGATCGGCCCACCACCAGCCCCATAGAGCGTTCAAAGCCAGCCCCACGAGGAGAATGGCAGAAAGGAAAGCGCACAGGTCGGTCTGACGGGAATCTGCCTCCAGCGCCTTGCTACCCAAGCCAAGCGCCACTTTCCTCTTGGCCCGAGCCAGAAGGGGCATGACCAACAGGGAAACGGCAGCCAACCCGATCCCGACGAGGCTTCGGTCCGGCCCTTCCCCGGCCAACAGGGAGCCTGAACTCTCCCAGGCCACCCAAGCCGCCAGGAGGAGGAAGGATATCCCCACCAAACGTAGAGCCGTGGCCTCGCGTCTCTCCCCGGAGTCGGGTCCGGCCAGCCTCCAGAGCAGTACTGCACCAGAAGTGCTCTCGATGAGAGAGTCGATTCCGAAGCCGATCAACGCCGTGCTGCCGGCGGCTAGTCCGCTCCCGACCGCCACCACGGCCTCCACCAGATTCCAGCCGAGGGTCAGGTACTCGAGGCGGCGCCCTCGGGCAAGGAGACTACCTCGACTCAAGAGCCTGCCTGGTTCTTCAATTTGTGGGAAAACCGGTTCCTGAACTTCGTCACTTTGGGATCGATGACGACTCGGCAATAAGGCTGCTCAGGGTTACGGCGAAAATAGTCGTCATGATAACCCTCCGCCGGAAAGAACTCTTCAAAGGCCACCACTTCGGTGACGATGGGTCCGTCCCAGAGCCCCTGGGGCTCCAGCTCGCGGATGAGTCCGATGGCGGTTCCCCTCTGCTCCCGGGTGTGGTAAAGGATGATGGAGCGGTACTGAGGCCCCACGTCCGCACCCTGCCGGTTGGGGGTGGTGGGATCGTGGATGGAGAAAAAGACCTCCAGGACTTCACGAAAGGAGGTGACGTCGGGATCGAATCGGACCTGAACCACTTCGGCGTGACCAGTGGTCCCCCTGCAAACCTCCTCGTAATCGGGGTCGGGAGTGTTCCCCCCGGCGTACCCCGACTTCACCTGGTGGACCCCCTCCAGATTCTGAAAGACTGCCTCCAGGCACCAGAAGCACCCGCCGCCGATGGTGGCGACTTCCATCCTCATACCTCCTTGTTCGGGAATACCGGACCAGGAACCGAGCCGACGTACTGGCCAGGTTCTAGTACCTACTCCGGATCGGGAAGTTCAGCTCGGGCTCAAATCCCCAGCGCCACGGCCGCTCGTTCGTACTCTTCCGGCCGTACGTAGATCAGGTATCCGAAAGTGCCGCGACCGTCGGTGACGCCGCTGGAGGCGTAGATGTTCACGTCGGCCTTGAAGAGATCCTCATGGATCCGGGCCAAGGTACCCAGCTTGTCGTCACCCTGGACCAGGAAAGCCGGATGGGGCCCTTCCAACCTCATCCCCGCTCGCTGAGCAGCGGACTCCAGCATTCCCGAATCTTCCGGGAACAGGGTGAGCTGCGTGGAACTCGGCCCCACTGGGACGGCTGTGAAAGCCACCAGATTGAGTCCTAGCTCGGCGAGTTGGGCCAGAAGCTTGTACCCTTCGCCGGGCCGATCCCGAATGGTGGTGTTGAAGTAGTCTACCCTCCGAATCACATCGGGCATCGCACCCCTCCCTTTTCCATCTTGTGGGGAATTCCTATCCGTAGAATTGGGCAGAGAAGGCCGCTGCGCCAGGGGCCCGTCGTGGCATGATACAAAGACCCCGGGCCCGCCCTGGGACCCGGGGGGAAAGCCACGGGAAGCCGACCGAGGACTCCCTCCAGCCCCGGGGTGGGGCCAAAGGGGCAGATCTCAGCCTTCTCGAGCTTCCCTGTTACTCCGTTGATTTGGATGGTCCAGGTGCTTCCAGGTATCGCCCCTCCGGAGTTGCTGGATCGCGGAAGGAGAAACGTCGAGCTCTCGGGCCCAGTAAGCCGCTGAATGCTTCCACCGATTCCTCTGGGCGTCCCAATCCTCCAGCACCATCAGAGCTTCTTCCTTCTTCATGCCGGCATGAGGGGACTTCTCTCCCTGCAACCAAACGTTCCGCCCCTGCCAGCGCCCGGACTTTTGGATGGGTCCAGGCAACTTGGCACCGGTGTTTCCAAGGCAGTAGTGCCTGATCTGATTGACGGTGAAGTCCGGGAATTTCCGAGCGATCTCTGCGTAGGTGTACCCTTCCTGCGCCAAGTCCCTCCAGATGATTACGATTGCGCCAGTTGGTTTTGCCATGTCGTGCTGTCCTACTCCCCTCTGGTGGTTCCAGCCGTGTTGCGGTTCTGATCTCCCGCTCTGTTCCACGACTCTGTGTTACGGCCCTGTGGCTGAACGGTGACTCCGATAGAAGAGCATATCAAAACTTCCTACCCCTCTCAACAGATGACACGCACACTCGTCCATTTGTTAAGCAAATACGCCACTTTCCAAAAATGTTTCCCGACTTCTGTCGCCAACGGGTCCTCGACCACAGAACAACCTTCGGGGAGAAGGGAAGAAAACACGACCCCGGGGGAGGCGTCTAAGCGGTGTCCGCCGGCTTCTTTCGGACAGCGAACTTCAACCCCGACCAGGTCTGATCCAGGGCGGCGATCTTGTAATCCACCAATCCCCTGTCCAAACCTACCCGGCGCACCACCGCCTGCTGGAGATCGGTGGAAATACCGGATCTCTTTTTCGGCCAGATGATCCACATCCCCGGATCGCCGACCCTGCTGGCCCACTTCTCGATGCCCCTCTCCAACTCCCTCCGGGAACGGACGAACCAGAGAATCAGGTCCACGCTCTCGCTGTACCGCCGGACCAGGGCGACTCCCTCGGGGAGCGGTTCCAGAGAGGCCTCAAACCCCTCCGGTGCCCTGGCCAGGAGGACACGAAAGAAGGGTTTTATTCCCAACTTCCTGGGAAGCGGCGTCCCCGAATAGCCCGCCAGCATGGAATCGGGAACCACCGGGTCGGTTGGGGGACCGCTCCATACACGTTCGAGTGCCTCCCCCACGTTTTTCCATTCCGTGAAGAGGGCATCAGGAAGGACTCTCTGAACCGATGACACCTTGTCCTTCGAGCCTCCTGCGAAAACCAGCGGAATTCCTCGCGTCGAGGCCCGAACACGAACGGCCACCCCCAGGTCACGACCCTGGGCCGGGCTCCTGGACAGGTCGATGACTACGGCCTCCGGAGGATCGTCCGCCAACTTCCGGAGTTGTCGGCCGGGATCCATAACATCGAAGCGCACCCGGTAGCCCAGGCCGACCAGATCTTCTTTTCGGGCCAGTCCTTCCTCGGCCTTCCATGAAACCAGCCTGATACTCCTCACCGGTCCGTGCTTCCGAAGTAGTCCACCTTCACCCCACATCCGTCCCACATGCGCTCATACTCCTCCATCCGCTTCTCGACGAAGGACCGGGCCGCAGCTTCATCGCCGAGGAGCCGGGCGACGCGCGCGTCCCGTGAGGGCGCCTCCACGGCCATCAAATCCTCCCCCGACCTGACGATCAACAGCTCGCCGGCCAACTGGGTCTCATGTCGCTCCGCCACCGGAAAGTGGGGAGCAAAGTCCTCCCACTCCTCCGCCGCAAGGGGCACAGTGCCCCCGTCGCTCAGACGAGCCCTGAATTCCCCGAGGGTCACCGGGACTCCTGACTCGAGTTGCCTTCCCCCGAGAGAGCCAGAGAGACAGCGGCCTCGGCGTGGACGACGGCGGTATCGAAGAGAGGGACGGGAACATGGTCCTGCTTGATGAGGAGGCCGATCTCCGTACAACCCAGGATCACCCCCTCAGCCCCCGAGTCGGCCAGCCCCTGGGTGATTCTCACGAACTCCTCCCGCGACCCCGAGCGGATCTCTCCGAGGACCAACTCCTCGTAAATGACTCTGTGGACCAAGGCTCGGTCCTCCTCGGAAGGGATCTTGACCCGGAGACCATGGTTTTCTTCCAGCCTCCCACGATAAAAAGGCTCCTCCATGGTAAAACGGGTTCCGAGGAGACCCACACAGCCCATTCCCGACTCCCTGATCCGATCCGCCGTAGCGTCGGCGATGTGAAGGAGCGGAATGGAGATCCGGTCTTCAATGGCCGGAGCCACCAGGTGCATGGTGTTGGTGCAAAGAACCAGGAAGTCGGCCCCTGCGTCCTGGACGATCCGGGCATCCCGGGCCAGAAGCTCTCCCAGCCTTTCCCACTCGCCCTGGTGTTGGAGGACTTCGATTTCGTGAAAATCGACGCTGAGCAGGATGATCCGGGCCGAATGAAGTCCCCCGAGGTGGCGGCCTATCTCACGGTTCAGGATCTGGTAGTAAGGAACGGTGGACTCCCAGCTCATTCCTCCCAAAAGACCGATGGTATTCATGGTTCGAAAGTCCGGACGGCGGCAAGCCAAGCGAAAGGGTTCTCGAGATGGACTGCGTGACCGGCCTTGGGGATCAGCCGGAGCACCGATCGAGGCAGGGCGGCGGCCATTCGCTCCGCAACTTGAGTGAACTTCTTGTCCTCCTCCCCTGCCAGGAGGAGAACGGGTACGTGGATTTCCGGCAGGGACTCCCAGAATGAGGGCTGGGCCCCGGTACCCATCCCTCGAAGGCATGCTGCCAGGGCCTCCGGCGCGTTTTCGAGCTTCCGCGCCCGGGACTCCGCCCTGACCTTGGAAGGAAGCTTGCCCTGGGTGGCAAAAAGGGGAAGGCCAAGCCAGTGGTCGACGAATGCCTCCATGCCACCTCGGAGAATCCCCTCGGCCAGAGCCTCGTCCGCCCGCCTTCGCGCCCTCCGCTCGCCCTCTTCCGGAAGGCCCGGCGAGGCGCTTTCCAGAATCAGGCTGGAGATCCGGTTCGGGGTCATGACCGAGCCTGCCAGGGCGATCCGACCACCCATGGAGTATCCGAGCCACCGGGCGGATTCGATCTCCAGGGCATCCAGGACCTGGCAAAGATCCTTGAGCATTTCATCCACGACAAACCGTTCGGGCTCTGCGGCGATAGAGCTCCGGCCATGTCCCAACAGATCCACCGCCACGACCCTGTAGGCCTGGCCCAGGCCGGAGATCAAATCCTCGC
>JASFVN010000357.1:0-4534 GCA_050049805.1 Gemmatimonadota bacterium
TCTGGGAGATGTGGGGTTTGGAGAGAATGAAATCCACGAGAAGCCGGGCGTTGTGCTCCTGGAGGGGGTAGTCTCCGCCCCCGCGGAAGCGGGCATCGGTGGACGCCCAGTAGGCGGGGTAGTTCCGGTTCGAGATGAAGCCCGTATTCGGGGCGTCCTCGTTTACCTGTCCGTCACCGTCGTTGTCGAAACCCTCCGACAGGACACGATAGAAGGTGCCCTGCGTGTCTCCCTCTTCCCGTCTGACCATGAGACGGGACTCAGCCTCGTACTCTTTCCATTCTCCGTCAGGATCGGGAATTCGCATCTCCAGGATCTGGCCGTCACCGTTCACGTCCTCCGGCCCGTCCTCACCGAATCGTCCGTCGCCGTCGGCGTCCCGGGCGCCTGGAGCCTTGGCCGGGTCCCAATCGACGATCCCGGTCATTGCCACCTCTGCCCCATCCGGATCAGCCCTTTGGATAACGTAGACGACCCGGGTATCCAGGAGACGGGTCACGTCGGGATCCGTGCCGTACCGGGAGAGGAGGTAGTGGATCAGGTGGAGGGTTACTTCACCCCCTGTCACCTCGGAGGCATGCTGGTTTCCATCGAAGTAGGCAGCAGGCTTCGACTCTGCCGGCCCCGTGGCCTGATTCCCGATCTCCATGCACCAGAGCTCCCGCTCCCCAATGACCCCGGTGCCGATGGAGTAGAGGCCGGCCAGGTCAGGGTATGCCTCGGCCAACTCCTGGAGAATCTCGGTGGATTCTTCATAAGTGTGGTACCGGAAGTCATAGCTGGAGTCCTGGGCCCCAGCGGGCCCGACGGACGAGGTTCCGAGAATGAAGCCCAGAAGGAGAAGAGTACGGATGGGCATTGCTACCTCCTCAGGCCACGATGGTCTGCAGGATGAGTCCGCAAATCCAGGCCGCATAGGTACCGAGAGCATACCCGAACACCGCCAGTAGGACGCCCACTGGGGCGAGGCTGGGGTGGAATGCCGCCGCCACCACCGGTGCCGAGGCGGCTCCCCCCACGTTGGCCTGGCTGCCCACGGCCATGTAGAAGAGGGGGGCCTTCAAGAGCTTGGCGACGCTGATCAGGAGGATGGCGTGGATGCTCATCCAGATGCCCCCCAGGACGAACAAGCCCGGATTTGTGAAGATGGCCCCGATGTCCATGCCCAGGCCGATGGAGGCCACCAGGAAGTACAGCATGGCCGAACCGATCCTGGAGGCTCCGGCCCCTTCCAGCGTCTTCAAGGGGGTGAAGGAAAGAGCCAGGCCCAGGGAGGTAGAGATGACCACGATCCAGAAGAAGGTGCTGGTCAAGCTCAGGCGCTCCAGGCCCGGGGCGTTCGCCCCGATCCAATCCGCGATCCACCCACCCAGAGCATGCCCGATGCCGGTGATCCCGAACCCTACGGCCAGAATGAACATCAGGTCTGGAAGGTTCAGGACCCTGGAGTGCTGGGCCTGGAACTTCTCGACCCTGGCTTTCAGCTCGGAGATTGCCGAGGTGTCGGCCCCGGTTCGGGCGTCGATTTTTTTGTTCTTGGGTGCCAGGTAGAGAAGAACCGCCATCCAGAGGCTTGCGACGATGATGTCCACGGCCACCATCTGGGAAAAGACGCCATCACCCACCTCGAACACTTCTTTCATGGCCGTCTGGTTCGCCCCACCGCCGATCCAGCTCCCGGCCACGGTGGTCATCCCACGCCACACCGCCTCGGGCCCGACGCCGCCCACGGTGTCGGGGCTTACGGAGCTCATGACCAAGAGGGCCACAGGCCCACCGATGACGATCCCGACGGTACCAGTGAGAAAGAGGGCCACGGCTTTGTAGCCCAATCTGACGATGGACGGAAGGTCGATGGAGAGGGTCAGGAGGACGAGGCAGGCAGGAAGGAGGTATCGGGACGTCACGAAATAAAGGTTGGAGTCTTCTGCGCTCACGATCCCGAAGGTGTTCAGGAGGGAAGGGAGGAAGTAGCAGAGCAGAAGCCCCGGCACATAGGTGTAGAACTTCTTCCAGAAGGGATGCTCACTGCCCTCGGTGTAGAAGACAAAGCCGAGGATGACGGCCAGCATGGCCAGGACGACGGCATCATTCGTAACCAGAGGCGCAGCATTCTCCATGAAGATCCCCGAGGATGACGGTTGCGTTGACGTTGTTCCGGAGGGGTTCTACCCCGACTTCGACACCCTTCTACCCTCCGCCCACCAGGATTCGATCCTGGCCTTGCAGGAGCCGGTTCAGCTCGGCGATGGAGCCCTGGATTATGGACTGGAGGGTTCCCTCCTCCTGGCGGATGGCAGCCGCCACCTCGTCCAGGACCTGGAGTTGTCCTTCGGTGGGTCGCGCTTGGGCCTGGGTGATGCCCCGGCTCACGAAGCTGAGTTGCTCGGATAGCCGGGGATACTGCCGGTATCCCATCCGCGGTGGTGGCCTCTGGAGAACGTTGTCCAACTCCGAGAGGGCTTCCGCCGCCGCATCCATCTGCGTTCGGATCTGAGCCTCATTTGGAAGCTCCTTGCCCCGAATGGACTCGCCCAGCGTTTCCAGCTGGCTCTGCAGGTCCATGACCGTTCCAATCATGCGATTCAGGCCGGATTCGATGTCCCGGGCCCTGAGAGCCGCCTCGGTCCGGGCCTCGTAGTCGGCCTGGCTGGCCTCCACCTCCGGATCCCCCCGGACCCGGAAGGCCTTGGTCAGTTCCTGTCCACCTGCTATCAAGGCCGCGGTGTAGGTCCCTGGGGCCACCGGAGGGCCGGACCCTCCACCCCGGGAACCGGCACCGGACGAGCCGCCCGCGGGCTCCGGCCCGGCCCAGGTCAGGTTCCAGACGACCCGGTTCACGCCCGGCGTGGCTCGGACACTGGAGAGCTCCCGAACCAACTCACCGTCGGAGGTGGAGATCTGGATGGTCACGCCCTCCGGCCCCGGAGCTTCTGCCAGGTAGAAATCGATGTAGGCCCCCTCACGGGGGTTCTCTCCCTGGAAGGTACTTCGGCCCAGGTTCGAGTCCCGGTTCCAGGATTCCCAGTCCGTTGCCTCTTGGACATTGAACAGGTAGACCTCGCTCCCCATGGCCTCGGCCAGCTCGACGAAGGGCTGGATATCGTCCAGAATCCATGCCCCGATCCCGTGGGTCCCGATGACCAGGTCGTTGTAGCGGGGCTCGATCTTGATCCCCCGAATGGAGACCCGGGGGAGGTTGTTCCTGATGTCCACCCAGCTTCTTCCGCGGTCGAAAGAGGCGTAGAGCCCCCGGTCCATCCCAAGGAAGAGAAGGTTCGCGTTGGCCGGATGCTGGCGAATGACCTTGGCATAGTCGTCCTGAGGGAGTCCCAGGGCGATGTCCCGCCAGCTCTGCCCGTAGTCCGTGGTCTCCCAGACGTGGGGCCGGAAATCGTCCATACGGTGGTTGTCGGAGACCAGGAAGGCCGTACCCGCTTCGGTGGGCGAAGCCTCGATATTCCCGATCCACGCTTCGGGAGGAAGGCCCGGGACGTTGTCCCGGACGTTGGTCCAGCTCTCCCCGTCGTCTCGGGTGATCTGGACGTTCCCGTCGTCGGTTCCTACCCAGATGACCCCCGCCTCCACCGGGGATTCGGCCACGGTGTAGATGGTGGTGTGGAACTCCGCCGCCGTGTTGTCGTTGTAGATCTCACCCCCGGAGTCCAGCTGCTTCTGGGGATCGTCGGTGGTGAGGTCCGGGCTGATGACGTCCCAGGAATACCCGTAGTCCCGGCTTCGGAAGAGGACGTTCCCGCCCCAGTACACAACCGAGGGGTCGTGGGGTGAGATGTGGATGGGCGCGTCCCAATTGAAGCGATACCGGGCCTGTCCCATGTTCTGCCCCTGGGATCCCACCATCCATGGATGAGGCTCGATGGACCGGGTCTGGCCGGAGCGGGTGTCGGTAATGCGGAAGTATCCCCCCTGGGCGTTGGAGTAGACCAACCATGGCTGCCCGGGAACCGGGACCGCATAGAATCCGTCGCCCCCGCTCACCGTGTACCACTCGTCGGCCAGGATGGAGCCGCCACGAGTCCGGGAGGGCCCGCACCAGTTCCCATTGTCCTGGAGACCTCCGCAGACCCAGTAGGGATCCTGGTCGTCCACGAATACGTGGTAGAACTGAGAGAGATCCACGTTCCGCCAGATGTGGAAGTTGATCCCACCGTCGAAGCTCACCTGGAAGCCGCCGTCGCTTCCGGAGAGGACGTGTTCTCCATCGGCGGGATCGATCCAGAGGGCCTGATGGTCCCCATGAACGCCCGACGCGATGCGCTGGAAGGTCCGGCCACCGTCCGTGGACTTGGAGAGGCCGCCGGCCAGGGTGTAGAGCGTGTTGGGGTCCGAAGGATCGGCGAAAACGTCGGAGTAATAGAAGGGCCTGAAGTTCAGGTTCCTGTCGTCGTTGACCAGACTCCAGGACTCACCGTAATCCTCCGACCGGAAAAGGGTACCGGCCGTGGGGAATTCGGTGACCAGGTAGACCACATTGGAGGAGGATTGGGCCACGGAAATACCGGGGCGGGCCATG
>JASFVN010000091.1:0-14377 GCA_050049805.1 Gemmatimonadota bacterium
TCATCCTTCATGCCCCTCGGCTCGAACCTGCGGTTCTCATCCGCCCGGTTCAACATTGAAAAAGCCCGGTTCCCCTGATGGGGACCGGGCTTCTCAGAGGCGCCGGGCGGATTCGAACCGCCGAATGGAGGTTTTGCAGACCTCTGCCTTACCACTTGGCTACGGCGCCAATGTGAAAGGGGGCGATGGCCGTTTGTCTTTCGGCTCGCCCCCCCAGAGCGGGAAACGGGACTCGAACCCGCGACCCCAACCTTGGCAAGGTTGTGCTCTACCAGCTGAGCTATTCCCGCATGGGCCAGGGAGGCCTTTGAAAACTAACACATCCTCGTCCGAGGCGGTTCCTTTTCGTCCTCCCAGAACGCACTGTTCAAGCTAGAAATCCGGTATGAGAGTGTCAAGCGGACCACGTTTCCCCTAATCCCTTTGCTCCGTTAGATTTCCTTCCGATTCACGGGCCTAGCGGGCCCTTTGGTCGTCTCCGTTTCGAATCCTCGAACCGCGAAGTCGCTCCTGGATGAGACCGCCGAATCCTAGAATAAGCACCCTTACCGCCATCCTGGTCCTGGTCGGAACAGCGTTGGGAGGCTTCGTTCTCGAAACCAGCGCCCAGGAGCTCCCGTGGCTGAAAAGCGGTACGGTGCGTTTGGACTTCGCCCCCACCTTCTGGACCTGGGACAGCAGGTACGGAGAAGGGCCGACCGGTGAGGACCTGGAAGAGGAGGTGGGCCTCGACCTCACGACCAGCGCTCTGGGGAGCCAGGCCCTCCCCGACCTTCTGGATCTGGAAGCGAGCCTCGCGGAGGCCCTGGGCGATCCTGCTTACCGGGTGAACCTGGGGGCCAGCCAGGCTTACATCGACCAGTCCCGCCTAATCTTGCCCTTTCGCCTGGACATCGGGATCACGGACTGGCTCACCATAGGGGCCATGGCCCCCCTGGTCCGACCCAGGACGGAGATGCTCTTCGTCCTGGACGGAGATTCCACGACCGCAACCGACGGGATCAGTCCTTTCGCTTCGGATCCTGGAGGCGTCATCAGCTTCCTGGATGCCTTTCG
Source organism: Gemmatimonadota bacterium (assembly GCA_050049805.1). Classification (GTDB taxonomy): domain Bacteria; phylum Gemmatimonadota; class Gemmatimonadetes; order Longimicrobiales; family Gaopeijiaceae; genus JABDNZ01. The sequence goes on from JASFVN010000091.1 coordinate 1,057, forward strand.
AAACGTCCTTTTGAACGCCAAGGCCTCTTTCCCCGGCGACCCGGCCGTCTCCGACGCCGAGGCCTATTTCGATGCCCTCACCGCAGCCTATGGTCACAGCACCTTCTTCCCGGCCCAGGGCTCGGACCCGGGGGCACGCCTCCAGGAACGGTTGGACGAGTTGCGGGACGCTCTCTCGGCGTTGGGCGTGACGGGCATGCCCGAGACCGTCCCCCTGGCCTCCGGGTACCTGAGCGAGGAAGACTTTCAGGAATTCCTGGAGGGGCCATCCATGCGGTCCCAGCCTCTGGAGGACTGGACGACCCTCTGGTCCCTGGGGGATGTGGAGGTCACGGCCGATATCCGCCTCCTTCGCCGTGGCTTCGAGCCCGATTCCTCCGGCGCACTCCCTTTCCTCCGCTTCCAATTGGGGGTGGGGGGTCTGGTGAGGCTCGGCACCGGGAGCCAGGCCGATCCGGGCCGGTTCTACGACCAGGACCAGGGCGACGGCCAGATGGACCTGGAGGGCAACGTCTTCGGGCTTGTCCAGCTCGGGACCCGCTTCGGAGCCTGGGGGCAGCTCCGCTATGGCATCCAGAACGAGGGAGACGTTTTCCGACGTATTTCAGATCCCTCGGGGGTCCTCCCCAGCTACAAGCGCCTGGCACCTCTGAAGTGGACCCCCGGCGACTATTTCGAGTTGGACCTGAACCCCCGCTTCTTCCTCACGCCGGACATGAGCTTCGGGGTTCGGTATCACCTCTGGGCCAAAGGCGAGGACTCCTATGCTCTGGGGGAGATTGTCGTACCGGAAGGCCAGGAGCCCAGGGAGTTCCCGGATCCCTCCCTTCTGAATCTCGAGACCGAGGAACGGCTCCAGGAGGTGGGCTTCTCCGCCACCTTTTCCTCCGTTGATGCCCACGGCCGGGGCGAGGCATCCATGCCCCTCTACATCAGGGCCACCTATTTTCATCCCGTGGGTGGAAGCGGGGGGCAAACTCCAAAAGGAGGGCGGCTTCAGGTGGGCTTGACGCTCTTCAAGACCCTCTGGGGATCATCCGCCGAGGAGCTCCCGGGCGTGGTCACGGGAGGCCGCTGAACCAGCGTCCCCTCCCAGCATTCGGGCCACTTCCATCACCCGTTCTTCCCCCTGAAGCTCTCTGACCCGGGTCGAGGCCATGCCTTCGGTCTCGGTTTTCTCAACCAGGATCTGCTGATGGGCCTTGGACGCCAGCTGGGGAAGATGGGTAACCACGAACACCTGGTGATGTCGGGCTACCGCCTTGAGCCGGTTTGCGACCCTGAGGGCCACCTCACCCCCGATGCCTGCGTCGATCTCGTCGAAGATCAGGGTGGGGATCCGATCCACCCCCGCCAGCACGTTCTTCAGCGCCAGCATCACCCTGGAAAGCTCCCCTCCGGAGGCAACACGGGATAGGGGGCCTGGATCGAATCCGGGGTTCAGGCTCACCAGGAATGCGACCCCCTCCGCCCCGTAGGAACCCGGCTCCTCCAAGGGGGTCAAGTCGACCCGGAAACGACCTTTTTCCAGACCCAGCTCCGGGAGGAGGCCGCCCACCGCAGACTCGAGACGCCGGGCCCCTTCCTGACGACGGTTCGTCAAATCATCTGCCATCCTCAGGAAAGCAACCCGGGTGTGGTCAATGGTACGCTCCAATCCCTCCAGATCGAAGGCAGCGCCGTCCAGTTCCGAAAGCTCCTGGCTAACCTTCTTCCCAGTGGCAAGAATGTCCGCCACCGTGGGGCCGTATTTCCGTTTCAGACGAAAGAGGAGATCCTGCCTCATGCGAATCTCCTCCAACCGTCCGGGATCGAATTCAAGCCCGGCAGCGTAGCTTCCCAGCTTCCGCCCGGTCTCGGTGAGGAGGTGATAGGCCTCTTCCATCCCTCCCGCTTCTTCGCCCAAGGACGGATCCAGCTTGGCCAGCTGTGCAAGGAGACCCCGAAGGGAGGCCACACGGTCCGTCAGGGAGTCCTCCCCACCGTAAAGGGCTTCATGGAGGCTCCTGGCCCCCAGAGCCAGCTCCTCAGCATGGTCCAGACGCCGGGCTTCTTCCTCCAGCGCCTCCTCTTCGTCCTCGTCGAGCTTGGCACCATCGATCTCGGAGAGTTGAAACCGAAGGAACTCGGCTCTGCTCTCCAACTCGGTGAGCCTGGCCTTTTTGTCCGCCAGCTCACGGCGTTCCTCCGCCAGCTGGCGAAAGAGCTCCTCCACCCGGTCAGCCGTCTCTGAAGCGCCGGAGTACACGTCCAGGATCCTTCGCTGCGCCTTCGGCTCCAGGAGGCTCTGATGCTCGTGCTGACCGTGGATATCGAGGAGTCGAGCCCCCAAGGCACCGACCGATGAGGCCGTGGCCGGTGAGCCGTTCACCCAGGCCCGGTTCCTGCCCTCGGAAGCCACCTCCCGCTTGAGGAGAAGGAGGCCGTCTTCCTCCGGAAATCCCAGCTCTGAGAGCTGCTCCTCCATCCCTGGCATCTTGGAGAGGTCGAAGGCCGCCTCCACCACGGCTTTGGCGGCCCCCTTACGGACGGTTTGAGAAGAGGCCCGCTCTCCCACGAGAAGGGAGAGGGCCCCTACGATCAGGGATTTCCCTGCACCGGTCTCGCCGGAAAGCACGTTCAGTCCAGGCTTAAGCTCCAGCGACAGGTCGTCGATGACGGCGTAGTCCCGGACCCGGAGTTCGATGAGCATGGCCCTGAATCTAGGAGGGCCTCCAGGGGCATCTCAATGGGGTACGGAGTCCATCAGCCGTCGCCGTGGGGACGGATGGCCCAGTTCAGCTTTTGCCGCAGGGTCGAGAAGAAGGTCTGGCCGGGGATTCGAATCAGGTGAACCTGGGCATGGGCCTGCCGGATGATCACGGATTCTCCGTGGGAAAGCTCTGCCTCCTCCTGACCGTCCACCGTCAACACGAGCTTTCCGGCCCGGTCCAGGGGGAGGACCGTCACCGTCTCCTGCCCCGAGATAACGAGTGGGCGGACAGCCAGGGTATGGGGGCAGATGGGGGTGACGACGATGCTGTTCATCCCGGGGGCCACGATGGGACCGCCAGCCGAAAGGGAGTAGGCTGTAGATCCTGTGGGCGTACAGAGGACCACCCCGTCACCGGAAAAGCCGCCGATTTCTTCCTGCTCCTCCCCCTCCCCCACCAGGAGTTCCAGGCGAGTGACCCTGGCCATGCCCCTCTTGTGGATGACGAAGTCGTTCAGGGCAATGTATCGGGCGTGCTCGACGCCATCCTCCAGGACCAGGCGGGCTTCCAGTGTGGACCGTTGATCCAGGAAGTAGTCTCCTGAGAACAACCGCCCCAGTCCGTCCTCGATCCCGTCAAGGCTGATGGAGGTCAGAAAACCCATGTGGCCCAGGTTGATGCCCAGCACCGGCACGTCCTTCTCAGCTACCAGGCGGGCACCCCAAAGGAGTGTCCCGTCACCCCCCAGGGTGATGAGGAGATCCACGCCGTTTTCCAGGGTGCCCGCGACTTCAGGACCCGGGGGATCGCCGGGCTGAAGCATGCCTTGGAAGACCACCTGGACCCCGTGTGCGTCGAAGATGGATTGGAGACGCCCCAGGACCGAGGGAAGGTCCGGTTGTCCGGTCTTTCCCACCAGACCGATCCGCTTGAAAGAGGAGGGTTGGGAAGGGCGCACCATGGAGTCGAACGTCTCAGTCATCTTCAAGCCGTTTCCAGGGCAGGAATCCCTCTTCTTCTTTCACCGTCCACCATCTCCCGGGCCCATTTCTCGATTCCCTGGGAGTCCAGGTCGATATCCCTCAGGAGCTCTGCTCTACCGCCGTGGGCGACGAACTCATCGGGGATCCCCAGCGTGCGAACCTTGACGGCGGCGGCCTCGGAAACCTCACTCAACTCCCGGGCCAGATAGGCGCCGAACCCGTTCGCCACCGCACCCTCTTCCACCGTCAGGATCTTCGTGTGATGCGGTAGGAGTTCTCGAAGGGTGTCCATGTCCAGGGGCTTGATGAATCGGCAATTCACGACGGTAGCTTCGATTCCCGATTCCGCCAGGGCTTCCGCCGCCTTGACACTCTCCAGGACCATGGTTCCCACGGCCAGGATGGCAATTCCTTTGCCCTTCCGGAGGATTTCCCAGGTCCCGTACTCCACCTCGGGAATCTCCGATATGTGGGGTACCGGGGCGGGCACGGCCTCCCGGGGCCATCGAATGGAAGTCGGTCCCTCCCCGCGCTTCACGCCCATCCGGAGGAGGGCCAACATCTCCGATCCGTCTTTGGGAGCGGTGACTGTCATGCCCGGAATGGAGAGCATGTAGTTGATATCGAAGGTGCCGTGGTGGGTTGGACCGTCGGCTCCGGCGATTCCGGCACGGTCCATTCCGAACACCACCGGCAGGTTCTGTAGGGCCACATCGTGAACCACCCCGTCGTACCCTCGCTGGAGAAAGGTGGAGTAGATGGCCACCACGGGGCGAATGCCCTCCGCCGCCAGGCCAGCGGCGAAGGTCACGCCATGGCCCTCGGCGATCCCCACGTCGAAAAACCGGTCGGGAAAGGCCTCCCCGAAAAGATCGGTACTGGTTCCGTCTCTCATGCCGGCGGTGATGGCCACCACCTTCGGATCCATTTCACCCAGCTCCAACAGACCCTTCCCGAACACCTTCTGGTAGCGTGGAAGTCCACCCCCGCCGCTCTTGGTAGCGTTCCCCGAATCCTTGTCGAAGGGCTTGGCGGCATGCCATTTGAAGGGATCCTCTTCGGCCGGCTTGAATCCCTTCCCTTTCTGGGTGAGGACGTGGACCAGGATGGGCCCTTTCATGTGCCTCACCGCACCGAAGCGCTCCACCAGGGCGTCAAGGTCGTGGCCCTCGATGGGTCCAATATACCGGAATCCCAACTCCTGGAAAATCATGCCAGGCATGAAGATATTCTTCACGCTCTCATCCACTTTATAGGCGAAGTGCTCCATCACCTCGCCCAGGCTGGTGGGCACCTTGTGGATCAGGTCCTTCACCTCCCGCCTAACCTTGTTGTACATCGGGTTGGTGATCATGGAGGTGAGGTATTTGTTCATGGCCCCGACGTTGGGGGCAATGGACATCTCATTGTCATTGAGGACGACGATGAAGTCTCGACCGGTGTGGCCGGCGTTGTTCAGCGCCTCGTAGGCCAGGCCGCAGCCCATGGCACCGTCGCCGATAACGGCCACCACAGAGAAATCGTCCCGGTTCAAATCCCGGGCGACGGCCATGCCCCAGGCCGAAGAGATGGAGGTAGCGGCATGGCCCGCTCCGAAGGCATCGTACTCGGATTCATCCCTCCGACAAAAAGGAGCCAGGCCGTCCTTCTTTCGAATAGAGAGAATCCGGTCGTTTCGGCCCGTCAGAATCTTGTGGATATAGGCCTGATGACCGGTATCCCACACCACTTTGTCCCTGGGTGTGTCGAAGATGTAATGAAGAGCCACCGTGAGCTCCGCCACACCGAGGGTGGCACCAAAGTGCCCTCCCACCTCCGACACCACATCGATATGACGCTCCCGAGCCTCCCGGACCAGCTCATGGAGTTCTTCCCGGGAAAGTTTCTTGATGTCTTTGGGGCTCTTAACCCGTTCTAGGAGGGACACGTGCCCTGTCTCCTCTCCGAAGGAACCTAATCATTAAAGTTACGAAAACCGGGCTGTGTTAGGCACCCTGGAGGGTTTCATCGCTTCCGCTCTACGATGTAGCGAGCCAGGGCTTCCAACTCAGGGGAATCCAGCCCTCCCGTCCTCAAGGCCTCGACGGCGTCGTCCACCAGATCCTCTGCCATTCGGGTCGCTTTCGGAATGCCGAAGAGGGATACGTAGGTGGATTTGCCAAGCTCGGCATCGGAGGGGTTCTTCCCCAGGTCTTTTGCAGACGCTGTGGCGTCGAGGAGGTCATCTGCGATCTGAAAGGCCAAACCAATGGCTTCCCCATACCGATCCAGCCCCTCCAGCATCTCGGGGCTCGCGCCTGAAGCGATCCCTCCCATCCGAAGAGAGGCCCGGAGCAGAGCCCCTGTTTTCCGTCGGTGCAGGTCGTCCAAATCGGCCTTGGTGAGGGATTGATCCTCCCCCAGGAGGTCCAGGACTTGCCCACCCACCATCCCTCCGCCTCCGGCGGCCCTGGAGAGTTCCTGGGCCAGGCGCCGGCACCGGCCCCCGGACAGCCCCATACGACAGGCGCCCTCGTACGCCTGAAGGACGGCCGCCGGTATCAGGAGGGCTCCGCCTATGGTGGTGGCTTCCTCCCCGTGGAGCTTGTGGGTCGTGGGCTCACCTCGACGAAGCTCCGCGTCGTCCATGCACGGAAGATCGTCGTGCATGAGGGAGTAGGCATGGATCAGCTCCAGAGACACGGCCAGGCCATAAATGCCTTCCCCCTCCCCACCGGAAGCCCGATAGGCCGCCACGCAGAGAATGGGCCGCAGGCGCTTGCCCCCGCTCGTTACCCCATGGGCCACGGCCCCCTGGAACGCAGGAGGTACCTGTGGAAGGAGAAAGGAGAGGGCTTCCTCCAAACTCGCCTCTACCCTCTCTCTCTCCCGGGCCAAATAGCCCTTGAGATCCACACCGGAGGAGTCCGGGATCATCCCTCGTCCTCGTCCAGGGGCCGGGTCGAGCCGTCCTCCCCCAGGAGCTCTTCCACCCGGAGCTCCGCCGCCGCCAATGCCTTGTTTGCCTCTTTCACGTGGGCCACGCCCTCTTCGAAAAGAGCCAGAGCCCGATCCAGCTCCAGCTCCTCGGTCTCGAGCTGGCCCACGATCTCCTCCAGGCGTCGAAGGCGGGATTCGAGGTTTTCCTCCCCTCCTTCTCCGGTGCCCGGCCCGTCGGCCGTCGAATCGTCATTCATGGTCGACCTCGTCCTTCTCGATTCTGGTGGTTTCTGCGTGGACGCGACCATCCACGACCCTCAGCCGAAACTCCTCTCCTCGAGAGAAGTCTTCCGTGGACCTCAGGACTCGTCCCGTGGGCGCCAGCGGTACGGCATACCCCCGTTTCAACGTGGAAAGGGGCGAGAGGGCGTTCATCTTCTCCCCCAACCTCACCAAAGCGAAGCGTCGAGATTGAACTTTGTCCCGGGCTGCCCTGGCCAGAGCGGTTCTTGCGTCCACCACGACCCGGCGCCTGGGAGGGACAAGGTCTTTGGCGACTCGTACCAGCCTACCCCTGATCTCGGAAAGGGTCCTCCGGGGCGCCGTTACGCTGCGCCGCAGACCTTGGGCCAATCGGGCCCCTGCTCCCTCCAGGTACCTGAGAATCTCTTCCACGTCGGGGGCCACGGCCTCCGCGGCGGCGGAAGGTGTAGCAGCCCGGAGATCTGCTACCAGATCCGAAATGGTCACGTCCACTTCGTGTCCCACGGCCGAGACGACGGGAACGGGGCACTCCGAAACGGCCCGTGCCACCGGTTCCTCATTGAAGGCCCAGAGGTCTTCCAGACTGCCCCCTCCCCTCCCCACGATGACAACCTCCACGAGGCCCGACGCGGCCAGGGTCCGCAAGGCCTCGGCGATCTCGACCGCGGCCCCTTCGCCTTGCACTCGGGCACCGCGAACCACGACCCGGAGCCAGGGAGCCCTCCGGCGGAGCACAGTGAGGATGTCGTGGAGGGCTGCGCCGGTGAGGGAGGTAACCACCCCCACGGCCTCGGGGAAACGGGGAAGCCGCCGTTTACTCTCGGGGCGAAGCAGCCCTTCTTCGTCCAGTTTCTTCTTCAACCGCTCGAAGGCCAGCTTCCACAGCCCCTCCCCCTCCTCGGCGTCCAGCATCCGGGCCGAGAGCTGATATTCTCCCCGGGCCTCGTAGACGGTGAGCTGCCCGAACACCCGGATCCGCATGCCCTCGTCCGGATCCATGGGGAGCTTCGCCGCCTCACCGCGCCACATCACGCAGCGGAGCTGGGCAGATTCGTCTTTCAGCGTGAAATAGCAGTGACCCGAGGCGGCTCGCTTCCAGTTCGCCACTTCCCCCGAAACCCAGAGGGGCGGGAGGGCCTCCTCCAGGAGGGCCCGAACGGCTTTGTTGATCTCCGATACGGTCCAGACAGCGGGCTCAGCAGAGGGAGAGCTGTTCGGCTCCCCCTCCCCCCCTGGCACCGGTTCGAAGAGGTCCAGGTTCCCGCTCTGGCCCGAGGGATCCTGCTTACGAGGGATGGTACTACTCCTGGATCCCGGCCAGGCGGACAGCCGCATCCACTGTGTTGCACATGAGCATGGTGATGGTCATGGGCCCGACACCGCCGGGAACCGGGGTGATCGCGCTGGCCACCTCCTTCACTTCGTCGAAGGCTACGTCCCCCACCAGGCGCCAGCCTCGCTCACGGGTATCGTCGTCCACGCGGTTGGTCCCCACGTCGATGACCACTGCCCCCGGTTTGACCATGTCGGCTGTAACCGTGTTCGGCCATCCAATGGCCACGATGAGGATGTCCGCCAGCCGGGTCATGGCCCCCAGGTCCGGCGTCCGGCTGTGGCAAGTGGTGACGGTGGCGTTTCCGCCGGGAGCCTTTCGAAGAAGAAGGGAGCCCATGGGCCGGCCCACGATGTTGGATCGCCCGACGATCACACAGTGTTTTCCCGACGGATCGTTTCCCGACCGAATCAGCATCTCCACGATGCCGGCGGGGGTACAGGGCGCCAGGACCTCCGTGGCCCCGGTGGATAGCTTGCCGACGTTCATCGGGTGAAAGCCGTCCACGTCCTTGTCGGGGTCGATGGCCAGGAGGATCTTCGCCTCGTCGATGTGTTTCGGCAGGGGGAGCTGCACCAGGATGCCGTGGATCTCAGGATCGGCATTCAAGCCTTCCACGAGGCCCAGAAGCTCGGCTTCGGAGATGTCCGCGTCCAGGGTGATCTGCCGGCTGTAGATCCCCAATTCCTTGGCGGCCTTGTTCTTCATCCCCACGTAACTCTGGCTGGCGGGGTCCTCGCCCACGAGAACGGTGGCCAGGCCCGGGGTGAAGTCGTGGTTCTCCTTCAACGCCGCCACCCGGTCTTTGGTCTCCCCCCGAATGGCCTGGGCAATCTCTTTCCCTGAAATGATTTCGGCGCTCATGTGAAAGTCCCTGTCTCGTTCCGGTTCAAAGAAAGCCGGGGCGATGTCCAGGACCCGTCAGGGCCGTCCCCGGGCAAAGCATGGCAGTGAATCTAACAACTTCTCGGGTCCATGACGCCCCCGGTCGGAGGAGTCAGGTCTGCGGTGAGAATGGGGCAGTCAGGATTCCAGGCCCAACCATTCCCGACACTCCGTCGGGTCCCAGAATACCCGGGTGTGGCGCCGCCCGCCCTTGGATTCACGAAGAGACTGATAAAGCCTGGAAACGCCCATGCCCCGGGTCTCCGAGACGAGTATGGCGATCTTGACGGGGCCCTGGGCTGGGTCCGTGGCAGCCGCTGCGGCGGCCACCGCCGAGAGGCCGGCGTAGGTGAGGTCCCTCACGTCGGCCTCCGAGAGGTCGAAGAGCTCGTTGAACCCACCCAATTCACGGCCGCCGAGGTACTCCTCCACATAATCCAGCAGATCCTGATCGGTCACGACCCCCTGGCCCGAGGCCAGGATGACTCGTTTCTCGGCGTCGATCTGTACGCGAAGCGGCATACCTGCGCCCTCCGGGGCCTCTGGTTCCTCTCCAGGTCCTTACCGTGCGAAATCCACCGCCCTGGTTTCCCGGATCACCACCACTTTGATCTGTCCGGGGTACTGGAGCTCGCCCTCGATCTTTCGCGCGACAGCCTCCGAGATCTGGGCCATCTCCTGGTCGGAGACTCTCTCGGGTTGGACCATCACCCGGAGCTCCCGGCCGGCCTGAATGGCGAAGCACCGCTCCACCCCGGGATGCTCGGTGGCGATCTCCTCCAGCTTCTCCAGGCGCTTCACGTAGCCCTCGAACATCTCCCGACGGGCCCCGGGACGGGAGCCACTGATGGCGTCGGCCGCCGTGACCAGAAAGGTCTCCGGGAAGTGGTGGGGCTCTTCGTCGTGGTGGGCTTTGATGGCGTTCAGAACCAGGTCGGGCTCTTTGTGCTTTTTGCAGAGGCGCCAGCCCAGTTCCACATGGGTCCCCTCCTGCTCGTGCGTGAGCCCTTTGCCGATGTCGTGGAGCAATCCGGCTCTCTTGGTCATCTGGATGTCCAGGCCCATCTCGGCAGCCATGTTTCCTGCCAGGACCGCTACCTCCCGGGCGTGATGCAGCTGGTTCTGGCCATAGGAGGTCCGGAACTTCAACTGACCCAGAACCTTCACGATTTCCGGATGGACGTTGTGGATGCCAAGGCCGTAGAGAACCTCCTCCGCCGCCTCCCGCATCCCCTGTTCCACCTCTTTTTCGCTCTTGGCCACCGTCTCTTCGATGCGACCTGGGTGGATTCGCCCATCCTCGATGAGCTTCTCCAGGGCGATGCGGGCCACTTCCCGTCGGACGGGATTGAAGCCGGAAAGGACCACGGCCTCGGGTGTATCGTCGATGATGACATCTACGCCCGTAGCCTGTTCAAAGGCCCGGATGTTCCGGCCCTCCCGGCCAATGATGCGACCCTTCATTTCGTCGGAGGGAAGCTGGACCACGGATACGGTGGTCTCAGCGGTCTGATCTGCGGCCATCCTTTGAATTGAGAGGGCCAGGATCTTCTTGGCTTCCCGGTCCGCGGTGCGAGTCGCTTCTTCCTTGATCTCCCGGAGGTCGTTGGCAGCATCGGCCCTGGCCTCATCGACCATGGCGGCCATGAGCTGCTTCTTGGCCTCCTCACTGGACAGGCCCGCCAGCCCTTCCAAGCGTTCCTGAGCCTCCTGCTCCAGGGCGCTCACATTCTGCGTACGGTCCCGGAGGGATTGCTCCTGCCGATCCAACTCCCGGGCCCTTTCTTCTTGCTTCTCCTCACGCTCACTGAGGCTGTCGAACTTTCGGTCCAGGAACTCGGAACGCTCGTCGTGTCGTCGCTCCAGGCGCTCGATTTCTTCCCGGCGGCGATCCTCCTCTTTTTCCCACTCTTCACGCAGCCGGAACGCCTCTTCCTTACCGGCGAGGAGGGCAGACTCCTTGATGCTCTCCGCTTCCTCTCGGGCCCGTCTTCTGATCTGGGACGCTTCGTCCCTAGCGGCCTCCCGCTCCCGGGCCTGCCGAGCCCTCTCCCGGCCTCTCCCGAGGAGGAAGCCCGAAACGGCAAGCACAGCGGCGACCACCGCCAGCGCGATGTCCAGGGGATTCATCTATGCACTCCGAAACTCGAACGCTCAGCGTCCGAAGGGTGGGCGGTGTATGTACAAAGACCCGCACCGTATGTAACGGATGCGAAAAAAAGGTCTAAAGCCAGTGAAACTATAGGACTTACGGCCCAGGAAAATCAAGGAACTCCGGAACGGGGGCCAAGAACCACCGGGTCCTTCGTTCCCCCAGAGCTGACGGCGGATGGGGATCCAGAGGGGCGTTCTACGGGTTGGAGGAGTCCTCTTCCGCCTCCCTCAGAGCACCCTCGAGGCGAAATGAGAGAGATTCCGCCCGTTTCGCCGCCCACTCTTTCGACTCCTCCAGTTGTGCTCGGGCCTGGAAGAGCTCGTCAGTGATGGAGAGGGCGGCGAGAATGGCGGCTTTATGACTCTCGATGAGCCCCAATTGGCTCCGGATCTCTGTGATGCGATCGTCCACCCATCGGGCGCACCTTCGCGTGTATTCGGGCTCCACGTTGGCCCGGATGGTGTGATCCTCGCCCCCGATGCGGACCGTAACCGGACTTCTCTCGCTGTTTTCCGCCATTACCCCTGCTCCTCGAGGAATCGGATCCGGGCCAAAAGACGTTCGACACCCTCTTTTCCCCTTCGAAGACGTTCCAGGAGATCCTGGTTTTCCGCTTCCAGGTTTTTGAGCTTCGTCAAGAGCCGGGTCGGCTCTTCCTCTCCCTCCGTGAACTTCCGGAGGAGTTCTTTCATCTCCTGGCCTGCGTCCCGGGTCTCGGAAAGCTGGCTCCGCAACTCCTTCAGCCGGGCGACGGCACCGTCGACCGTTTCCTCCAGCTGGTCGAAGGCTGCGACCTCCTGCTCACCTGCCCTTCCCTTATCCTCTCGGTTCGACACCAAGCTCCTCCCGAAGACGATTCGTCACCGTTGTCAAAGACGTTTCCACGTCCTCATCGGTGAGGGTTCGTTGGTCCGATTGGTACCGGAGCCGGAAAGCCACCGATCGGTGGTCCTCCGGGATCCCCTCTCCTTCATACAAATCGAAGACCGCCAGTTCCACAAGTAAAGGCCCGGCAACAGCTCGGATCACCGCCTCGACCTCCTCCACCGGCATACCCCTCGGCAGGAGAAGAGCCAAGTCCCTGTCCACACCCGGGAAGGCCGGTGGCGGTTCGTATACCGGAGTGGGCCGAGGGGCCGGTTCCGCCGGAAGAATCAGCTCCAAAGCCCAAACCGGCCCGGCCCAGGCCGGAGCGTCGATTTGCGATCCATCGACGCGGCCGGCCAGCCCCGAAATCTCCCCAGAGGGACCTTCCACCCGGAAGGCCTCGGATGCCAGGACCCACGGATGAGCTTCCCCTCCCGGGACCAGCGTCGCCTCCGGCATGCGACACCCCTCCAGGAGACGGTGGAGGAGGCCCTTCAGGTACCAAAGGTCGACTTCCCTCCCCTGCCCGCTCCAGTGCCGGGGGGCCTGGGCGCCGGTGACGATAAGCCCCAGGCGGGCCTCCTCCCTGGGCGGAGCCTTCGGTCCCCCATCCTGGTCCGGCGCGAGGAATACGTTCCCCATTTCGAAGAGCCGGACATCCCGGACTCCCCGGGCGAAGTTGTATTCGACCCGCCGCACCAGGCCCGGGATCAAGGATGTCCGGAGCCAGGCCTCTTCTTTCGAGACCGGATTGTTGACCTCCACGACACCCTCACCTTCAGGGGCGAAAGCCATGGTCTGAGCTTCCAGAAATCCCTCTCCCACCAAAAGATCTCGGAGTTCGTCCTCAAGCTGGAAAAGGGGGTGGTCCGGTACCGTGCCCGGGCGGAAGGGCCCCATATCGCTTGGGAACCGATCGTACCCGTAGGTCCGGGCCACCTCCTCGATCAGGTCGACCTCCCTGCAGGTGTCGTAGCTGCGGAAGCCGGGAACAGCGAAGGTCAGGGTCCCTTCGGTTTCCTCGGTCACCTTGAACCCCAGGGGGGCCAGGAGGTCTACGACCTCGGATTTCGAAAGGGAAACTCCGAGAACCGTCTTGATCCTGGCCAGCCGCAGGCTCACTTCGAGCCCCTCCCATGGCCTCGGGCAGGCATCCAGCACTTTTGGATCCGGGGTCCCTCCGGCCGTGGCCATGATGATCTCCACGGCGCGGCGGACCGCC